>JASFRG010000109.1:0-17029 GCA_050115035.1 Anaerolineales bacterium | reverse complement strand
AGGGCGCATTTTATTTACGGAATGCAAGTTCTCCAGACTTTGATGACGGGAAGTTCAACGTCAGGAGACGTTGGGCTCCGCTTTATAGAACAAGCCTCCCGTCATCGTTTAGCGGGAGGCTATTGTGTCGGGGAGTACCCGTCGAAACGGAAGCAGGCTCAGGGTCCAGAGCGAGGCGAGGAGATTTAGTCGCCGGTTGCGTGCGCTTCCTGATGCTCATCCTCAAAGATAGGCAGGTATTTGACGGCCAATCCAAAGGCCAGAATGCCTGCGGAGAAAATCCCCGCGGAGATGGCAACTTCGGGTAGGGACGGCCAATAACGGATATGGTCAGCCATAAAGGTAGGTATATAGGTTAACGGATCTGGATGCTCTACAGCAAACCAACTGATATTGAAGCGGTTGAGAATCATGCCCAGGAGGGTGACGATCGCCCCTGCCAACAACCAGCGGGGGTTCTGGCGCAGGCGTTCGATTGATAAGAGAATCATCGGGATGATAACTCCAATAAAAATCTCAGCCCAGAACAGGAGGTTCAGCCAGCCACTGTTGAAGAGCAAATCCAAGTTGTCTTCAACAGTAAGTTGGAAGAATTTCATGACCAGGTATAGTCCCAATACAAAGGGGATAGCCCGCGCCAGTTTCACCAGCAAGTGGGTTTCCAGTCCACGTTTGAAGTAGCGGGAACTCATCGAAGATTCGAAGATGGTCATCGCCAGGCCGATCACTATGGCCGAGACGAAGAAAAGCGGAGGAATCCAGGGCGTCCACCACAAATGGCTCAACTTGGCGGGCTGGATGAGCAGCAATGAGCCGAGCGCAGCCTGATGCAAAACGGAGAGCACTGCACCAAGAATGACAACTGGTTTCATCCAGCGATGCACCAGTTGAGCGGCCTTTTCCCAACCTAGCTTTTCGAACACAACTGGTGACAATTCAATAGCCATGATCGCAGAGTAGATCATCACGTAAAAGCCGATCAGGAGCAAGAACGAGGTGAAATTCTGGTAGACGAAGTAGTGCCAGATACGTTCGGGGTGACCGAGGTCCACCATCAGGGCGATGACTTCCATGATGTAACCCAGCAAACCCGTCAGCAGAGTTGGGCGAAGCAGGGGACGGAATTCTTCCAACTCGAAGATGTAAACAATGGAAGCCAGAACGAACGCGCCGCTGCTGATAGCGATGCCCGTGAACAAGTCGAAACTAACCCAAAAACCCCAGGGATAGGCGTTGCTCAAATTGCTGATAGGGCCAATACCGTAAATGAAGCGGATCATGGCGACCACAAAAGCAACACCTGCTAGGGTTAACAAAATAAGCGGAAATAACCCGATACGAAAACGCGGCTGGATCGTGATTTTTACTTTCATTTTTTCTCCTCCGTGTTTTCGTCAGAATCGCTAATGTTTTCATTCTTTTTGTTGTAAAGATGTACACCGGTCGCAACGGCGCTCAGGGCTGCTCCCCAACCGAACGCGACGGGCAAGGTCATACCAACTGCCGCTTCGCTTACCTGATTGACGGGTGATTCGGGTAAGTCTGGCAAACCTAATTCGCCGAACGGAACGTGCGAGAGAACGAGATAGGAGGTGCCGCCATTCTCGAATTCGCCATAGACATGGTTGACATAACGCTCGGGATGAGCAGCTATGCGCTCGTGGGCGATTTTCAGCAATTCTTCTCGCTCGCCAAATTCCAATGCGTCGGTAGGACAAGTCGCCACGCAAGCGGGTTCCATACCAATGTCGACGCGCTGCGGGCACATGGTGCACTTGTCGATGAAAGCGCCTTCGATGAGACCCTTATCGTAGTCAAAGTGTGGCACACCAAAGGGACAGGCGTTCATGCAGTAGCGGCAACCAATACATATATCGGGATTGTAAATCACGGGACCGTCTTCACGCTTGGTGTAGGCACCTACCGGGCAGGCTGACATGCAGTCGGGATGTTCACAGTGCATGCAGTGATAGACCATCGTGCCGCGTTCTAGGTTGGGGAACTCACCCATCACGCCGAACCCTGAAACCCAGATGCGGGTCTTGTTCATGGCGATATTGTTTTCAACACTGCAAGCTACCATGCAAGCACGGCAGTCAATACAGCGCGCGGCGTCAAAAATAAAAGCCTTGTGTTTGATCTCTGTCATATCAATACCTCTAAGCCTTCTTGACTGTTACGAATGTCTGACTGAGCGCCTGACTCCCGCTGATGGGATCGGTATAGGTTACATGGATAGCGGAATCGCTGGCTCCAATGCCATAGGCGGTCTTCAAGCCTTTGGAGATATGACCATAGCCGGGCGTCATGTAAACACAATCGGGACGGATAGCTTCGGTTGCCAGCAGTCGAGTGTGTACTTTGCCAACCTGGCTGGTAACTTGCACCCAGTCACCATCGCTTAGACCATTTTGGGCGGCAGTCTTGGCGTTCATCCACAGACTTGGCTCATCAGAATATTTGTGAAGCAATTGATTGTTTTGTGTGCCAAACTGTGTATGTTGCGCGACTTTGCCAGTCAGCAGGTAGAACTCGTCCTCTTTAGGTATAGGCGGATCTTCCCAAGTAGGCCAGGGAGAGAACCCCGCGTTTTTCAGTGTCTCAGAGTAAACCTCGATTTTGCCAGAAGGTGTGTTGAAGGTGATCTCTCCATCATCTTCCGCTTCTGGCATTTCGGCATAGCCTTTCGCTTTGACCTCTTCGAGACTGACTCCCAAAGGCTCGAGTTGCTGGCGGATGTAATCTTCTTCATTATCATATTGGAAGTAATCTCCCAGGCCAAGTCGCTCGCCTAACTGCTTGTAAATCCACAATGCAGATTTGGCCTCACCTTGTGGCTCAATGACCGGTTGGCGGAGAAAGGCTTTGTCACCCACAGGCAAGAGTGGATCGTAGCGTTCGAGATACGAGGCTTCGGGCAGGACAACATCCGAGTACCAGGCCGTGTCGTTGAGGATGATATCCACCGTCGCAATGAAATCCATCTTTCCAAAAGCTTCGAGTGTTTTAGTACGGTCGGGCAAGGACATAATCGGGTTCTGTCTGGAGATGAACCAGCCATGTGCCTGGTAGGGCTCGCCTGTCAGTATGGCATCCCGTAATTCCTGGAAGACGCCCAGCTTTAACGGCACAAGCGGATATTTCCAGGGCACGCCATCTAAACGCAATGCCGATACGCGCGGATAAGGTGGCTGTTGCGGCATGCCCAGTCCTGCGCCTTCCGCAGCCACTTCCGCGGAGAGACACCCACCCGGTGTGAGAACATTTCCGCTCAATGCGTTCAACGAAGCAATAGCCCGTTCCGTTTGGAAAGAATTAATGAAATTAGAAGTGCGCCATCCAGGGTGTGCCAAGGCGTTATGTTTGGCAGCAGCATATTCGCGAGCAATGCGCTCAATGGTATCTGCAGGTACACCGGTTATCCCTTCAGCCCATGCAGGCGTGTACCTTTGCATTTCCTCCTGGATGTCATCGCATCCTAGGACATATTGTTTAACAAATTCACAATCGGCTAATTCATTTGAGACGATAACGTTGATCATCGCTAACAAAAATGCCGAGTCAGTGCCCGGGCGGATAGGAATCCACTCGCTCGCTTTAGCTGCAGTTTTTGTGTAGCGTGGGTCGAGATAAACCAGTTTTGCGCCGCGGTCGATCGCATGAGACAGTTCTGATGTTTCTGATGTAGAGATAGCCTCCATCATGTTGCGGCCGATCATCAGAATAAACTCGACGTCATCATAGTTTCGCGATGGTTCTTCCACGCCATAGGTCAGCGAGAAAGCCGTGATCATAGCATTGAAGCATAACGAGCGTTGCGTACCATAGTTCGGCGAGCCGAACGAATACAGCAAATTTTCAAATTGAACTTGGCTCAGGTTGTGTGTGGACGAGAAGACCATCGCCTCGGGTCCGTAGGTATCCTTGATCTTGGTCATATTCGCGGCGACCATATCCAGCGCCTCATCCCAGGACGCCTGGCGGAAGAGGCCTTCGCCGCGTTTCCCAACCCTGATGAGGGGAGTCAGCACCCGGTCGGGGTCGTAAGTGTTCATCAGCCCCGATTGTCCGCGCGGACACAGATTGCCGCGCGAATGCGGATGCTCAGGATTGCCTTCCAGTTTGACAACCCGCCCGTCTTTCACTCTTGCAAGCAAGCCGCAACGCCAAACGCACATCTCACACATGCTGGGGACATAACCGTTGCCATTCGCATCGAGATGTCCCGCGTCACGGGCAGCCTGCGCCACTCTTGGGGGAAGCATCTTGCCTAGGGCGAAGACGCCTGCAGAAGCCGCGCCCAACTTGAGAAAATCTCGTCTTGAGATTATTTTTGTCATAGAAATCTCCAACGTGAGAGAGTAGTTCAGTAGAGAGTAGAGATCAGTTCGTTCACCGTTACCACTCTCCACTCATATTCTCTACTCCCTTTCCTTTCGTTGCCATCCCACACGGTCGATCATATAAAAGAGCAGGAGTGCCATCAATGAAAAAGTCAGGATGAAAAGGAAGGAACTGACATTCCACAGGTCAGGAATGATGGTGTTGCCGAAATTTGCCAGGGCTGAAATCTGGGGCATAACCTGTTGATAGGTCAGGCCGAATATAACGGCGCCAGTCAAAAATCCGAGTAGACCTGGGATGATGTAGTCCAATTTGCCTTCACCGCCACCGGCGGCGCAAGTGCCCGGTCAGTAACCGGTCAGCGCCATCCCTACGCCGAATATCAATCCGCCAACCAGGTTCCCAACAATGTAGGTTCCAGGAACATTAGGGAAGGTGAGCAGACCCAGGCCTCGCAGAGCATATAGCCCACTCATGGCGACAACTAAAGCCGTCATCATGAACTTCAAGACGGCCAGATCCGTGAAACGAAACACGTTCACGATCTTGTGATATTTGGTCAGGCCGGCCTTGTTCAGTGCAAAACCAAAGAAAACGCCAAAAACAATAGCAAGGATGCTAGTCATCTGAATCTCCTTGTGAACCTAATATCGCTTTCGATAGATGATGAGTGCGGTGAGGATACCCGAAGCAAACATGCCCATAATGAACAAGAATGCCGCCGGAGCCAACAACATGCCGCCAGAGATAGCCAGCCCGCTCGTGCAGCCGCCTGCAATCCCAGCCGCATATTCGAGGATGATTGCGCCGATGAAGGCCAATACCCATCGCTTCCAGACTTGCGGGCCGAAGATACGCTTCCACTGGGCGTCTGAATTGGCCGCGCCTTTCTTGCCCCACAGCAAAGTGCCACTGGTGGCCGCACCAAGCATGCCACCGAAGAAGACACCCACCAGCAGAAGCACGCCCCAGGTAATGCCCGGCGGCATAATGAAGTTAAAGTACATATTGTCAAAGGCGGCGGGCACAATCGCTTTCCCAATCATTCCGGCGAGATTTTCAAACGCGCCCGAGGCGCCCAGTAGATTATTGCTGGCCCAGACCGCGGCGATGCCCACCAGACCGAGCAGAATGCCCGCCACATATGGCGACCATTCTTCCTTACGGATGTAATTCAAGATAAATTTCATGACTTATTCTTCCTTATCAGAAACGACTGCGTCGATCAGGTCAAGCACTTTGTCAGCCATTTTAGGATTGTCCAGAACATTTTTCAGTGACTTGCGCGTCCCCGCTTTGAGACCGGCGATTTTGGGTAATAGTTCAACCACATCGGCGGGATATTCATCCTCGACCTTGCGCGTATCGCCAAATTTGACGTTGATCAATTTCTCACGTGTGATCACAAATCCGCCGCCGCCAACCACCATCAGGCCGATCATCGCCAAAAGAATGGAATTGCCCCAGTTGATAGGTTTTTTTCCTAAAACGATTTCATCATAGCTCTGGACGTAATTGACTGTATTCGGATCGTCAACCACGATTTCATTGCAGTTTGGGCTGGAATCAGCAGGGGCGGCTGCCGCGCTGACGGGAGCCGCATCGGACGACCCCGCAGCTGGTGAGGCAGAACTCGATCCGACTTCTACCCCCAGGGCTGTTGCGTACACCTGCGCGCGCGCCTCCAGGTCTGAAGCGTGACACTGCTGGCAGGAAGCCTGGATATCTGAAAGTGGATCCTCCATCCCCTGATGTGCGGCATCCTTATCGGTTGCCTGTTGGTTTCCCGCATGGCAGATATAGCAGAAATCGCCGAAAGCATGCGATTGGTGCCAGCCCGTTCCGTCTGCATTGACCGGGTCTTGTCCCTGCACTTCATGACAATTTTTACAGGACGATGCCTGCGAGCCACATTGTGCACTAGCTGGAGTTACGGTTAACAGAAAAATGCTGGTAGTGATAATGAGCACCAGACCAGCAAAAGTGAAAGAAAATGCGATCTTTTTGTGTTGCATGCAATTCTCCTTAGAGAGTTTTTATGATGGTTGGTTCTAAATCTCTTCCATCAAGCTTGCACGATGTGCGAGTCTGTCGCGCAAAACGCTTCTTAACAGATCTAGGGCTTCGATCAAGCGCCTGTCCGAAAGGTGATAGGTGATTGTTGTACCGCTGCGTTCTGTGTGCACTAGGCCGCGTTCACGCAAGATTTTTAAATGGCGAGAAGTGGTCGGCTGGGTGATGCTCAGGACATTCGTAATCTCTGTTACATTTTTTGAGTGCTCATCTAAAGCATACAAGATCAATATGCGGGTCGGATCAGCTAACGCGAAACAAAGATCTGCTTCGAGTTGAGAAACTTCCTGTGCCAGAGTTTGTGTATCCATTGGTATATTTGTACTTTCGAATATATGAAAATTTTCACAATAGTACTATGCTGTGAACCCCTCAGATAGTGAAGAATGTCACATGTTTGTCATATAAAATTCACGTTGATCGATCATAAAATTACACATCGTGATTTAGGGATTTATCCCAAATAATGCATCTTTTGTGCGGTATAATTGATTTGGATAAAAAAGAGGTGATTATGGATATTTACGATAGGGAAGCTTACTCGGTGGATGTTGGTACTCGCTTGCGTCAGTTGCGCGAAGAACGGAATTTATCTATGCGTTCGTTGGCAACTGCCAGTGGTTTATCTGCAAATGCGTTGAGCATGATAGAACGGGGGAAAACTTCCCCCTCGGTCAGCACATTGTATAAACTGGCGGATGCGATGGGTGTTCCTATCACCACTTTTTTTGGAGAACAAACAACAAAACAGCAGGTTATTTACATCCCCTCTCAGGAACGTCCCAGGGTTCCCTTTTCTCGAGGAATATGGGAAGGATTAGGCGGCGAGCAGTTTTCGGGCCGGGTTGAACCGTTCATGTTGACACTGGAAAGTGGCGCTAGCAGCGGTCCGCACACCATGGTACACAGCGGTCATGAATTTGTCTTCTGTTTAAGGGGTCAGTTAGAATATCATGTTGAAAAGGATGTCTTTACGTTGGGCTCCGGTGACAGTCTATTATTTGCAGCTCAACTAAATCATCGTTGGCGCAATCCGGGGAAAAATGTAGCCAACGCGTTGATCGTGCTTTCCGGATTTTCCGAGGACGAACAACCGCACGTTATGCACTGGAAAAAGAGAAAATAAATGCAAAAACGCCGCGTAAAGCGGCGTTTTTTATCACAGATGATGTAAGATCTAGTTTATCAAGCGTACATGCCCCAATCGAGTGCGGAGGGGTCTTCCATCATTGAAAAATCCCATTGATCCATACCCATTTCAATCGTGACGGGCTTATTCAACGCCTCCACGGCCTTTTCACGAGTCGCCTCGATCATTGCTGGGCCATAGGGGCAAAAGGGAGTCGTCAGGATCATTTTCATACGAGCGATGTCATCCTCAATTTCGACCTCTCGTATCAGACCCAACTGAATGATGCTCATTCCAATTTCGGGATCTATCACTTCTGACAATTTCTCGCGGACGATCTCCACCATATCTGGATGTGTTTCGTGGATCGACCATATAACTTGATTGGTTTCGTTTTCACTCATAGGTACCTCAATTAACTTTTGACAGTAACAGCAGGCTGCACAACGTATGTACAGTGGGCGCTACCGTCCAGAATACATTGCACTTTCTCGGCGGGAACGGCCAACATTTTGGATATCAGGGTTTGATCCACAGTACAGACTTCAGGGTGATCCTGTCCGATCTGCAAATAGGGACAGGTGATTTCGTGTATTTTATATTGATCGTCTGTTTTTTCCCACTCTACCGTAAACCCTTCCTCAGCAAGCAGATCGCTGATCAATTCCAGGCGTTCTTCCATACTCAGGCCTTGCATTTGTTCAGAATACTCATCTGCCAGGCTGGTTGCCATTTCTGCAAACAACCTGCTGACCATAGGTTGTGGCAGGGTTGACTTTAGCTGGTCGAGCAGACGAGAAGTCAACCGCAAATAGCGCGTGGGGAATTTCTCCATTCCATGTTCGGTGAGCGTGTAAATCAGGCGTGGACGTCCAACGCCGTGTCGCTCTTCTTCTGCTTCTACCAACCCCTCGACTTGCAGGTTGGTCAGGTGGTGACGCACGGAAATAGGATTGATCCCAACTGCTTCCGCCAGGTCATTGATGGTCGCGCCGGGATTTTTTAAAAGGGTTTGTAAGATGCGATCTCGCGTACTTTTCATCGTTTTATATGCTTTCCTCTTCCCAAACGTGGGATGAGAATAGATCCTTATCTAATTGCGAGTATAACAGTCCCTTTTTGCTATGTCAATATAATAGATAAATATCATAAAAATCAGATGTTGCAAAACGAACAGCATGATGCCGGGAATGCTCTTACAGTCATAAGGAATTAGCGATTACCGAAATCTTTTGGAGGCAGGGTTTGCAGATATAGATACACTGCGCGCAATTCGTCATCGGTCATATGACGGTATGACTCCCAAGGCATGTAGTCGGGATTGATGCTGCGTCCATGTTTTTTACCTGTGCGGATGATTTCGATAAATCCTTCTTCCCCCCAGGTGGGGAGGCGGCCGCCCCTGCCGGAAGTCAGGTTAGGGGCAGAAGGCCATTCAGGTGGAAAACCGGGAATCTCTCCACCGGATAGAGTAGGGCCGTGGCAAACCATGCAGGAGAGTGCGAGGTATTCACCATACTGGGATGTAATCCCGGGCTCGGGGGCGGATGGTCGCGGCGCATCATGCGGGATCAATTCGGCTGGTAGGAATGTGATCTCTTTGGCGACGTTCATCACGATTCGCCCCGTAACCGATAGCTTGCTGGCCGGCATTTCATTGTCAATCGGTGGGGCGCTGCGGATATAAGCGATTATCTGGGCCATGTCCATATCGCTCAAATAGTAAAACTCAGTAGAAGGCATGAAGAGAAGGGGGGTGCCATCCGGGCGAACGCCATGCCGGATGGAGCGGAGCAGGTCTTCGTCCGTGCGCTGCGAGCCAATTCCACCTTGTCCGGTAGTCAGATTGGGCGTGATAACTTGTCCAATGGCGGGGTTGTCCAGGTAGACCAATCCCTCCAAGTGCTCCCCGTGACAGGCCTCGCAGCCACGATATTGAAAGATACGTTTCCCTTCCGCGATTGAATTTTTATCATCCGGGATGAAGAGCGTTTCTTGTGGTGTCCCGTAAACATGTTTCAGCCGCGATTCGCCTAATATAAAGAAGGCAAGGCTGATGAGAATAAGCGTCCCGCCCAAAATACTTAGAACAATCCACACCCATCTTAACGTTGTTTTCATAGCGTCCCTCCAACGCAAATATGAGTTGAGTATACAATAAATGTGTCTCTTTTTAATGCTCATCACAAGTGTAAATACAGCTAACAAATGGCATAAAATGTTTGAACTTTGTTAACATTGTGTTGGAATGGGAGAGTTGTAGGGATTAATTTACTAGAAAATTATCATAAATATTGACATATTCCCTCCGCTTTGCTATAATTCGATCAGTAACAACTTCCGCCCCTGACGGCGATTTTTTTTGCAAGGAGTATGCATGTCTGAACTGGTTATCAAGAATCTGTACGTCAATATTGAAGACAAGGAAATCTTGAAAGGTGTTAACCTAACAATTAAACAGGGTGAGATCCACGCGATTATGGGACCAAACGGAACCGGAAAATCCACCTTGGCTTATACCCTGATGGGACATCCCAATTACGAAGTGACGGGTGGGGAGGTCTGGTTTAAGGATAAGAATATTCTCGAATTGGATGCGGACGAACGTTCGCGTTTGGGACTTTTCCTAGCTTTCCAATATCCGGTAGCTATTCCGGGTGTGACCGTTGCGAACTTTCTGCGCTCGGCGCTGAATGCCCGGCGGCGGTCTGAAAACCCCGATGATAAGGGCGTGCCGATCCCAGAGTTCCGCAAGTTGCTTAAGGAAAAAATGTCCTTGCTCAAGATGGATCACAACTTTGCGGGCCGTTATTTGAATGACGGCTTTTCTGGTGGTGAGAAAAAACGGGCCGAGATATTGCAGATGGCGACACTCAAGCCGGAAATCGCCATTTTGGATGAAACAGATTCGGGCTTAGATATCGATGCGCTGCGCGTTGTTGCAGACGGTGTCAATGCCCTGATGGGTTCAGACATGGGTGTGCTGGTCATCACGCATTATCAGCGTCTGTTGAACTACATCAAACCCGATTTCGTGCATGTCATGTTTGATGGACTGATCGTTGAATCGGGTGGTCCTGAACTGGCCCTGCAGCTTGAGGAGCAAGGCTACGAATGGGTGCGCGAGAAGTATCAGAAGACAGTTGCATAGAGAAGACAAAGGAACTTTAGCGAAACATTCCCTTTGTGTTTTGGATTGAGAGGTACACATGAGTGACGAGAAACTCCTCGAAGATATTGGACAATATAAATACGGTTTCCACGATCCGGATGAAAATTATTTTTTCAAGGCCAAGAAGGGCTTAAGCCGGGAGGTTGTGGAACAGATTTCTTACATGAAAGGCGAGCCGCAGTGGATGCTCGATTTTCGCCTTAAAGCATACGAGCATTTCAGCAACCGGCCCATGCCCACTTGGGGACCGGACCTTTCCGGTCTGAACCTGGACGAGATTTATTACTATGTCAAGCCAACCGAAGGCCAGGGAAAGAGTTGGGACGATGTACCCTCCGACATTAAAAACACCTTCAACAAGCTGGGCATTCCGGAAGCCGAGCAGAAATTCCTGGCAGGTGTTGGCGCGCAATACGAATCCGAGATGGTTTATCACTCCATCCAGGAGCATCTCGAATCACAGGGTGTGATTTTCTTGTCGATTGAAGATGGGTTGCGTCAGCATCCGGATCTGTTCCGTGAATATTTCGGTACAGTGATTCCCATTGAGGACAATACCCTGGCTGCACTTAATAGTGCCGTTTGGTCTGGTGGCTCGTTCGTCTATGTTCCCAAGGGTGTCAAAGTTGATTTACCCTTGCAGGCATATTTCCGCCTGAACACCGCCAATGTTGGACAGTTCGAGCGTTCGTTGATCATCGTAGATGAGGGCGCGCAGGTGCACTATGTGGAAGGTTGTACCGCGCCGCAATACACCACCGACTCGTTCCACTCTGGTGTGATCGAGATCGTGGTTAAGAAAGGCGCACGTTCACGCTATACCACTATCCAGAACTGGTCCACTAATGTTTATAATTTGGTGACCCAGCGGGCTAAGGTCTTTGCCGATGGTACGCACGAATGGGTAGATGCTAACCTGGGTTCCAAAGTCACCATGAAATATCCATCCTGCTATTTGATGGAACCCGGTGCACGCGGCGAAATGCTCTCCATGGCGTTCGCGGGCGCGGGCCAGACCCAGGATGCGGGCAGTAAGATGTATCACTTCGCACCCAACACCACCAGCAAGATCACCTCCAAGTCTATCAGCAAGGCTGGCGGGCGTGCCTCATACCGTGGCTTGCTCAAAGTCTATAAAGGCTCCAAAGGTGTTAAATCTAACGTAGTTTGCGATGCGCTGCTGCTAGATCCTAAATCGCAATCAGATACCTATCCCTATATCGAAATTGATGAAGACGATGTCACCATCGGTCATGAGGCCTCGGTCTCCAAGGTCGGTGAGGAGCAGCTCTTCTATCTTATGTCCCGTGGTCTGAGCGAAGAGGAAGCCACCACCATGGTAGTTTCTGGTTTTATTGAACCATTGGTCAAAGAGCTGCCGATGGAATATGCCGTCGAAATGAACCGACTGATCCAGTTACAAATGGAAGGTAGTATAGGATAATTCTTTGCCCTGAGCTGAGGGTTGAATAGCCTTTTATAAAGGGCATATTGAAACCCGCAGTCGAAGGGCGCTTGTATAAGGCGCTTCGACTGCACTGCGTTCCGCTCAGTGACCAATGGAAATAATATGACAAACAAACCAAAAGTAGTTGTATCAAGAAGAAGACGAACCGAATCCGCCGACCGTGAGTTTACCTTCACGAAAGCGGATATACCGACATTAAAAGACAAAACACTCGCTTCTTACCGGACCCAGGCCTGGGAGGCGTTTAAACGACTGTCCCTGCCGAAGACCACGGAGGAGCCGTGGCGGCGTACGGATCTGCGCAATCTGCCAGTCGACTCGTTTGTATTGCCAAAAGAGGGCGCTTACAAAGATTTGCCGTCCTTACCCGAAGATTTGCTCAAACCCCTGATCGCTGACCAGCACGGGGGGCAGATAGTCCTTAAGCCCGGTGGTGTTGAGATCGATCTGGACGAATCCATCGCCAAAAAAGGGGTCATCTTCACCGATTTGAAGACCGCTCAAGAAAAACATCCCGAGCTGGTCGCACGCATTTTAGGGGATGTTGTCAAACCGGAAGAAGGAAAATTTGCCGCACTGGCAGGTGCATTGTCCCAGAACGGTGTCGTGCTTTATGTCCCCAAGAACGTTCAGGTGGAACAACCTCTGCACAGTATCTATTGGGGACCGGGTGCATTCGCTCATGTCTCACACTTGCTGGTACTTGTAGATGAAGGTGCTTCTGTGACTTATGTACACGAGTCAGCTTCACCGACCGAAGAAGGCATTGACACCATGCATGCCGGGCTTGTCGAGATCAAAGTCGAGCAAGCCGCCAACCTGAAATTCGTGGAATTGCAATCCTGGGGTAAACACGTTTGGAATTTCAGCCACGAGCGTGCGCATGTGGAACGGGATGCCAACCTGGATTGGATCTTCGGCGCCATCGGTTCGCGACTTACTAAAAATTTCACCGAATTGGATTTAGCCGGTCGAGGCTCGAATGGACGCATGTCCGGGTTCTACTTTACGGATGGCAAACAACATCTCGACCACGATACCCAGCAAAACCACTTTGCCCCGGATACCACCAGCGATTTGCTGTTCAAGGGTGCGCTCAAGGGCAAAAGCCGTTCCGTGTGGCAGGGCATGATTTACGTTGCGCCTGGTGCACAGAAAACGGATGGCTATCAGGCCAACCGCAACCTCGTCCTGAGTGAACAGGCCCGAGCTGACTCTATTCCAGGCCTTGAAATTCTGGCCGATGATGTGCGCTGTACGCACGGTGCAACCGTTGGTAAGTTGGAAGAAGAACCACTCTTTTATTTGAAGTCGCGCGGTATTCCGCAGAAAGAGGCGGAGAGGTTGGTCGTGGAGGGATTCTTCGATCCGATTATGCAACGCATACCTTTTGAGGGTGTAAGGGAACGGTTCCAGGCAGCAATTTTAGAGAAGATGGCGGTCTGACCGAAAATCCCATTTTGTGCACAAAGCAAGAAACAATCTATAATAAGTAAGGCAGAGAATGGCGACAACATATTCAAATCAGAATTCGCGGGGCGCCAGGAAGCGGCGCTCAACGCGGGGAGGTCGAATGGGACAGATTTCTTACATGCGTGATCCAGAGGTGGAGCACTCCTTCGAAGTTGGAGATACTGTCGAAGTATATTGCGATCATGAAAAAGATGATGATCGTATTCGCGGTTGGTTAAAGGGCATCATTGTCCAAATCGACAATAAAATGATTGCTGTGCAGTTTCGCAGCAACGTGTTCCTGACCGACGGCTGGATGGTTCCGGATCGTATCTTGTGGTATCCGGTCAATTCTGAGCATATCCGTCCGGCGCCGGGCAAAAAGTCAAAGAAAAAAGAAAAAGAGATTCCCGATTACTGAGTTGGAACAAAGCGTTGCAATGAGCTTCGACGTTACTCGTATACGCGCTGACTTTCCCATCCTGAGCCGCGAAACAAGACCCGGGGTTGCGGTGGTCTATTTTGATTCAACCGCGACCTCCCAGAAGCCTGCCTCCGTTATCGAGGCTATGGACGCATTCTATCGCCAGTCGAATTCCAATATCCATCGCGGTATCCATACCCTTGCTGAAGAAGCCACGGCGATGTATGAAGCTGCACGTGAAAAGATCGCGGGTTTCATCAATGCGCCCTCGACGAAGCAGATTATTTACACTCGTAATACAACTGAGTCTATCAACCTGGTAGCGTACACCTGGGCGCGTGCAAATCTCAAGTCGGATGATCTGGTTATCCTGACCGAGATGGAGCATCATTCCAACCTTGTCCCTTGGCACATGTTGAAAGCGGAACGGGGAATTCGTCTCGAATTCATCCCTGTGACAGAGGCTGGTTTGCTCGACATGAACGTTTACCGCACGCTTCTGGACCAAAGTCCGAAACTGGTCTCGTTTACGCACATGTCCAATGTCCTAGGCACGATCAACCCGGCAGCGGAGATCATCCGTCTGGCACACGAGGCAGGCGCGATTACGCTTGTAGATGGGGCACAATCCGTACCCCATTTCGCTGTCGATGTGCAGGCGTTGGATGCGGACTTTCTGGCTTTCTCGGCCCATAAGATGTGTGGCCCGACGGGCATCGGCGCTCTGTATGGGAAAAAGGATTTGCTTGAAAATATGCCTCCCTTCTTAGGTGGTGGAGATATGATCAAGACCGTCCATTTGCAGGAGTTTGTTCCTAATTCGATTCCCCATAAATTCGAAGCCGGGACCCCGGCCATCGCCGAGGCGGTTGGCTTCGGAGCGGCGGTGGATTATCTGAGCTCAGTTGGGATGGATGCCATCGCTGCGCACGAGCATAAGATAACGGAATATGCTCTCGAGCGATTGGAAGAAGTTCCGGGCGTGAAATTGTTTGGCCCTGGTGCGCAGGATAAGGGTGGGGTGGCTGCGTTTACTTTCGATGGTGTGCATCCGCATGATGTAGCTCAGATTTTGGACCAGGATGGTGTAGCCGTCCGTGCCGGTCATCATTGTGCCCAGCCTTTGCATGAAAAATTTAACATCACGGCTACAACACGTGCCAGCTTTTATCTTTACAATACCGAAGAAGAAGTAGATAAGTTGATCGAGGGGATTTACAAAGTGAAAGAGATTTTTGGCTAACATGGACGACCTCTATCGTGAACAAATCATCGAACGCTACAAAAGCCCGCGCTTCCGTGGTCACCTCGACCCGCACGATATCCAGTTCGAAGACGATAATCCGTTATGTGGAGATCACATCGAAATCACGATCCGCGTGAACGGCGATGACAAAGTGACAGAAGCGGCTTTTGAGGGCAAAGGCTGTGCTATCTCGCAAGCTTCGGCGGATTTGTTGGTCGAGTCCATCCATGGAAAAACGCTGGAAGAAGTCAAGCAAATGAACAAGGAAGATGTGCTGGAACTTCTGGGTATCGATCTGGGTCCTGTACGTCTCAAGTGCGCTTTACTCTCGCTCAAGGTGCTCAAAGCAGGGGTGTATGGTTTGGGAGAAGCCAGCGACGATCTGGTGGAATAGGGTAGTCTTGACTGCCAAGCGCTGATATTTGAGGGTTATTAATGTTCAACTACAAAGAACTTGAAGAAGAAAAAGTAGACTTTTTAGAAATCGCTCCTGTGGACGAACTTCCGAACGGTGAGCGCATGTTCGTTGATATTGGGGACACGCCGGTGGTGATCTTCAATATTGCCGGAAAGTTCTTTGCCACCGGAGACGTCTGCTCACACGATGATGGCCCGGTTGGCGATGGGGATATTGAAGGCTTCAATATTATCTGTCCCCGTCATGGCGCGGAGTTTGATGTCCGCAATGGGAAGGCTGTTGCGATGCCGGCGGTAGTAGATATCCCGGCATATCCTGTCCAGGTGCGGGATGGGACGATCTACCTCGGGGTGCCAAAAGAATCATAACTCTTGGAGTGTAAAAAACCGAAAGCCCGCGGGCTTTCGGTTTTTATCATATATACTCTTGTCACCGTACCCCATACAAGGCACTTTACCCCATGTGGGATACTTTCCTTGGCGCCGGGATGCCGCCTGAAGCAACTGCAAATTGATTGGCTTTTGCAAAATCTATTGTTTGGCATCCCCAAGTATTGGATCTGGCTTGAACGCCTTCCTGAGCTTTATTTCTTCATCCAGGCCCTTCGCTTCCAGTAGTAAAGGCTGAAGTGTAATTTCAAGTTGTTTTTTGATTTTCTTACTCAGGTTTTCTACCCTTTCCTGTGTTTTCTGAATCCGCCAATTTAGGATTGTTTCGGCCAGACGCAACAAAAATGCTGGTTGATTTTTAGCAGGATCTTGCGTTAATTTCTCGAACAGAGCGACCGACTTGTCTCTGTGACGTTCCCTCTGTCCCTGCTTTGTTTTCTCCTTTTTGACGCGCATCTTTGTCGAGGCAGACCAGCGTTCCAGATATTCATCTGTGATGCCCTTAAACCTCGGATTGAGACTTATTTCAGAAAGGAATTTCGATGGTTTGGCAGATGGGAAAGTGATCAATAAACTGTCCTTCGGACGTGTTGCTGCCACATAAGCGACACGTCTTTCTTCTTCCTCCTGTGATTGATCGGAAAATATTCCGTTTTTGCACAGGTTGAAATAAACGACGTTTCGGAACTCTTTTCCTTTGGCGCGATGCATGGTTCCCAAATAAACCTCATCCCTGGAGACGTCGGAATTCACCGTATCCATTTCATCATCGTCGATGGATTTACATACAAATTTATAGAATTCTTTCACCGTTTTGTAATTCTCAGATAAAGCAATGATCACTTCCAGTAAATCTTCATTACTGGCCTGGTCAAGATCAGCTGACAGACGTGATTGCTCCCGATAGAATTCTT
>JASFRG010000108.1:0-17173 GCA_050115035.1 Anaerolineales bacterium | reverse complement strand
CTTGAGCAGGTCGATCTGATCGTAGTGATGCAGCGTGCGTGGGGTCACGCCCGCCAGCGTGGACAATTGTTTTACGGTGTACATCGTGCGGACAGTATAAACTATGACGTAACGTTAATGTCAAGGGCAAACAAGGATAACCAAAGATAAAAGAGGGTTGACAACAATGGTGAATCTGTGTGCACCTGTGGTTTAATCTAAACTATGGACATCCTTTATCAAGATGAGCATATCGTCGTCATCAACAAACCCGCTGGACTTTCCGTGTTAACAGAAGGCTGGGACCCGGATGCGCCCTATCTGCGCCAGGAGTTGGAAGATAAGTATGGCCAGATATGGGTCGTCCACAGGCTGGACAAAATCACCAGCGGCGTGATGGTCTTCGCGCTGACGGCGGAAGCACACCGCGGACTCAACCGTCAGTTCGAGCGGCATGAGGTAGAGAAGGTCTACCAGGCTATCGTGGAAGGTATCCCACCCTGGAATGTGCGTAACGCCCGTCACATGTTGCGCACAAACGTTGGGCGTAAACATCGCACCATCGTGGTCCACAAACGCGGCAAAAACTCGGAGACGGATTTCAAGGTACTTAAGCGGGGGCAGGCTGAAGCGTTGGTCGAAGCGCGTCCAAAAACCGGACGCACGCATCAGGTGCGTGTGCATCTGTCTGCGCTTGAGTTTCCCATATTGGGAGACATCCTATACGGCGCCTCCGAAACGGAACTGATCGGTCGCCCAGCACTGCACGCTTATTCAATCGAATTTATGCATCCCATCACTGGCGAACTTCTTAATTTCCTTGCAAATCCCCCGGCAGACTTCCAGGAGGTGTTGAAACGTCTCGATGTTTAATGGTATGCTCAATTATCCTATCGCGGTGGAAAGCTTATGATCCCCAACTTACCCACACTCAGAATACTCCCTCTTGACCAGATGATCCTGCACGAGGACCACGATATGCAACGCACCTTGCCGCTGGTAGATAAATTGCGCGCACAGGGCATCTTACGAAACCCGCCTATCGTTATGCCGCTCACCGACGGCTCAGGCCGCTATATGGTCCTGGATGGGGCCAACCGTGTCACGTCGCTGCGGGAGATGGAGTTTCCACATATCGTGGCTCAAGTTGTGGCTTCCGACTATCCACACGTCAACCTGCAAACCTGGAATCACATTATCTGGGGAATGGAGGCGAATACGCTAAGAGATTCTCTTAGAGAGATAAAAAATATCGAGCTTATCAAAGTCGATACCCAAAAATCATTGGATGCGCCTAAGTACATGCCCATGCAAATACGTTTATCGGATGACAGCTTTTACATCCTGGACGAAGCGCCAAGTGACCTCCCGACGCATATCGAAACGTTGCATGAAATCGTGAACACCTATAAAAGCCGCGCTTCTCTGGATCGCACCAGCCAGACCTTGATCGATTCGTTCAAACAAGTTTATTCGGATTTGACCGGGCTGATCATTTTTCCAAGATTCTTGATCAAAACTGTCCTTAAACTCGTCGAGCAGAATATCGTTCTACCCACAGGAATCACGCGCTTCACAGTTTCGCCGCGTGCATTACACCTCAACTATCCACTGCACGAACTATCCAGTGGGAAGCCAATTGAGTACAAAGAGACTTACCTGCAACAATGGGTCGAGGAACGCGTCAAGAACAAACGTGTACGACATTATGTGGAAGCAACTTTTTTGTTCGATGAATGAGGCCCCCACCCCAAGCCCTCCCCCATTTTCCCTTATGAAATTACCCCAAAAAAAGTAGGCACGGTGGGGAAAATGGGGGAGGGTGTCCGAAGGACGGGTGGGGGCCTGAGAGGGTATAATCCCGCACATGGAATTTTTCTTTCCCGAAGACAATCTGCACCGCACATCGCCTGAGGAGACCAAAATTATCTCCCTGACGGTCGAGCCCTACGAAGATGGCCGGCGTGTGCGTGTCAACATTGAGACGAGCGCCTTTGAAGAAAGGCCGCACCTGGAATTCACTCTCACCGACCCCGAACACCAGGAAATCAGCACCGCCAGTTTCGTCGAGCCCATGCAGTGGAAACTGGAATTCACCATGCATTTGCGGACGAAACCTGCCGATGGCCCGCTCGATCTGGAAGCCAGACTTTTCTACCCAGACGGCCCTGAAGCCGAACCTGTTACAGTGCGCTTCGAACTCCCTCCTTCCTGATCTCGTTAAAAATCAATGCAAACCATCCGAAGGCTCGTTCCATTAATCTTGCTTGCAGCTATAGTTGCCGCTTGCGCACAAACATTAAGTTCACCCACAGAAACACTATCCCCAAACACGCCACAGCCTACTGAAGTGGTTATTGCATCCACTCCCCTCCCTGACACGCAAGACATTGTGTTGCTTTCGTTAGAAGAGAATGGTTACGCGCACCTGTTTTTCTACATTCCCCAGCAACTGCCTCTTACCCGTCTGACCTATGGCGAATGGGACGATGTCAGCCCTGCGCTCAGCCCGGATGGCACCCAGATAGCCTTTGCATCCAATCGCGATGGTACCTGGGACTTATACATTCTCACCCTCGAGAATGGTGAGATCGAGCGCGTGACGAATTCACCGGATTATGAGTCAGCCCCCTCCTGGTCCCCGGACAATCAATGGCTGGCTTGTGAAATCTACCTGGAAGAAAATCTTGAAATTGCCATCGTCTCGCTCACAAACGGTGAGCAAGAACCAATCCCTTTAACAGAAGAGCCATCCGCCGACCACTCCCCGGCCTGGGCGCCCGATGGAAGGCATGTAGCCTTCGTCTCGAATCGCGGCGGCAACAGCGACATCTGGCTGGCTGACCTGGATAAAACGGGAGAAGAACGATACACAAATCTGAGTAATACGCCATCATCAACTGAAAGTCACCCCGTCTGGACACGTGATGGCAGTAAATTAGCCTGGGCTTCTTCGGCACAAAATATTGGATTCAGCGGCATTTACGTCTGGGACGCGGTGCAACCCCAACGACCCGCCACCTGGGTCGGCGACGGTGATTGGGCTGCCTGGAACGTAACTGCTGACCGCCTGATGGTCGTCATTCACGCTCCCAATCAGGAATATCTGACTTCTTATGCTTTGAACGGTGAATTGCTGCTTCAACCCATTCCGCTTCCCGGGGTGGCGCGCGGACTGCTCTGGTCGAGTATGGTGTTGCCTGAGCCTTTGCCAGATGCCTATGCTGAGTCCGTTACACAGACTCCACTCCCTGAATGGCAGGTCGCTGTGACTCAGTTCGCAGAGGGACCGTCACAGCGTTATGCGCTCATCCCATTGACTGATGTGGAGGCGCCTTATCCGCAATTGCACGATCTGGTAAACGAATCCTTCGATGCCTTGAGACAACGTGTCATCGAAGAGGCTGGCTGGGATGCGCTGGCTGCGCTGAGCGACGCTTTTGTTCCGTTAACGACCTCTCTAGATCCGGGCCTGGGACAGGATTGGTTGTACACTGGTCGTGCTTTTGCACTCAACCCGTTGATGAGCAACGCTGGCTGGATGGTGGTAACCCGTCAGGATTATGGAACACAGACGTATTGGAAACTTTATATCCGTACATTGAGTCAGGATGGGACTCAGGGAGAGCCGCTGCATAATCCGCCCTGGGATCTGGCAGCCCGTTACGAACTTGAACCGTCTGCCTACGAACAGGGAGGTCAATACACAGAGGTTCCCCCAGGCTTCTGGCTGGACTTCACCTCCCTGGCACGCCAATACGGTTGGGAACGTCTCCCGGCCCTGCCTAACTGGAGAACCTATTACAGTGGAGCGCGTTTCACTGAATTCGCCCTGACGGGCGGTCTGGATTGGTACAGCGCTATGCTCGAAATCTACCCTGGTGATGTGCTGGTCACGCCCACGCATATCGGCCCGCCTACGCCCACGCCGACAAACACGCCCATCCCTACGCGGACTCCCATTCCATCTCGCACACCGCGGCCTACCGCAACGGACACACCCACACGGACGAATACGCCGACACAGACATTTACACCGACCTTATCGCCAGTACCGACTTCCACGCCGGAAGCCACTGAGACAGTGGAATCTTCAGCGACGCCATGAAGAAATTGTTAATCTTGGCTTTCATCCTCTCCGCCTGCGCTTCCCCTCCTGCTGGAACTCCAACAGCAGTAATATCTGTCGATAAAGGTAAGCAGGTTGAAGTCCGGACTGAAGCGGCGACATCAACTCCGCCACCCTTGCGCTTCGATCTGCCAACCCCCGGCGCGGAGCCGGTCTCCGGTTGGCGTCCACCACTGTATCCGGTTCCCTGGGCCGTTTCTCCCTACGACCATTTCTACTTCGTCCGCCCCATCGGCGCGGACAATGTCAACTGGCCGCTGGCACAATACCGCTATGGAGGCATCTTCTTCGACAGCGTTGTCCACACCGGCGTTGACATCCCTGACGCCAAAGGCACGTCTATCCTAGCAGCCGGGCCGGGAACAGTGGTCTGGGCAGGCTGGGGATTGTTCACAGAAGCGCCGCTCAACGAAAACGACCCCTACGGGCAGGCAGTTGCCATCCGGCATGATTTTGGTTACCGCGGGCAACAACTTTACACCGTTTATGCACATATGGAAGCCATTAATGTATCCTATGGGCAATGGGTGGATACAGGCGATGTGATCGGCTACGTGGGAGACACCGGTCAGACTACCGGTCCGCACCTGCATTTTGAAGTGCGTCTGGGAGAGAACACCTTTCACCACACCTATAATCCCGAGTTATGGATATCGCCGCCACAGGGCTGGGGGGTGCTGGTTGGGCGCATCTTGGATGAGGAAGGCAAAGAACTGCGCAGGCATATTATCGAAGTACGTCCTGAACCTGATGGAAGTCCGCTGCGCACCGTGCGTACTTACGGTGGTGGTGCAGTCAATCCCGATCCCTTCTACAACGAAAACATGGTGCTAAGTGATCTTCCGGCTGGGATTTATAAAATCTCCTTGAGATATGATACCGATATCAAGCAATTCTGGGTCGAAATCTTTCCCGGGCAAGTGACATATTTTACATTCCATGTAGAAGATGGGTTTATCCTCAACCCGATCCCAACACCAAAACTGAAATTCATCCCCCCTACCCCCACCTTCCCATTTACTCCTGAAGTTCCTCCACCCATCCAGTAAGAACATTATTCCAAATTCTCACAAACAATTTAAACGCGGATTGCATCCTTCATGTTTGTATTAAAAAATCAAGGGTAAAGAGCGACCGTTTCTTAAGACTTATAAGTGTACTGCACAGGATTACTGGTACAATTTCACCAGGCGATTAACAAAAGGAGACAGACATGGGAAATGCGATTGGTCCTGATGTAAGTTTTTACCAAGATTTGGAAGAGACGCCGGAGCAAATCGATTTCGTCAAAATGCAAAAGACGGCGAACTTTGTCATCGTCCGCGCCGGACAAAACCTCTGGCCTGATCCCGATTTCGAATACAACTGGACCAAGGCCAAGGAAGCCGGACTTCCACGCGGATCTTACTGGTTCTACGACAGCCGCGCAGATCCCAAGCGGCAGGCTGAAAAGTGGGTAGAACTTCTGGGCGATGACCTGGGTGAATTGCCATTGTTCGCGGATTTTGAGGATTCATTTAGCGGACAATTTTCAGGCTGGCGCAAATGGTACGATCATCTGGAAAGGCTGAAAGAGTTGGTCGGGGAAAAAGAAATTGCCATCTATACAGCTTTTTATTACTGGCGCGATAACGCCCCGAGCGCCACAACTCAGAAGGACAGCTTGGAGTATTTCCATCAATATCCGCTATGGATCGCGAATTATGGCGTTACGGAACCCAGTGTCCCCAAACCCTGGCAGCCTAATGAGTGGACCTTCTGGCAGTTCACCGAAGTCGGGGACGGTGCACTTTATGGCGTGGAAAGCAAAGGCATCGACTTGAATTATTTCAATGGTGACGCGGATACTCTCCACCAGCGCTACGGACTCCCAGACTCTGTTGAACCGCCCGACGGGGGCGAGGAGAGTAACAAGTATCGTGTCGAGCTGAGCATTCGTGAGAACGCTGGCATGGACGAAAATGTGATTGGCACGTTAGTGCAAGATGAAGTCCTGGAAGTGCTCGATACGACCGTTGACGAAAGCTGGATGCAGGTCAAACGGTCAGACGGGACGACCGGCTGGATCTACAACAAGCACCTGATCAAGATCGAAAGCCCCGAACCGCCCGGTAATGGAGACGGAGACGGAAACGGTGATGGAGATGGAAATGGGGACGGGAATGGCGATGGCGAACCGCCCCAGGTAGAGGAGAAATGGTATCGTGTTACTGCCTTCGCTTTGAACGTGCGTTCGGGTCCAAGTACTAGCGAGGAAGATATTGGAACCTTGCAACAGAATGAAGTGGTCAAGGCATTGGATTACGCGGTTGCCAACAGTTGGATAAAAATCTATCGACCTTCAGATGACCTGACCGGTTGGAGTTATGCCAGCTATCTGGAAGAGACAGATGCGCCGCTGGATACTGGCGAGCCTCCCGATGATGGCGACGGAGGTGGTGATGGGAACGGTGACGGAGAAACTCCAGGGAACGGAGATGGTGAACCACCCGATACTACGCACCCGCCCGATTCCGAATGGTATCGCTCCACGGCCACCACTTTGAATGTCCGCGAAAGGCCCAGCACTGGCGACGCTTCTGTTGGCTCATTGTCCTTCAATTCAGTTGTGAAAGCGCTTGCACAAAATGCCGATGGAAGTTGGATCAAGATTTTCCGTGAAGAAGATGATTTGACCGGCTGGTGCTCAGCCAGTTTCCTGGAAGCGACTTCTCCTCCAAGCGAGGCAAAGATCTGGTATCAGGTCAAGGTTCAGACCCTGAACGTGCGTAAGGAAGCTGATAAAAACAGTGACAAGCTGGGCTCGCTGTCACAGAGTCAAATTGTTGTGGCGCTTGAGACAAATGAGGATGGGAGTTGGGCGCGCGTCCAGAGTTTTACTGGCCTTACGGGATGGTGTGCTACCGCTTATCTGACAGATCTGGGAAGCGCTCCACCTGAGCAACTGACACAGAGAATCTTCAGCGGGGTAACTTATTTCCGTAAAGAGATGGAGACACCCCGCAAAATGGTCGCGCATGTCCTGGCAATCGATATGCGCGCGGATGGGCTCAAATGCCTGATCACACCGCCCAGCCATGAAAGTGGTCTCATCTGTACGCGTAAAACCTCCAAGTTTTTGGAGGAGTTTAGCTTACAGGTTGCCATCAACGGAGATGGGTTCAAATATCTCGATCAGAACACGTACGACCCGGAAGAGTATTGTCCTCAGGGCGGCGAACCGGTCAAGGTCAATAGCTATGCGGCTTCCCGCGGCACGGTCTATTCGCAACAGTGGGTGGGAAGACCCATCATGTATATCAACAAAAACAACGAAGTGACCTTTAACGAACCCAAGGGCGCCATTTATAACGCAGTTTCCGGTGACCGTATGCTGGTAGAGAAAGGGAATCGGAGCGAAAACCTGGAAGACCAATCCGTTGAGCCGCGTTCAGCTGCCGGTATCAACTCGAATGGCCGTTGGCTGTTCCTGATCGTGATCGATGGTCGTCAACCCGGATACAGCGAGGGCGCCACCTTCCCCGAACTGGCCGACTTCATGATCTCTCAGGGCATATACTATGGACTCAATCTGGATGGAGGCGGTTCATCAGCCGTGGCCGTCGAGAGTGCGCTGGGTGGACCGTTCGTGTTGAATTCGCCTATCGAAGGCAATATCCCCGGCAACGAATCGGCGGTATCCAACCATCTGGGGTTCTGGGTAAAAAAATAAACATGCAAAATCTTCAAAATTTCTATCCCCGCCGCAAGCGGGCGGCGTATTACGAAATTTTGCCCCTTCGGGTACAGATTTTGCTTAGGCGCAGAACCCGCGTGACAAGTCACGGGGTATTCTGTGAAGAATAATCGCATCCTAGTGAACCAAAAAACTCGGAGCATGCTCCGAGTTTTTGATTCTAAAATCGTTGATTGTCATCTTGGCATTCTTCGCGAGCTTGGCGGTTCAAAAAATAATACTCAACAGGAAGACCACTCAATCATGTCATCCAAGCTTTTCCAAGTAATCACTGTACCCGCCCAGATATTCGACCAAATTCCCATCTTCAATCACCAGTATTCGCTCAACGGCCCGATCCAGGAAATAACGGTCGTGTGAGATGATCAGCACCGTACCAACAAAATCTTCCAAAGCCTGTTCGAGCACTTCTGCCGAAGCGATGTCCAGGTTGTTGGTGGGTTCGTCCAGGAGCAGGAAGTTGGAATTTGAGAGTACCAACAATGCAAGCTGCAAACGACTGCGCTCACCACCGGAGAGTTCTCCAATCTTCTGTGAAATTTGCTGGTACGTGAACAGATAGCGCAGCAAAAAGGCAGTCGCGTTCGATTCGCTCATCCCGCCCGCATAACGGGCTGCATCCAACAAAGTCTGTTCAAAGTCGAGGGTTTCGTGCTCCTGCGCATAATGGCCGACAGATACGCTTGGCCCGATCTTGATCTCGCCTTGATCCACATCTTCCTGCCCAAGCAACATGCGGATGAAAACCGACTTTCCGGAACCGTTCGGGCCGATCAGCCCCACCCGTTCGCCATGCCAGATAGTTTCGTTGATCTCTTTGAAGATGCGCTTTGCGTCAAATGATTTGGACACGCCCTCCAGTTCCAGCACTTTGTTCGAGCCGCGCCAGCCGTTCAGTCGGCTAAGATCCATGCGGCGGCGTTCGATCACGGGCTTTTCAACCTTATCCATTTTGTCCAGACGCTTTTGCATAGACTTTGCCCTAGCCGCAAAATCTTCATTGTCGTACACCTTGCCCCAGATAGCGTAACGCTTGATAGCCGCTTCCAGCCGTCCAATTTCCTTTTGCTGGGCACGGAACATCTGCTCCTGGCGCGCGATGCGGGCTTCTTTATCCATCACATAGGAGGAGTAATCACCCTTGAAAACCGTCAATTTGCCGTCTTCCAGATCGGCGATGTGCGTGACAACCGCATCCAGCATATAGCGGTCATGCGAGATGATGACGACTGTGCTCTCGTACTCGCGGATCAGTTTTTCCAGATAGATCTTGCCCGGCAAATCCAGGTGATTGTCGGGTTCGTCTAAGAGTAGGACATCCGGGCGGACCAGCAGCAGGCGCGCCAACCCGACCAGTTTCTTCTGTCCGCCGCTCAACACGGACAATGGCTTGCTGAGGTCACCCTCGGCCATTCCCAACCCGAGCAGCAATTCCCGCACTCGCTCCGGGTAGCTGTCCCCACCATAAGACTGATATTCATCCAGCAGATGTGCCTGCCGGTCGAGGGCCGTTTGCAATTTGCCTTCGTGACCATACACAATGGGATCGGCCAGACTGGCTTCCACCTGTTCTAACTCAACCCGGACTTCTTCCACACGTGGATTGCCATTTAATGCGGCTTCGAAAGCCGTCAGCGTGAGATCAAGCTCGGGTTGTTGTGGCAGGTATCCAATCCGGAGTTGACGCGCGCGGGTGACCGTCCCGCCCAGTTCAGCGGAATACTCGTCCGTAATGAGTTTGAACAGCGATGATTTTCCGGTGCCGTTCGGGCCGATCAGTCCGATTTTTTGTCCATGCTGGATTTCCCAATCCAGGTTTTCAAAGATATGTTTGGCACCCAGAACGAGGGTCACCTTGGAAAGTTGGATTTGTATCATGGTCATTCCTATAATGAAAAACGCCGCAGGCTGGCCTGCGGCGTGAAAATTCGAAATAATACAGCTATTTTCTGCGTACAGGCGCGATTCGAGGAGGCCCCCCGGCAATAAAGCCACGTACTCCGATGATCAGCGGGGAATTCCCGACACAGAAATCGTAAATCATAGCGGCGATTATACCAGTCTTTAAGGATAACTTTGCTGCAACCAATCCAGCGGATCGACCTGCACACCGTTGACCCACAATTCCCAATGCAGGTGCGCTCCTGTGCTGCGACCCGTATCGCCAACCAATCCAATGATCTGACCAGCTTCAACCATATCCCCAACCTGTACCCGAAATTCGGACTGGTGCCAGAATCCGCTATACACTCCCCAACCGTGATCGATCATGGTTGCATTGCCACGGATAACCTGGTCTGGCGCAGTCAACACTACCCTGCCGGCAGCCGGGGCGGTGATGGGCAAACCTGTCCCACCGCCAAAATCCAACCCAGTGTGGAAACCTTGATATGTCAGGTCACTCTCGAGACCGATATACTCACGGCGGCTGCCATAACGCGAGGTGAAATAGGTCGACTCGGCGTACAAAGATGCCGGTGTACCAAAGCTGCCATTCCAAAATTTTTGGGGTGTGGCCGGCTGGATCGTATCTAAGATAAGTTGGTCTTCCGGGCCAACCACTGCCGGGTCAATTGTAGCGGCATCGACGTAAAGTAGAGGATCATTGGGGTAGTCACCGGAGATGACCAGCACCATTTGCTCGAAAGATTGCACGCTGCCATCCGGGAGGGTGGCTTCCAGACGCAGCGGGTAGGGGCCTGGTTCCAGTAAAGCATGTACCCCCTGCAAGGCAACCTGGCTGCCATCGGTATCTTCAAAGAAGTGCAGATCGTGTTCTACCAACACCCCGCCGAGGCTGACACCCTTCGGCACCTGCACGCGAACAATGGTCGTCCTGCCCTGCATCAGGGGCAGTGGGCTGACAACCGCATCCTCGAAGACGGCCGGTAATCCGCTGGCTGTCGCGTCAGGATCGCCGTTCCTGGTATACAGCACATCTCCTGGAATTGCAGCCCAGATTCCATTCAGTTGATTTGTTTCAGTCAGGATCCAGGGATCGGTGTTGTCCTTGATAGCAAGTTCCAGCAAGGATTCACCCTTAGAAGGCGTGACGCGAGCGGTCAGTCCATCATCTTCAGTTTGCTGCGGGACGATCAGGCTGACGCCCACATACAATTCGGTGGGGCTGACCAGTCGATTGAGTTTTCTCAGTGTGGGTTGCGATATTTGCGTGCGGCGGCTCAGGCTGCGATAGGAGTCACCAAATTGTACGAACTCCGTCACCAGCACTCCGCTGATGCCTTCCAGCCCCGGAATAACCAGTTCCTGCCCGGCAGAAAGCAGGTCGGGGTTGCTGAGACTGTTGGCGTTCATCAGCTCCGCCAGGTCTACATTAAAGCGCGAGGCAATCAGAGAGAGCGTATCACCGGATTGCACAATATAAGTCGGTCCATCGACCGATTGTGCGGAAACGGGGGAAACTGCAAATAAAATTGCAATAAACGCAAGGCTTGCAACTAAATGTTTAAACATTCTGGAATTCTACTTTGTCCCCAATTTGGTAATCATCCCAACGGTCAGGATGGATTTCGAGGATGAAACAGGCTGGTTTAGTTGGGGCATAAGCCGGACGCCAGGCTTTGGCGATGATTTTGTCCACCACAGTCATATCAGTATTGATCCATACCACCGTCAGGTCAAATGGGACGAATAGCATGTGGATGGATGTATCGAGGCGGCTGTCACGGTTGCCCTGGACCAGAAGCAGGCCATCGTCCGGTTCGAGGCGCTTACGGAACATCAGTCCCCGCAGGCGGCACATGAACGAGTCACAATATTTGACGCGTGCAAGTGGCAGGTCCGGATAATTTAAGTTGCGTACGGTAATGAAGCGAGACATATTTCTGTGTTTACAAGAAAAAAGGGCGACTTGCGTCGCCCGCTTTTGTCATTGGATGGTCAGGCCGACAAATTCTCTGCGTCGAATACTTTATCCACACTTTCCAGTAATTCCTGAGGACTGAACGGTTTGGCAATGTAGTCATCTACCTTGGCAATGTGCAAGCCGAGCACTTTATCGATGCTTTGCGCCTTGGCTGTCACAACAATAACCGGGATTTTCTTGGTTCTATCATCGGCTTTTATTTGCTGGTATACTTCCCAACCGTCCATATCAGGCATCATCAAGTCGAGCAGGATCAAGTCGGGCGGGTTCTGAAGCGCTTTTTCCAGGCCCTCTTTACCACCAGCCGCGCCGACCACATTAAAACCCCTTCGACTTAGTATCAGACGAATCAAATCGATCATTTCCGGTTCGTCTTCGATGCAAAGAATATGTTTGTTTTCTTTATCACTCATGGAATGCCTGTCCTGTTGGCAAGTTTACCACAAAGCGAGGTAACGTGAAAATTGTTACTTGGAACGTGAACGGATTGCGCGCCGTATTGAAGAAGAACGCCCTCAGCGCGATTCTAGCCGGGACCCCCGACCTGCTCTGCCTTCAAGAGATCAAAGCCCGTCCCGATCAGTTGACCGATGAACAGCGTAACATTCCGGGTTATCAAATCATCTGGAATCCAGCTAAGAGACCCGGTTATAGTGGTGTGTCAACCCTTGTGCGCGAGGAACCCTTAGAAACTATGCTGGGGATGGATGCGCCGCATTTCGACATTGAAGGCCGCGTCATCCGCACCTGCCACCCGGATTTTTACCTTTATAACATTTACTTCCCCAACGGGCAGCGCGGGCAGGATCGCGTTGACTATAAGCTTGATTTTTACGCCCATTTGCTCGAAGCCTGCAATGCATTACACGATTTAGGAGAAAATATCATCATTACAGGTGATTTCAACACTGCACACATGCCAATTGATCTGAAAAATCCCAAGGCAAACGAGAAAAATTCCGGTTTTTTACCGGAAGAACGTGAGTGGGTAGGGAAATTTCTCGAACATGGTTTTGTAGACGTGTATCGAAAGCTGTACCCGGAGCGTGAACAATACACCTGGTGGACGTATCGTATGAACGCTCGCCAACGCGGCATTGGATGGCGTTTGGACTATTATTTGGTCTCTGAAGCACTGGTTTCCCGTGTAAAAGATGTTATTATTCATGATGATGTACTTGGTTCGGACCATTGTCCGGTGGAACTGATCCTTGAGTAGCTCCTAACAAATCATTGGTACCTTGAGTTGATAGTTTTTTACAGGAATATATAAGAATATTGTTATAAGAATTAGCCTGCTCTACTCGTCAGGGTAGTAGATTGGTATAATCGCATTTATATTGGAGGATCATTCTGTGAATTCACGAAATCAGTCGTTTCTCGTGTACTTCCTGCTGATCGTTGCCATTGCCGCCATGTTTTACATGGGCTTTCGGAATGAGACAAACAGCGAGGAAGTATTAACGATCAATGAAGTCGCTCATGATATTCAAGTGGGCGATGTTACTCGAATCGTCGTTGATAGTGACGATAAGCTTCAAGTTATTTATGCAGATGGGTCGGAAGTGCCATCGCAGAAAGAACCTGGAGCTACATTAGTAGAACAACTCGTTGGTTTGGGTGTCACAGCGGAGCAACTTGCCCCTGAAAACGTCAAGCTTGAAGTTAAACCGCCTTCCTCGTGGGTAGGGATTCTAAGCAGCGTGGTTTACATCCTGCCTGTTTTGTTGATGGGTGGTGTGCTGTGGTTTATTTTCCGGCAGGCACAGGGTAGTAATAATCAAGCTATGGCCTTTGGCAAATCTCGCGCGCGTATGTTCAGCGGCGACCATCCCACCGTCACATTTGCGGACGTAGCTGGTGTAGAAGAAGCTAAGGAAGAGTTAGGCGAAGTCGTCGAATTTCTGCGTGAGCCGCAGAAGTTCATCCAGCTTGGCGCGCGTATTCCGAAAGGTGTTTTGTTGGTAGGACCTCCCGGCACAGGGAAAACTCTGCTAGCTAAAGCTGTTTCCGGCGAGGCGGGTGTTCCCTTCTTCTCCATCTCCGGCTCGGAGTTTGTGGAAATGTTCGTCGGAGTTGGCGCCAGCCGTGTGCGTGACCTGTTCGATCAGGCCAAACGCCATTCCCCTTGTATCATCTTCGTTGACGAAATCGACGCGGTCGGGCGCCAGCGCGGCGCGGGCCTGGGCGGTTCACATGATGAGCGCGAACAGACCCTGAACCAGATGCTGGTCGAGATGGACGGCTTCGATACCGACACCAATGTCATCATCGTGGCTGCCACCAACCGCCCCGACATCCTTGATCCGGCTTTGCTTCGCCCCGGTCGTTTCGACCGCCGTGTGACGCTGGATCGCCCGGATGTGCGCGGTCGCGAAGCCATCTTGAAGGTGCACGTCAAGGGCAAGCCCCTGGATCCGGAAGTTGACCTGGCGTCCCTGGCACGCGGTACACCCGGATTCGTGGGTGCTGACCTGGAAAACCTGGTCAATGAGGGCGCTATCCTGGCGGCCCGTCGTAACAAGAAAGCCATCGGCCAATCCGAATTAGAAGAAGCCATTGAGCGTGTGGTTATGGGACCGGAGCGCAAGTCTCGCCTGATTTCGGACGAAGAAAAGCGCGTCATCGCCTACCATGAAGCTGGTCATGCGGTGGTCGGGAATGCCATCCCCGAAGCCGATCCCGTCCAGAAAGTGACCATTGTCGGCCGCGGACAGGCGGGTGGTATCACCTGGTTCCGCCCCGACGAAGACCGCACTCTTATGTCTCGTAAAAAGATTCTGGCGACCCTGGCCTATGCGCTCGGTGGACGTGCTGCTGAAGAAGCCATATTTGACGACATTACCTCTGGTGCATCTGGTGACTTCGAGCAGGTAACACGTATGGCGCGCAACATGGTCACACGCCTGGGTATGAGTGATAAGCTGGGTACCATGGTCTACGGCCAGAAGGAAGAGCTGGTTTTCCTCGGACGTGAAATCTCCGAACAGCGCGACTACTCCGATGCCATTGCGGAAAAGATTGATGCTGAGGTCCGCAAAATTGTGGACGAATCCTATCAGAAGGCTCAAGACATCTTAAAGAAATATCGCAAAGAGTTGGATGCAGTTGCGGAGAAACTCTTGGAAGCGGAAAGCATCACGCGCGAGGAGTTCGAAGCTATCTTCCCGCCGCCGATCGAGAAGAAGAGCGGCACCCCACAACCCGCATAAACACAGAAAATAAAGTAAAAGCTCTTTCGGGATCTCAAACCCTGAAAGAGCTTTTTTTGTTTCTCCCTGATTCTATACTTTTACTACGTTTCCGCCTCTTTATGCTGTCTCACCAACTCACGGCGTAAAATCTTTCCGACGGTGGTCTTGGGCAACTCATCACGGAACTCGTAGTGCGTCGGTACTTTGTAGGCAGCCAGTTTTTCCTTGCAGAAAGCTTTGAGTTCATCTTCAGTGGCTGTCTCGCCCGGCTTGAGCACAATCCAGGCTTTGACCGTTTCACCGCGATAGGGATCGGGGATACCGGCCACACCTGCTTCCAACACTTTCGGATGATCGGCAAGGACCTCCTCCACTTCGCGTGGCCAGACCTGGAAACCACCCGGTTTGATGACTTCCTTCTTGCGGTCAACGATGTAGAAATAGCCATCTTCGTCCATGCGAGCGATATCACCGGTGAACAGCCAGGTCTTGCCGTCCTGCAGCTTTCGCAAAGTGTTGGCAGTCTCGGTCGGCATATTGTGATAGCCCTTCATCACATTCGGGCTGTTGATGACAATCTCGCCGATCTCGCCAATTGGCAATTCAGTCTCTCCATCATCCAGACTGATGATTTTACAATCCACATCTGGTAGCGGCAAGCCAATAGAGCCGGTACGGTTCTCACCCAGTAGCGGGTTACAGTGCGTGGCGGTCGGCGCTTCGGACAGACCGAAACCTTCGAAGACCTTCCCCCCGGAGAGCTCTTCAAACTTTTCCTTGGTCTCGCGCATCAGAGGAGCAGAACCAGAAATACAGGCTTTGATTGATGACAGGTCATATTTTCCACCGAGAACATCTGGGTGATTATTCAAGGCATTGTAGAGCGTGGGCACACCAGGGAAGATGGTCGCCTTGTATTTGGTGATATTTTCAAGGGTATCTTTCAAATCACGCACGTTCGGAACCATCACCAGGCTGGCTCCGGAGGCCATGCCGAAATGCATCCCGGCCACCATCCCGTAAACATGGAAGAGCGGGATACCCATCAACACGACTTCTTTGCCATCTTCGATATTGACCATCCACTTCTTGATCTGCAACGCGTTAGCGACCACATTGTAGTGAGAGGCAATAGCGCCCTTCGAGACTCCCGTAGTTCCGCCTGAGTACTGGAACAAAGCCGTATCATCGGGAGCAATTTCAACAGAGGGGCGATCCGAGGGTTGATATTTATCAATCAACTCCTGCATCCAGACATCCCCTTCCGGCAATGGTTCCTCGATACGATGTCCGCCCTTTTTCTCCATCGCCAGCGTAAATAGCAAGCGAGTAATAGGCGGTAGGGCTTCCTTGATGTTCGTTACAATCAACCTTTTGATTTTGGTCCTGGGCTGCGCAGTCTTGATGGTCTTATAGAAATTGGTCATCACAAACATGATCTCGATACCCGCGTCGCTGGCCTGGTGCTCGATTTCGGAAGGTGTATAAAGCGGATTGGTGGCTACAACCACGCCACCTGCCTTCAGAATGCCAAAATAAGCCATTACGAACTGCGGCGTATTAGGCATAAAAATACCGACCCGGTCTCCTTTCTTGACACCTATCCCTGCAAGAGCGGCAGCCACACGGTCGGTAATTTCATCCATCTCTTTATACGTGATTTCAGCCCCCTTGAAGATCGTACAGGCTTTGTCTGGATATTTGCTTGCCGATTCCTCCAGAAAATGGTACAGCGGTTTTTCAGGATAATCAATCGTTTTTGGCACGCCCTTATCGTACTTGGCGAACCAGGGATGGTCATTCATGTTGCCTCCTCCTTCGGATAGAGTAATAGTTTGGCGATGTAATATCAGTATATAACAGGTTAGATTTGAAAGTCAATCAACGTAAACAGAATTTTACACATTAATTCGACAGCATTCGATTTTGCATTTCCCATAAGCGGCGGAAGGTTCCGCTTCTTTCCAACAACTTGGCCTGCGTGCCGCGCTCGACGATTTGCCCACTCTCCATCACCAGGATTTCATCAACGTTTTCCAGCTCGACCAGCCTGTGAGTGATAAGCAGTGTCGTCCTGTTTTTCATCACGTTAAACAAAGTATCCAATACCTGCTTCTCAGTCAGTGGATCAAGATTGGCGGTAGGCTCGTCCAGAATCAGAATAGGCGCATCCGTGAGCAAAGCGCGCGCAATTCCCAGCCGCTGGCGCTCTCCACCTGATAGGCGTAATCCCCGCTCGCCGATAAAGG
>JASFRG010000107.1:0-17181 GCA_050115035.1 Anaerolineales bacterium | reverse complement strand
CCGTGGCGCGAAGAAATAAAGGTTAGAGAGGCAATATGGCTAAAAGTGTACGTTCTCAGCGTCGCTCCAGTGGCGCCAAAAAAGCGAAGCGCACCCTGTCATCTGGACAAGTGCATATCTTTGCATCATTCAACAATACCATTGTTACCGTGACCGATTTGCAGGGTAATACTGTAGCCTGGGGTAGTTCTGGCTCTGCTGGTTTTAAGGGATCTCGAAAGAGTACACCCTTCGCTGCGCGCCTGGCTGCTGAGCAGGCAATAAAGGCTGCTCAAAACTTGGGTATCCAGGAAGTGGATCTTTTTGTAAAAGGCCCTGGCCCCGGTCGTGAAAATGCCATCCGTGCAGTACAGGCCGCTGGTATGAAAGTGCGCTCGATCTCGGATATCACACCGGTACCTCATAATGGCTGCCGGCCTCCAAAAAAGCGCCGTGTATAGTTTTGCTTGAGGTTAGATAATTATGTCAAAAAGACTTGGACCGGTATGTAAACTTTGCCGACGTGAAGGCGAAAAATTATTTTTAAAAGGCGATCGCTGCTTTACCCCGAAGTGCTCGTTTGAAAAACGAGATTTTGCTCCTGGGCAGCATGGAAGAATGATGAGCCGTGGCGGCGGTCGTAACCGCGGACGTGAGTCCGACTTTGCGCGGCAGTTACGTGCTAAACAACGCGCACGCCGCATCTATGGCTTGATGGAACGACAATTCCGTCGATATTACAAAGTTTCTCTCAAACGTCGTGGCCTGACAGGGTTGAACCTGCTGCAGATTCTGGAATCCCGCCTGGACAACGTTATTTATCGTCTTGGGTTTGCATCCAGTCGTGCGCAGGCACGTTTATTAGTTACACACGGACACTTTACGGTGAACGGTCGTCGAACGGATGTGCCTTCTATGTTGCTCAAGGACGGCGATGAGATCGCAATCCGTGAAGGCTCTCAGGGACTGACTTACTTCAAAGAGTTGAATGCGTTTGCAGAATCGCGCACGCCGCCCGAATGGTTAACCCGTGATGTAAAGAAGATGACGGGTATTGTTCAGCGTCTGCCTGAGCGGGTTGAAATCGACGGTAGCTTGAACGAACAACTCATCGTTGAATATTACTCGCGACGCTAGTAAACTGGATGCTGGCCGCTGCATGTTCACCGGCCAGCACATGTTCTCAAAATACAGGGAGAGGTGAACCGTGACGGGTATCACGAATATGGTTATGCCAAAGATCGAGCGTGATGCAGAAGCACGCAATTATGGCAAGTTTGTCATCAGTCCGCTTGAACGCGGTTATGGTGTCACACTTGGCAATGCTCTGCGCCGCATATTACTTTCTTCGTTAGAAGGTGCTGCTGTATCTTCTATCCGCATTGCTGATGTGTTGCATGAATTCAGCGATATTCCAGGTGTGCGCGAAGATGTAATTCAATTAATGTTGCAAATCAAACAATTACGTATCAAGCTGGATGGCGTGGATAGCACACGCATGCACCTGGAAGTCCGTGGTGAAGGGACTGTCACTGCTGCCGATATTATTACCCCGGCGGAAGTAGAAATTGTCAATCCGGAACTTTATCTGTTTACCGTTGATGATAACAAGACCAAACTTGACCTTGAGTTTACAGTTGAACGTGGCCGTGGTTATTCACCGGCGAATGAGCGCAGCGGGCACATGCCCATCGGCGAATTGCCAGTGGATGCGATTTTCAGTCCGGTCAAGCGTGTTAATTGGGAAGTAACCTCTGCACGCGTGGGTCAGAGCACCAACTACGACAAACTGGTGCTCGAAATCTGGACGGACGGTGCTTACGGTCCTGAACGCGCCCTGAGTGCTGCCGCCAAGATGATGATCGACCACCTGCGATACATCGCCGGGATCAGTGAAGAGACGCTGGCTATTCCAGTGGAGCACGAGGTCCCAGGTACGCGCATGACCAGCGAAGTCGCTGAAACACCGGTGGAAGCGCTTGATCTTTCAGTACGTGTGTTCAACTCGCTCAAACGAACAGGCATCACAACGGTAGGCGATGTGCTGGATCTGCTCGAAAAGGGTGATACGGCTGTCATGTCCATCCGAAATTTTGGTGAAAAAAGCCTGGATGAGCTACGTCAGAAGATGATCGAAAAGGGTTATCTTGAAGACGAAACGGAAGAAGCAGCGGAGTAATTTGAAATGCGACATCATGTATCAGGTTATAAACTCGGACGCAGCAAGTCTGCTCGCATTGCATTGCGCCGAAATCTTATCAAACAATTATTTACCCACGAACGAATTCGGACTACACGCGCCAAGGCATCTGCGGTTCGCGGCGAAGCCGAACGGCTTATCACCATTGCACGTAATAGCGCCGAGGCTTCGGATGCTGAGAAGGTACATGCCCAGCGTATGGTAGCTTCCCGTTTAGGCGATAAAAGCCTGAACCAGCGATTGTTCGAAGATATTGCCCCGCGTTTTGCCAACCGCCCCGGTGGTTACACACGCATGCTCAAGCTTGGTCCCCGTATGGGTGATTCGGCTGAGATGGTCATACTTGAGTTGGTAGAAGAATAGTTGTAAGTAGCTGTCAGTTGAAAACTGACCGCTAAAATGGCACGTTACCAGGTTACCCTTGCCTATGACGGCACCGACTTTGTCGGGAGCCAAAGGCAGGCAAAGAAATTTCGAACTGTACAGGGCGAGTTGGAAAAAGCCCTGGATAAATTGGGATGGTCCGGGCATTCGGTCATGATGGCCGGACGGACGGATACAGGCGTTCATGCATCCGGTCAGGTGGCTGCATTTGACCTCGACTGGGCTCACGCTGATGGAGATCTTCTCCGCGCGTTAAACGCCAATCTGCCTGCTGATGTGGCTGCCTGGGATGTACGCGTTGCTGCGCCAAAGTTCCATCCGCGCTTCGATGCTACTTCCCGGCGTTATCGCTATCGTCTGTTTTGCCGGCCCGTGCGCGACCCATTGCGAGAGAAATCCGCGTGGCGCGTTTGGCCGGAGATAGACAGCCATGTGATAAAGGAAGTGGCCACACTGTTCATCGGTCAGTATGATTTTGCTGCTTATGGGACCCCGCCCCGGGCCGGTGGCAGCACTCTGCGGACTGTGATGAACGCCTTCTGGCAGGCTAAGGACGATGAATGGTACTTCGAAGTGCAGGCTAATGCCTTTTTGTACCGTATGGTGCGCAAGCTGGTCTTCGTCCAGGTGGCTGTTGCGCAAGGAAAAGTTTCAGTGGAGGCCCTTGCCGGTTCTTTAACCGAGCAGGTCGATGAACGTAAACGAAGCGAACTGCCCTCAGGACTGGCTCCTGCACATGGGCTGACGCTCATCGAGGTCACATATCCATCTGAATTACTTGGTCATATTGAATAAATGAAACGGAGATACGAAAGTGTACAAAACGTACTATCCGAAAGCTGATGAAATCGAACGCAAGTGGTTTGTAGTAGATGCCAATGGTGAAAATCTGGGGCGTCTCGCTACTCGAATTGCGACGTTTTTACTCGGAAAACACAAGCCTACTTTCACGCCAGGCGTGGAGATGGGTGACTATGTCATCGTTGTGAACGCTGAACTCGTAACCGTGACTGGAACCCAAACAACCAGTAAAAAGGATTCCAAGGTGTATTATCATCATTCCGGGTATCCAGGCGGTTTGAAGTCCATCACGTTGCGTGATCAACTGAAAAAACACCCCGATCGCGTTTTGCGTTCAGCAGTTTGGGGTATGTTGCCTCACAACCGCATGGGTCGTTCACTGTTGAAGCGTTTGAAAGTCTATGCCGGACCTGACCATCCCCACGGGATGCAGAAACCCGAACCCCTGGCATAGAAAGGAACGGTAAAGGTATATGTCTGTTCAATATTTTGAAGGTATTGGCCGCCGTAAGGCCAGCACTGCACGCGTCCGCATTATGAGTGGTGAAGGTCGTGTCGTTGTCAATGAAAAAGAAGGCGAAGTTTATTTTCCCCGCCTGGGCGACCTTGATTCAATCTTAGCGCCTCTTTCGGCTGCCGGTCAGGAACGCGCTAAATATGACATCACTGTACATGTCAATGGTGGCGGTATCACCGGTCAGACTGATGCCGTGCAACTTGGTCTTGCCCGCGCGCTGGTCAAGATGAATCCGGATTGGAATTCTGCCATGCGTAAGGGCGGTTTCCTGACACGCGATGCGCGCGTCAAGGAACGCAAGAAACCCGGCCTCAAAGGTGCTCGTAAGGCTCCTACCTACACCAAGCGCTAATCGACAATTTGTGCTGCGCAATTTTCATGCGTAGCAAATCGTTCTAACCGTGGAGAACGCGGAGAACGCGGAGAACCAGTAAATCTCTGCGAACTCTGCGTTCTCCGCGGTTAATTTAGGAATGTGTTATGTCTGGAATTACTCTACTCGGTCTCGGACCGGGAAACCCCAATCATCTGACTCGCGAAGCCTGGGATTTGCTCTCAAATGCGGACGAAGTCTGGCTGCGTACGCGTCAACATCCTACCGTAAACGCTTTACCATCAACAGTGAAGTTACATTCCTTCGATGATCTCTATGAGAACGGTGAGACCTTCGATCAGGTTTACGATGCAATTATTGAAAAAGTGCTGGAGTTGGGACACCGTACACAGGGAGTTATCTATGCCGTGCCGGGGCATCCTTTTGTGGCTGAGACCACCTGCCCGGAGATCGCCCGCCTCGCACGTGACGGGGGGCTTGCCACCGTTATCGTAGAAGGACTCTCGTTTCTGGAACCGACCTTCTCCGCCTTGGGGCTTGACCCGTATCCGCGCCTGACTCTCTTCGATGCCATGGAACTCTCTATGGCGCATGTCCCGACGTTCCCGCCGGATAACCCAGTATTGATCGCCCAGTTGTATTCGCGCTTGGTGGCTTCAGAAGTCAAGATGACTTTGGGCGAAACCTATCCCGATGAGCACCCGGTGCAACTTGTCCATGCGGCCGGGACAGAAGACGAACTGGTCGAGAATCTGAAACTGTATGAGATCGACCGCTCCGAACATATTGGCATGCTGACCAGCTTGTATGTGCCACCCTTGGAGGATGGGACTTCCTTCGAGGCTTTTCAGGAAATTGTCGCTCACTTGCGTGCACCAAATGGCTGCCCCTGGGACCGTGAGCAGACCCATGAGTCTCTACGAACGCATTTGCTAGAGGAAAGCTATGAGGCTTTAGAAGCGATTGACGCAGGTGATGTGGATGGCATGCACGAAGAATTTGGAGATTTATTGTTACAGGTCGTTTTACATGCGCAGATCGCCAATGAAGAGGGTGAATTTTCAATCAATTCGGTCATAAAAAAGATCCATGACAAAATCGTGCGGCGGCATCCGCATGTGTTTGGTGAGGTAGCCCTGGAGGGTGTAAAAGGGGTGCTGCAGAATTGGGAAAAGTTGAAGGAAGCTGAGCGTAAAAATAACGGTAAAGAAGAAAAAGGGATTTTAGATGGTGTCCCCAAATCTTTGCCCGCTTTAACACAAGCGCAGGAATACCAGGATCGCGCTGCGCGCGTCGGGTTCGATTGGCCGGTCGTGGATGGTGTGTTGGATAAGGTTGCCGAAGAGATTCAAGAGATCAAAGCCGCAACGAACGACGAAGAGTTAGCCGAAGAAGTTGGCGATCTGTTCTTTGTGCTGGTCAACCTGGCGCGCTGGAAGAAGATCGATGCCGAGTCTGCGTTGCGAGGGACCAATTTGAAATTCAAGCAGCGCTTTGCATATGTGGAGCAGGGTGCAAAAAAGCAAAATAGGGAACTTACCGGGATGACTTTAGAAGAAATGGATGCGCTCTGGGAAGAAGCCAAAAGCAAGAAATCTTAGCGTATTTAGATTATTTCAGCATCGAAATCGTCTGATGGCCTCTTCAAACAAAGCTGCTGCCTGTCCGTCTTGGGGGGTGTAGGTTTTCCAGGCAAAGACGCGTTCGCCACAAGTCCAGGCTGCGGCGCCGCCATTAGGCAGCGTGCCTGAGGCAACGGAGGTAATGGGGGTGTAGAGCACGTTCATATCCCGTATCAGCTTGACGTCCATCTCCCCGACACGGGTATCCACGCCTTCTTCGAGGATCAGGTCGAGTAGAAACTTGGGGTCGGCGGTGCCGGGCGCGTGCTGCCACAGGATTTGGATGAACAGATTTCCATTAAAGGCTGCCATCAGTCCCTGACTATAGCTGCTAGGGGAAGCAGGATTGCGTTGCGCGCTGACATCAAAAAAAGCAACATCAGGAGGATGGCCAATACAAAACTGGTATTCGCAGAACAGACCGGCCAATGTCACGGGAGTCGGCGTCGGGTAAGATGTGGGGGCGGGGTAGGGGGTATGAGTGGGGATTGCTGCAATCGTCGCAGCAACCGCTTGTCTGATTTGTGCGTTGGGATCCAGTGCTTGCCTTTGCGTGCAGGCGTTCGCGATAAGCAGCATGAAAATCATTATGAGTAATTTGAATGAAGTATTTTTCTTCATAAAAGAGATTATACTGGTTTTATAATCAGCGCAAAGATGGGGAGAACAGCAACCTTACCAAGCTTTTCCCGATTGAAACGGAACGATCAAGCTGTGAATGCTCTTGACAGCAAAAGGCGAATTTGATATATTAACCCTACCCCCCTGGGGGGGGTAGGAGAATAAGATGCAAACAACAGATACCTTACGCCGATTGAAAACCATTGAAGGCCATTTACGTGGCGTTATCAGGATGGTTGAGGAGGATGCTTATTGTATCGATGTCATTCGACAGATCCAGGCTGTGGAGGGTGCATTGAACAAGGTCAGCACAAAAATACTGGAAGATCACCTGAATTCGTGTGTTATCACTGCAATTGAAGGAAATGATCAGGGTGAGCGCCAACGTGTGTTAAAGGAAATTACCGAGGTCTTCGAGATGTCGACCAAGGTTTAGATTCAAATTTATATTAAGGAGAAGTGACATGACAACTGTAAAATATTCCGTTCCCAACATTTCTTGTGGACATTGCGTCCATACTATCCAGATGGAAGTTTCTGGAGTTGAAGGCGTGCAGGCTGTGAAGGCTGATGAAGCCTCTCAGTTGGTAGAAATTACCTTTGATTCCCCGGCTTCTGAAGAAAATATCAAAGCCCTCCTGGCTGAGATCAATTACCCGGTCGCCGGGTAGCAATGTAACAAATCCAGAGTAATAGATTGTGTTTTACCGATTACGCATTACGCTGGCCGTAATGCGTATTTCGTAGGACATAATTAAAAGCATTGAGGATTTATATGCCTGAAACAAAACAAACAACCTTACCAATTACCGGTATGACCTGCGCAAACTGTGTTGCAACCGTAGAGCGCAATCTCAAAAAACTCGATGGGGTTGGCACTGCTGTGGTGAACCTATCTTCAGAGCGGGCAACAGTTGAGTTCGATCCATCCCTGTTAGGAACGAGAGATTTGATCGCACGTGTGGAACGCGCCGGTTATGGCATTGCAACTGGTGAAGCCGATCTGATCATCAAACGACTTGCGGATGACAACGACTCGCGTCGATTAGAGAATGTATTGCAAGATCTGGATGGAGTGCTGGAAGCCCAGGTTAACTATACAGCTGAGAAGGCGCGCGTGCGCTATATCCCTACGGTGGTGACACAAGCAGAAATTCGGCGAGCCGTCATTGGGTCCGGATTTGAAGCACTGGAGTTGGGTGGGGATGCGGAAGACGCCGAAGCCAAGGCACGTGAACATGAAATCAATGAGCAGCGCCGCTTGTTGGTCATTGGTTTGATCTTTACTATTCCGCTTTTCCTGTTCTCGATGGGCATTGACTTCGGCTTGCTGCCGATGGCCTGGATGGGGACAGCCTGGTCGAAATGGGTCATGTTTGCGCTGGCGACACCGGTACAGTTTTACGTGGGCTGGCAATATTATCTGGGCGCCTATAAATCATTGCGCAACGGCTCGGCCAACATGGACGTGCTGATTGCGATGGGTTCGTCCGTAGCTTATCTTTACTCAGTGGCGGTTATGTTGGGATTTTTCCCCGGTCACGTCTATTTCGAATCAGCTGCTGTGATTATCACACTCATTCGATTGGGAAAATATCTGGAAGCGCGCGCCAAGGGGCGCACCAGTGAAGCCATCAAGAAATTGATGGGATTACGCGCCAAGACCGCCCGCGTCGTTCGCGATGGACTTGAGGCTGAGGTGCCCGTGGACGAAGTGATCGTGGGTGATGTGGTGCTCGTGCGTCCCGGTGAAAAGATCCCCGTGGATGGCGTGGTCATGGACGGACGTTCGGCTGTGGATGAGTCAATGCTGACGGGTGAATCCCTGCCTGTTGAGAAGAGCCCCGGCGATCCGGTCATCGGCGCAACATTGAACAAGCTCGGCTCGTTGAAGTTCGAGGCTACCAAAGTTGGAAAAGAAACTGCGTTGGCGCAGATCGTGCGCCTTGTGGAAGAAGCCCAGGGCAGCAAAGCACCCATCCAGAAGTTGGCTGATCAGGTTTCGGCGATTTTTGTGCCAATCGTGATTGCCATCGCAGCCGTGACATTTTTGGCATGGTATTTTCTCATACCGGAAGCGTGGGGTGGTGGCGACTTCACTATATCCCTGATCAATATGGTGGCTGTGCTGGTGATCGCCTGCCCGTGCGCGATGGGATTGGCTACGCCGACGGCTGTTATGGTGGGTACCGGCAAAGGCGCGGAGATGGGTATCCTGTTTCGCAATTCTGAGGCTCTGGAACGCGCCGGAAATATTGGTGTAGTTGTACTGGATAAGACGGGCACGATCACAAAGGGGCAACCGGCTGTGACTGATACGGTTATTAATAAGGAGACAACTTTATCCGGTGAAGAATTGCTCCGCTTGGCGGCATCGGTTGAGAAGGACAGCGAGCATCCGTTAGGAGAAGCGATCTGGGCGGAGGCTACTTCCCGTGGCTTGAGTTTGGCGGAAGCGGGTGGCTTCAAGGCGGAGCCGGGGCAGGGCGTGCAAGCTGAAGTCGAGGGGCGCAGCGTGACTGTCGGGAACCTGCGCATGATGGAAACCAATGGATTTACCTTGAACGGTTTGGAGCCGGAAATCGTCCGTCTACAAGCTGAAGCCAAAACGGCCATGCTGGTTGCGGTGGACAATGATGTGACAGGCGTCATCGCGGTGGCTGACACGCTTAAGGATGGCTCGATCGAAGCTATCGAAGAACTGCATGCGATGGGTTTGAAAGTGGCCATGATAACCGGCGACAACCAAAAGACCGCCGAAGCGATTGCGGCCCGGGTGGGCATCGATCAGGTGCTGGCTGAAGTGCTGCCGGAAGGGAAGTCTTCAGAAGTGAAGAAGTTGCAGGAATCTGGCGTGGTCACCGCAATGGTAGGGGACGGCGTCAATGACGCGCCTGCGCTGGCTCAGGCGGATGTAGGTATCGCCATCGGCACCGGCACGGACGTGGCCATGGCTGCTGCTCCGGTCACACTGATGAGCGGTGATTTGCGTGGCGTGGCGCGCGCAATTGCGCTTTCCCGCAAGACGCTTGGAACGATCAAGCAGAACCTGTTCTGGGCGTTTTTCTACAATGTCATCTTGATCCCGGCTGCGGCAATGGGATTTCTGATCCCGATGCTGGCGGCGGGCGCGATGGCCTTCAGCAGTGTCTTTGTGGTCAGCAACAGCTTGAGGCTGCGTAAGGCGAAAATTTAGCAGTATTGGCCAATAAAAAAAGCCGGAGCAATAATCTAACGCTCCGGCTTTTTTTGTATGTCTTTGATATTACGGGAATAATCCGTTGGCTTTCTTATTCTCTATTACTTTCCTGGCTGGAGTGGTATCTACCTTTTCAAATCGCTGGGGCGTCAATACCGGAATGGGTCCATGATTTTGATACTGCGCAGGAATGGTTGACTCATCGCCACCCCGATAGGCAGTATACCCGGGGGACATGATTTCCACGCCAGCTTCGTTGAACCAATCCTGGATGTTCTGGTGTAGTTCCGAGTAGATCACAGCCATACGTTCGGGAGCGTGGGTATAGGCATTCAGCTCATAACTGACGTAGTAATCATCCAGAGATGTTTGCAGCACGAAAGGTTTGGGCGCGCTTTGGATGTCGCAGGTGGCAATTGCCGCATGAATGAGCAGGTCGTGAACCTGGCGCCAGGGCACATCATAGCCGATAGTCACGGTTGTGTTGAGGATCAGTCCCTCATCCACCATGGGCGCGTTGTAGTTGATGATCTCGTTGTTGAGAACCATACCGTTTGGGATTGTCACAACGACATTCTTGATGGTGCGGATGCGCGTGACCAGCAGGGTCCGCTCGATCACGTCGCCAACTGTCCCGCCGATTTTGACGCGGTCACCGATGCGCAATCCGCGCGTATACGTCAATACGATTCCGGAAATAATGTTGGTGGCTAACGAAGTGGAGCCCAACGAGAGCAAGAAGCCCAAAAAGATCGTGATTGCACGGAAAACGGGTGAATCCGAGCCCGGCACGAACGGATAGGCTGCCACCAATGCCAGCGCAACAATCATAAAGCGTAACAACTGGAAGGTGGGTGCTGTAAGTTCCTGATGTAAACCGGCAATTTTTATTTTTTTAGAGTTGATCCCTTCGTGAAAAAACTTTAAAAGTTTTAATGTATAGCGTGTCACGATCACGATTAGGATAAGCGTTAACAAGTTGGGCAGGTATCCTATGATTGTTTCCCCTGCATTCAACAATACTTCTCCCAGTTTATCTATCACGCCCGCAATGAACCCATGTGTACCTGGAAAGAATGACAGTGCAAATGTCAAGCCGGTCAGCCCCAGGATTAGATTTAATCCTATTTGGGTTGTGCGGACAAGCGAAATCAATCCATCTGTGATTTGATCGGGGGTAACCAGCTCGAGACTCCTGAAGCGAATCACATGAAAACGGGTGTGTCGCCAGTTATCCAGCAATTTGTACAAGCGTGGGAAAAACTCATTGATAAATGTGATAATTTGGAACACGACAAAGATGCCGAGTGCCAACATCACATTATCCAGCAGGCCACTCATAAGGGTCTGTGTCAACTCGAAATCTACAAAGGTCTGGATATAACTTTTCCAGGCCAGGTAGATCGGTTCGATACCAAGGACCGCTGCCAGCAGCATACCGAGTACGATCAAGATGGCAGCGAAAAACAGTTTTCTAAGGTAGCTTACAGCCTTTTTCCCGGCACTTGGGTTGAGCGCCTGGAAGACAGGAACGTTGTACAGGTGAGTAGCTCGAACAAAATATGTTGTTGGCAGCGCAAACAAATGGGCTGCGGTCCAACTAAACAGCAATACGAGGATACTAAGCAGCAAAACAGGCATAACCAATCCTTTCTTCTGCGAGTAGGTAAAATTGGGTGGGTATTCGTCTTCCCTGCAGGTATTGACCACCATACAAGGGACTACCGCGCACCCAGAGTAATGATTATCTATGTGTGTGTGTATGGGATGATAGTACTACTCTCCCTGTGAGAAGGTGCGTAGTCGGTATGATTTTTACTTACCCCAGTACATTTGGGTTAATATGTTGGGGGATAGCATTTCCTGCAGACCGCGATATTGGTATACTTTCTCTTATGCCAAGATACTTTACCCTACAGAATGCTAATGAAACGTTAGAAACTATCCGGCCCTGGATGGATGAGATCCAGGCTATCCGCCGGGAGATATTGACACGCAAGCCAGATGTTTGGCCCGTGGTCGAACGGGCAGCGGGGAATGGGGGCAGTCAGATTGCCAGTAAGCTGGTTTTGGAATTTAAGCGGCTGGATGTGCTTGTACACAAAATACGAGACACTGGAGTCCTGTTCAAGGATATCAACCTTGGTTTATTGGATTTTCCTGCCCTGAAAGACGGCCGTGAAATATACCTGTGTTGGAAATATGGGGAAGGAGAGATCGCATTCTGGCATGAAATCGAAGCTGGCTATGCCGGACGAAGGCCAATAGCCAGCTTTTGATGCGTTTTCAGCATGCATTTTCTCCTTTTGCGCATTACTTTCGTTTTTATTCCATTTTCTTGGAAAATTCCTGCAGGGTCTCCAAATAATAATTGGGCAGCCCGATATCGAAGCGTTGACCTTCCATAACCAATCCCAAAAAACCATCTTCCTGTCGCAGTTGATCGAGCGCTGAGGTCAATTGGAATTCGCCGCGCTCACGCACATTATTTTCAATATGTTCTTGTAGATAATCAAACAGTTTTGGCTTGATGATGTATTGTCCAAAGACCGTCAGATATTTATTTTCTCCCAATCCGGAGACGCGCAGATTGGTGCGCGCATAGTCCAGCGTCGGCTTTTCGGCGAATTCGGTCACGTTCAACAGACTTTGTTCCTCTAACCAAACGCCGGTGATTGCTCCGAAGTTCCCTATTTGTTCTTCCGGCGTGCGGCGCATGCCGACGATACTTTGTCCGTGTAATTGATAGGCATCCATTAGTTGGGCAGCGCATTGGGTGTCGTTTTTTGAACGATAGATATGATCCCCCAACATCAATAAGAATGGTTCATCGCCAACTGCCTTGCGGGCTGCATAGACCGCGTGACCAAATCCTTCCTGGCTTTCCTGAATGGCGAACGTGACTCGCCGTCCTATTTCCAGCAAGCGGTGTGAATAGGCCTGGAAATGGGGCGGCAATTTGTTGTAATTTTCGACTGAGATCTGCTCGCTAAAGAAAGATTGAAACGCATGCAAATCATTTTCCTGGACAATAATGATGACTTCTTCAATACCTGCTTTGATGGCCTCTTCGACAATGAACAGGATAGCTGGCTTTGCAATACCGTCTTCGTCCACAATCGGGAACAGTTCTTTTTTGGTGGCTTTTGTGGCGGGGAAGAGACGCGTTCCAAAGCCGGCGGCCGGGATAACCACTTTTCGGACCTTCTGCTGTGGCGTGATGGTCAGTTTCAGCCCGGGCAGTTGCAGGTCCCGTTCCAGGATTTGTATAACGGCCTCCTGATCTGTTTCGCTGCGGCAGATAAATTGGGCGGTACCATCTCCCTGCGATCCAACGCCTTTGCCTCCCCAAATATGAGGTTCAAGGCTTTTGTAACCTAGCAGGCGATGAAGAACGGGTGAGGTCAATTCTTCCGGGCAGGCAGGGGTGGCGTAGCGGTCAAAGAATGACTGTGCCTCATTCATCAATGTGCCAAGCTTCTCGGGATTTGATTCGTTGATTGCATCCACAGCCTGTGCCACGATGCGTTTGTTGATCGGGCCAAGTAACTCCTGCACGCCACGTTCAACTTCATTTTCCGCGAATGGATAGCAGCGATTGAGCCTGTTCAGGATTTCCATCGTGTCTTTCTTCGCCTGTAGATCGACAATCACGAAATACATCGGGTCGTGGACTTGAAGTTCTTGCGTTTCGAGCCGGTCTGCATCGAAGGTCATGAGCACCGGGCGATTCCCAAAGGCGCAGCCCTGGTCCATGCGGCCGCAGCGGGAGGGTGTGGTAATTTCTCCCTGGTAGGCAAGTTCCATTTCTCCGCGGATGGTCATCTTCAGGTCATAAACGCGGTTGAACGCGCGAGCGGTAAGCACACAAATGGCAGCGCTGGACGAAAGCCCCTTTTTGATGGGAAGATCGGTTTTATAGTTGTCGATCACCAGTCCGCGGACGTGATAATTGGTCAAGACCTGGTAAGCTACACCGGCCATATAACTCCAGTAGCTTCCTTTTTGTGCCTCTTCCAGCAGGGCTCTTGGTTCCATGGGGATTTCTATCAGGCCCCGGCGATTGCCTTTTCCATCCGTGGAATTCAAGACCAGGGAAGTGGGATGTGGAGCTACTTCGGCATAAATGCCCTGGTCTGTGCCGGTGATCAGCGTGTAGCCTTTTTCGATTTCCGCATTGATGCGCCGATAACCGCCAGCCCAATCGGAGTGTTCTCCAACCAAACAGATACGTCCGGGGACAAATAGTTTCATGTTGATTTCCTGTTGTGTGTAAGGTGATATATTTTATCATTCTGAAAATAATACGAAAAACGATCTCTTAACATTCCGATGGTGTATACTTCCTGCTTGTTACAGGAGAAATCAGTATGAATTCAGGTATCTGGTATGCGCTTGGCGCCTATGTGCTGTGGGGGTTATTCCCGGTTTACTGGAAGTGGCTGCATCATGTGCCCGCTGTAGAAGTCATTGGACATCGCATCGGCTGGTCGTTCGTCTTGTTGATGATCGTTATCTTTGCGACCAAACAATGGAAGCAGTTCCGTTCGACCCTGAACCGGCGCGTGCTCGGCCTCTATTTGATCGCCGGCATCTTGCTTAGTTGTAATTGGTTGATCTATGTTTGGGGCGTAAACTCGGAGCATGTGGTCGAGACCAGCCTGGGCTACTTCATCAACCCGCTCTTTAGCGTTTTGCTTGGGATGATCTTCCTGAAGGAACGCTTGCGTTCCTTGCAATGGCTTCCCATCGGACTGGCCGCTGTTGGTGTGATCTATCTCACTTGGACGTACGGATCGTTGCCCTGGATCGCGCTTGGGCTGGCATTTTCATTCGGGTTTTACGGACTGGTCAAGAAAACTTCCCCGCTCGGTTCGTTGTTTGGCTTGACGCTGGAAACAGGCTGGGTATTTCTGCCTGCCTTAGGCTACCTGATCTACCTTCAGAGTGTTAGGCAGGGCTCCTTTGGACACACAGGCGCAGTTTCTGATTTATTGATGGCCGGCGCGGGCGTTGTGACCACCATCCCGCTGCTGATGTTCGCTTCGGCGGCCAAGCGTATCCCGCTGACGATTATGGGCATCATGCAATACATCGCGCCCACTCTGCAATTCCTGCTGGGTGTCTTGCTCTACAAAGAACCCTTCACCACCACCAGTTTGATCGGCTTTTCGCTGGTCTGGGCTGCGCTGATCATCTTCTGGGTGGAAGGTGTCATGGCACGGCGGGCGCAAAAAAGGTTTGTTGAAGTTGCTTGACGGGCTTCACCCAAAGTAAATTTAGATGATAAATCTATCTTTTTCATTCCAGATTGGTATCCTGTTATGTGACAGCCGATATGAAAGTACTGATGAAATTCTTCGAGATACCTATAACTCAAAATCCTTCGCGACTGCATCCGAAAAATGACTTATAATTATTTTGATCGAGAACCCATCGGGACCTGTTCCATCCTGTTGTAACTTAATACAATTTGTACGGAGAAATAGTGGTTGTGGGTATAGACAAACCATTTGCGTTGGTCGTTGAAGATGAACGTGATATTGCCGCGTTATATCGGCACATCTTAGATGTTGTCGGGTATCGGACGGAGATTTCTCTCCATAGCCAGGATGCGATTGAGCGGCTTGCCCACTGTCAACCCGATCTCGTAATCTTAGATTTAAATTTACCAGGTATTTCTGGATCTCAAATTCTGGAGAAGATAAAAAAGGAAAAGCGTTTTTATCGTACTAAGGTTATTGTTATCACTGCACATGCGCATATTGCTGCTGGTGTAACCGTACAGCCAGATCTGTTGTTGCTAAAGCCAGTTGGTACCGATCAATTGAGAGATCTTGTAAGTCGGATAGGACTATCACAAAAAGCGTCACCATTACCCCAAAAGCCCTTTGATAGTTCCACAGACCTTTACAATCAGCCCTTTTTTGTACATCGTTTGGACAATGCACTCAAACAAGCCAGAGAAGTCGATGGAAATCACTTTGCGATCTTTTTATTTTCTGTAAATCCCAAAAACGGGAGAAAAAATTCAAAAGCAAATTGGGAAATCACTCTGCAGCAGATTGCTACTTCCCTGAGAAGTCTGTTGCGTCCTGTCGATACACTTGCCAGATTTGATCCAGATACTTTCTATATATTGATTGATAACGTACCCACTGGTGAGATCACGACGCTGATAGCAGACCGAATTCAGAGCAGATTACTTTATAATCTACCGGAAGTAGGAGATGCGATCAGACTACCGATCAGAATAGGCATCTTGCTTTGTGATAGAAGGTATGAATGTACTGATCAAATTCTTGCAGATGCGAAATATGCACAGTCTCTAGCCCAGGCACAAGGGGATGAGTATGCCAATTATTATTATCAGTTTTCTGTACGGAAATGATTTTGACTTGCCTTTGATATAAGTAACAAGTGCATCAGGTTGTTTTTCATAGAATACACTCGATATTTGTCATCCATATACAGTAGCAAAACCCTTGAGAAAATCAAGGTTTTTGGTTAACAAAACTATCAGAATTTCCCCCCTTTAATCTATCAAATTTGTAGGTGCTAAAAGTTAACCTGCACCCCTCATGGTTATAAAATTGCCGCGATTTGGGAACCCTGGTTGCGCAACCGATCCCTCTAACTTTCAAATGTGAGGAGTATTCTAAAATGACTGATAAGATAAAAGCCTGGACCACCTTTAGCCCCCGATTGGAACCCACCGACCCGATGGGTCAGGATGAGATCATCGAGAACATCGTGGCCGCTACCAACCAGAGCCGCGGATTGGTGATGACAGTGCTTTCGGAACTGGACGTGCAGCTCGAGAGCGGACTCAAGGCCGAACGGGTGGTGTACCTGCCCAACGGCACGCACTACCGCCCGGTTGGTAAAAGGGACGGTAAGATCAACATCCAGGTGCTCGTCAACCAGGAGATCGATAAGAACGTCAACACAAAATTCTGCGACAAGTGGCGCAACGCCGCCAACATCGGCAAGAGCGAGGCTGAGATCGTCGCCCTGTGGAATGCGGCGCACCCCGAGGATCCAATCGAAATGTAACCAAATCTTTATGCAGGTCGAGCCAGCTACATCTAAGAAATAGCTGGCATAATTTGCGGATTATGCCAGCTATTTTTGCAAATTAAGCCTCTCGAATTACGCATTTAGAAATTTGATTTTTTTCCTACTCAACGTTCATTAGTAGGGATTTACTTAATAAGATGAAGGAGAAGTTGGTACTTGTTGATAATGAAGCACATAGGTGCATGTGTTATCCCCACGGTGACCAATCCAAAAAGGAGAATCACAATGGTCTACCGTGTAGATTTTGCTCAACGCAGTTCTATTCAATATAGCCATAATGGGTTATTGCGACCACACATGATTATTAATTATATTGATGAGTCCTCTGAAAAAAGTCGATCTTTAACAACCAACAATCGAAGCGAAACCTTGAGCTGGGTGCAACCAACGGCTGATGGAGTGCCAGGCAGAAGTAAAAAAAGAATCCTGGGCTACCTGAGACCG
>JASFRG010000106.1:0-17204 GCA_050115035.1 Anaerolineales bacterium | reverse complement strand
TAATCAATTGACGGCGCAACGTTATCTCGATAAGTGGGAATTCTATTCCACCAAACGGGATAAAAACGGGAAAATCGTTCTTCGCCCATGGGAAACCGGTGAGACGCTAGGTGATGAATTCCCGGGGGTTTGGGCACGAGAATCGGAAGACGATCCCTGGCGCTTCGAGTTTCATTTTCATGAGATCGATGAGGATCTTTGGACCTTTCGATATTCCGATGAAATCCAACATCAACTATTAAATATCGAGGGAGTATCTTCAGAGGGGATCCCTTACTTGTTACCTGAAATTGCTCTGCTATACAAAGCGGCACGTTTACGAGACGTTGATGAACAAGACTTCCAACAAGTATTACCGCACCTTAACCATAAGCAGCGGCAGCAACTATCTATTGATCTCAAAAAGTTTAATGCCAGGCATCCGTGGTTTGCTGTGCTTTGAACATAAAAGGATGGTCAATGAACAACCGAGTTTCTAACACTAGAAATACCCATCTAAATTATGGACGGATACTTCTTTTCATCCCCGCAACTCTACTCACCCTCCTAATTTTATTTGTCATTGGTATTTTTCTTACAAGCGGTGGAGATGATTTTATGCTGACTGACTTTGGAGGCGCATGGATCATGCTCATCAGGCAATATCCACATGTCGCAGAAGATTTTCTCCATGCTGTAAAGAGCAATCTCATCACATCGTTGGGAGTTGGTCTGTTCTCTTTGGTCATCCTTAAATTTGCGTTCAAACGCGGAGAACGCTGGGCCTGGTTCATCATGTGGATTCTTCCGTTGAGCATGATAGAAGATATTTTTTATGGAATCAGTAAAGGCTTCGGTTTTGAATACTTTTTTGGAGGTCTTGTTATTCTGGCGGTCCTTGGATTGTTGATCTCATATAAAGTATTTTTCCCAAGAAAGACAAACTGAAATGGACGTAATCATCACTGCCGGTGGCATACCCAAACCAAGCCATCCGCTTTACAAATATACGCAAGGGAAGCCCAAAGCCTTAGTAGACATCGCTGGCAAGCCGATGATCCAGTGGGTGTTGGACGCTGTCAGCGAGGCGAAAAGTGTGGGGCGAGTGACAGTTGCCGGCTTGGATGGAGGCGTTGAACTGTCCTGCGATAAACCACTCACCCTTCTTCCCAATACAGGCAGCATGATCGGGAACATCCGCGCGGGACTCCAATCCATCCTTGAGAAAAATCCAGACACAGAATATGTAATGACAGTTTCATCGGATATCCCGCTGGTGACCGGTGAGATGTTTGACTGGTTCATCGAGCAGGCAAAAGATACACAACACGAATTTTATATGAACATGATCACGCGTCAGGTTTTGGAAGCAAGTTTTCCGGGCGTCAAACGCAGGGTCAATCGTGTGGGAAAGATTGAATTTCGCGGCGCGCCTGATATCAGCATCCTCCAGCCGAAGATTGTCATGCAAAAGGATGGCGCCGCTGAACGCATCGAAAAAGCACGAGGAAAAATTTGGAGGCAGTTGAATTTCATCGGCTTCGATACATTGTTCCTGCTTATGCTGCGCCGATTAGATCTGGATGCATTTGTAAAACGGCTTGGTAAAAAACACAGCTTGGATTTGCATCCTGTCATTTGCCCCTACGCCGAGGTCGCCATGGATGTGGATGAACCGTTTCATCTGGAGATCATGAAAAGGGAACTCTCAAAAAATAGTTGACCAAATTCAATTAGAATGGGGGCAGCCATGTCAGCAAATACTTCATTGAAAAAGCAAACTCATAAATTATCCATTGCAAGCTTATCCGCCGCGTTTCTCGTCGACTCGAGCGAAGAACAGGCGCTCCCCCTGCTGTGGCCTTATATATTTTCTGCACTGGGCGCAACCGTCGGCCAACTCGGAACCATACTGGGCGCGAGCAAATTGATGACCACGATCCTGTATCCGCTTTGGGGTTATGCGGCAGACCGTTTCTCACGCAAAATGATACTGGTCTGGTTCACAGGGTTTTGGGGATTGTGGACTTTGGGAATCGCATTCGTCGGGAACTACCCACAACTGCTGACATTACGCGTCATTTCCGGACTTGGACTTGGTGCCTTCGCCCCGGCAGCTTTCTCGCTGATAGGCGATCTCTTCGACAACCAATCCCGTGGACGTGCCACCGGCATCATGCGCTCGGTTGGTTTGGTGGGGGGCTTCGTTTCGATCATCCTCCTTCCTACACTCACAGAGAACAACCCCGACGGCTGGCGCATCGGATTCGCTGCGCTTGGAATTGCAAGTTTTCTCACAGGCTTGTTCCTGCTTGTTCTCAAAGAACCAACACGCGGAGCCAGCGAACCGGAGTTAAGCAATGTCATCACAAAAGAAAGCGCAACCCGTTACTCTTTTACATGGGTAGAGTTTTGGTCATTGTTCAGAATACGGAGCTGGCGTTACCTGCTTTTGAACGAAACACTGACGAAAACCAGTCTCGTCGTTTTCATCGGTTGGAACTTTACATTCTTAACAGCACTGGATTTGAAGCCGCCGTTCTTTTACATCACCATCTTCGTAATATTTATCGGTCTTGTAACCGGTAATATATTCTTCGGTTGGCTTGGAGATCGATTAGACTCAAAACTATCCAACCACAGACGAGTGACAATGACGCAGATCGGGCTTATCCTGAGTGTGCCTGCCATGATCGCCTACCTGATGTCAAGCCGGGAGAATCTCCCATTGCTTGTTCTCTCTGCTTTTCTTGCAGCTACGAGTTACACATCGACGAGTGAAGGGGTTGTCTGGCCGATGTCCCATGCTGTCCTTCCTCCGGAGTTGCGTGGTAGCAGCCGTGCGATCATCAGCGTGGCAATCGGTGGGTTGAGTGCGTTGGCGCTTTCTCTTTCCACCCCAATCGTGGATAGTATGGGAGTCTCAACCGCACTGTTATGGTTCGTCCCGGGTTTGATCCTGCTTAGTGCCATTGTGTGGATACCAATGTTCCGCGCATATCCTCAAGATAGAGATGCCCTGCACAAGTTGTTGACACAGAGACAAGAGGATCTTCTCAGGGGAAAATGAAAGAAACCAACGTTCCTGATCAGATATTGAAAAAGGAGTCCCCATGCGTACAGGTCGAAAGATTCTATACGCCACCATTGTTCTTGCGATTCTTATAACAATCATCCAAATCTTTCGTTTGGCTGGCGGCTACGAAGAATTCATATTTGCCAACCTGCATCATGGAACCTGGGGGATGTTCTACAACCAACCCTGGCGGATGCTGACCAGTCCATTCATCCATCAAGATATTCCCCATTATTTTGAAAATCTACTTTTCCTCTTGCTGTTCGGTTTTCAAATCGAACGAAAACATGGATGGAAATATACACTGGGAGCCTTTTTCGGCGCATTAACAACTGGATATGTTTTTCAAGTCACTGTAATGCATACTGGAATCATTGGAATTTCAGGCGGGGTTTGCGGCCTGTTCGGATTCTCCTTAATTGCCAACCGCCGCACGCCATGGTGGACGACTTTAACTCACCGTCCTTTGCACATCCTTTATACTTTAAACTTGTCATGGGCGTTGTTCGCAGACACCCTTGATTTGATACCAAATGATGTCGCACATTTGAATCATCTGGTCGGTATCCTGTACGGCGTTTTATTTGGAAGTGCATTCCTGTTGGGGTCACATAATGCAAAGTGGCGAGGAGCTGTCATTGCTCTCCCCATGCTGTTATTTGTCAGCCAGTTTTATAGTCCGTGGCAATTGGAATGGCAATTAGTTCAAAGGCAGGCAGATCTTATCGCTGAAAATCCGGATTGCCAATTGGAGTCAATCGTGCAGGAAACCGCTGTTCCCGCACCGATCACATTCGTGAACTCGACGGCGAATCGCGTGGCTTACTATTGGCTTGACTATGAAGGCAAGGCGATATTCTACGGTTGGTTGGAACCGGGCAACTCAGATGAGATGAATTCGTTCGTTGGGCACCCGTGGTGCTTTGTTGATATCGATAATGGCAAAGCGCTCCAGGCAGTTACCGTGACCGAGCCAGGGCAAACTTTAATCATCCGGTGAATCGACATGAAAGAGAAGAACAAATGAACAAGAGACCATTTATTGTTGCCATCCTATCGAGATTATTGCTTGTAGCATGTTCAAGCCAGACACTAACGCCTGATCCCAGCCTGATTCAAACTCAAACGCCGGACCCTGTCATTTTCGATACGGACATGGCACACGAGGATATGTTCTCGGCCTTGTATCTCTTATCGCACCCCAACGTGGACTTGAAAGCGATCACGGTTACCGGAACAGGCGAGGTTCATTGCGAGCCCGGCGTGGTGAATGCTCTGGGGCTTGTCACATTAAGTGACCATGTAGAGATCCCAGTTTCTTGTGGCAGAGAGCAACCGTTGGCTGGCAATCACGAATTCCCCACAGAGTGGCGGCAAGCTGCGGATGCCGCGTATGGAGTCGATATCCCTGATGGTGGAGAACCTTCCAAGCTTGACGCGGAAGATTTGATCATCGATATCATTCGGAATTCAAATGAACCAGTCACTATTATCGCCGTTGGACCCATGACGAATATTGCCGGGGCAATTCGAAAAGAGCCAGGCATCACCTCTAACATCAAGGCGATCTACATCATGGGCGGTGCCGTCAATGTGGATGGGAATGTAGGCAACTCCGGTGTCGGTATCGATAACCAACACGCAGAATGGAATATCTACATTGACCCTGTCGCAGCGAATATCGTTTTCAATTCTGGTGCGCCAGTCACTTTGGTGCCTTTGGATGCGACCAAAGATGTACCCATTACACGTAAGTTTTACAACTCATTGAGTAATTACCTAAACACGCCATCCGCAAATTTTGTGCAGGAAATGTTGTCAGCCAACCTTGATTTTGTGGACAGCGGCGGCCTCCAATTTTGGGATACGCTAACCTCAGCGATTTTTACAGACGAAAGCATCGCTTCCTTTGAAGAAATCCAATTGAGTGTTGTCGAGGGTGAAGGTCCGGATAGCGGCTACACAAAACCGGATTCAACCGGTCCAACGATCAGGGTTGCCACAAGCGCTGAGCGCGGTAAATTTGAGAGCATATTTCTCACCATTTTGAATTGGGAAGATTGATCCTTCCAAATTTTGAACTTTCCGTACCCCATCTGGTGTGTCTGGTCAGGACCTTTAAAATTATCCAAACAGAAAGATTAGAAAAGGCAACTCATGGACGAATTTTTAGAAGCCAACCAAAAACTTTGGGATCAATGGACATTGGAGCATGAAGAATCTCCATTTTACGATTTGAAAGGTTTTAAATCTGGCAAAGATAGACTGCGTTCGATTGAACTCTCTGAACTCGGCGATGTTTCGGGAAAATCTCTGTTGCATCTTCAATGCCATTTTGGGATGGATACGCTCGCATGGGCACGACGCGGCGCCACTGTCACAGGGATTGACCTGTCAAAAAAATCCATTGCGCTGGCTCGCTCACTGAGTCGAGAACTAAAGCTACCGGCACAATTCCATTGCTCGGACATATATCAGCTAACTCAAAGCCTTTCAGGGGATTTCGACATCGTATTTACATCTTATGGCGTTTTACATTGGCTGAGGGATTTAAAGCAATGGGGAGAAATAATTGCGCACTTTCTTAAGCCCAACGGAATTTTTTATATTGTGGAAGACCACCCATCGTTCCGAATGTTTACTACAGAGGCTGACACAAAAATCCAGCTGGCTAATCCATATTTCTTTTCAGAAATACCTGAACGGGTTAAGATGACAGGTTCTTATGCAACGGACAATCAAGGTGACCTTGCATCTTTTTATATCTGGAACCACAGTATTGGCGAAGTGATAAACGCAATTATTGATGCAGGTTTGGTGATTGAATTCCTGCACGAATTCCCATATGCGGCCAGGGCAAAATTCCCATTCATGGAAAAGGGAGCAGACGGCTGGTGGCGTTTGCCGGAAGAATATGTCCAAATCCCTTTTTTGTTTTCACTGAGAGCGCGGAAGCCAGAGATAGAGTGAACAGAATCGGAGGTCATTCAACTAGGTTGAATTCAAAACATCCGGACACTTCTCGATCCAGGTCTGGCGGCGCATGTGTTCAGCGACTCTAGATAGCCGTTCGTAGTTTAGGGGATGATGAAAATCGGGCAATATATCTGCCAATGGAACTACTACAAAAGCGTTCGACCAGAATTCTCCGCCAAACGGCTCATCATCAAATAGGATAATATCGATGTCGATGGTGCGCGGAGCGAATTTATCCGGGCCACGAACGCGCCCCAATTCTGCTTCGATCGGACGGATGACCTGTTCTTTCAATTCGTGATCATCCAGGGGCGTCATAAACAAGACGCAAGCGTTCAGGAAATCCGGACCATCCGACCCGAAGGCATGTGACTGCCAGGCATTGGATATCGCTTTGACCTCTCCACGTTCACGCAGCAAACGGACAGCCTCCCGCAAGTGAAACTCCGGCTCAATATTGGAGCCGATATTCAGATAGGCTTCGTTCAAATCATCCATTCATCCGCACTTGCTTACTTCGTACGCTCAATCTCCACACCCACTGATTTCGAGAAGCGCACCGCCCCCGGCTTTTCCACGCGCACAATGACCTTCTGTACGCCCTTCTGCTCCAGGCTTAGTTCCGCGATATCGTTGGCCAACGCCTCGACAGTAAATCGCGCCGCTGTCTCCGCGTAATGTTGCGCCTTTTTGGCCAATGCGCGGTAGTCCACGCAATCGGCCAGGGCATCGCTTTCGGCTGCAGAGCGTGTGTCGGTAAAGACCGTGATGTTGATCAGGATCTCCTGCGGCTTCTCGCGTTCCCAGTCGTTGATGCCGATGATGCCACGGGCGACCAGGTCTTTGATGAAAACTTTGTCCATGAGTGCTCCTGTTTTTCTTGAATATGTCACCCTGAGGGAGTGTTCTCCGCGACCGAAGGGTCTCGTTTTTCGCGAAGGAGATTCTTCGCTTCCTTCGGTCGCTCAGAATGACACGCCGTTTGGTTAAATTAAATGCCTGCCACCATCCACGTGGATGATCTCGCCGGTGACGTAGGCTGGACCAGCCAGCAAGAAAACCAATGCCTGCTGGACCTCCCCGGCATCGCTCCAGCGCCCGAGCGGAACGTTCTCGATCACATCCGAGCCTGCTCCACCATCTGATGGAGGCAGCACAGCCCCCAGCGCTAACCCGTTGACTGTGATGCGCGGCGCCAGCGCGGCTGCCAGGGACTTGGTCATCGCGGCCAGGGCAGATTTACTGACCGTGTATGGGAAATGGTCCGCGCGGGGGCGAAGAGCACGCCAATCCAGAATATTGACGATGCGGCCTTCCACGCCTTCAGGCAATTGCTCTGCAAATGCCTGACTGAGCAGGAAGGGCGCGGTCATGTTGATGGTCAGGTGACGCTCCCAGTCGGATAGAGACGTATCAGCCAAGGAAAGCGGCTCGAAGATGGCGGCGCTGTTGACCAGCGCGTAGAGCGGGGACAGGTCGTTCGCGTGGGAAATGACATCGGAGGCCTCCGCAGGTTTACTCAAGTCCGATGCGAGAATCCAGGCGTGGCGTCCCAAAGATCCGATCTCATCTCGTGTTTCCTGCGCTTCGTCCGGCGAATGTCCGTGATGAATAACGATGTCCGCGCCGGCCTGCGCGCATCCCAGCGCAAAGATGCGTCCCACGCGCCGGGCAGAGCCGGTGATTAAAACCGTCTTATCCAATAGGGGCAGCTTGTCCATAAACACTGTATTTTATCATTTTTCGCTCCAAATGTTGACAAATGGGATATATTTTATATAATTAAAACATACATAGGAATATATTGTTCCAAAAACAAGAATTTTGCTATGACTTACACACTTGACAGTAAAGACAGCACCCTGCTGGAACATATCCAAAGCAATGCCCGGCTGACCAGCGCCGAGCTTGGCAAACTGGTGAACCTTTCGCCATCCGGCGTGCAGAAGCGTTTGCGCAAGTTGGAAGAGAACGGCATCGTGGAGCGCTATGCCACCATGCTCAATCGCAAGCGCCTGGGATACCATCTGCTGGTGTTCGTGAAGGTCATCATCCAGGGGCACACGGCTGAGTTGATTGCCGAGTTCGATGATGCCATCCGTGAGATGCAGGAAGTGTTGGAGAGCCATCGCATCATCGGGGATGCCGATTATCTGCTCAAGGTGGTCGTGCGCGACCGCGAGCAACTGGACCACTTCCTGATGAAGCAATTGTTGTCGCTTGATTCGGTTGCGCGGGTGAGCTCTTATCTGGTTTTGAAAGAGGTCAAGGAAACCACCAGCATCGGATTGAACGACCACAAATAACGTACTTTTTGGCAAGGCGGCGATGAGGCCGCCTTGAGTTTTACATGGAACGTGCCGCTAATAAAAAGGAGAAAAACTATGGCCACCAACCAAAAAACACCAGCCTACACAGGGGACATTGCTGATCAGAATCTTGACCCGAGTCAGGAGTACACCGCTGAAACCCAGGAAATCAGCTTTACCAACGAGCAGCACGGAATCTGGGCGGACCTGTACAATGGGATCTATCAGCCCTATTTCCTGGAGCACCTCTGCCGGGAATACAAAGATGGATTCGAATTGCTTCAGCTTGACCCGGAACGTATCCCATCTGTGGCATATCTGAACAAACAGATCCAACCACAGACTGGCTGGCGCATTGAGCGCACAGCTGTGCGTTACACGCTGGCGGATGACTGGTACATCAAATTCGGGCAGCGCATCTTCTTGATCACCGATTACCTGCGCACCCGTGACCAAATGGAGTTCACGCCCGAACCGGATATGTTCCACGATATTTTCGGACACCTGCCGTATCTGACGCAGGAGTTCTACGCGCGCATCGAGGATAAATTTGCCCCCGCCTACGTGAAAGCAACCCAGGAAGAAAAGGAAGTCATCAAGCGCCTGGCCTGGTACAGCACTGAATTTGGTCTGGTGATGGAGGACAACCGTTTCAAGGTCTTCGGTGCGGGGATTATCTCCGGGCGCGCCGAGCTGGCGAATACAATTATGGAGTTCTACCGCCTGAACCGAGACAATGTCATCGACTATACAGGAGATGTATTCGCGCAGCTACAGGATTACTTCGACAAGAATAGAGATGACATCAGCCGCATTATCGCGGGTGTCAACGGGTTGCATCAGAAGGGCGAGATGTCGTCGCAGGACCAGGGCTGGAATGTAGTCCACGCGTTGTATGATCAACTGGGTATTTCCCGCAAGGGATACTTTGGTGGTGAAGTCATCCTGGCTCCGTTCGATGTAGAGATGATCGCCCAAATCCCGAAGACGGTGTACGCCTTCAACCCGATGTTCTTCGTATGCGAATCGTTTGAGCGAATGGACGCGCTGCTGGATTCGTATTTGAAGCCAATAGCGGAGCGAAATTGAGAGCATCACTGACCAGTGTTGGTGACCCCATCGACAAACATTACTACAGAGTCACAGAGACACTGAGAGAACTAACTTTGTGACTCTGTGGCAGAAATTCTGGACCAACACTCAGGAGGAAGATTATCACAAAATGTAATTTGCGCAATTATTTTTGTCGAAAGCATCTGGTCATAAATACCCCATACCTACTCCAATTTCCCCCTTGCTAATTAATCGCCTGTTAAGGTACTATTATACGAAACACGATGGAATCTTCGCCTTCTCGTAACCGTCCGCGCCCCTTCCGTGTGCTTGGTAGCACGCTTGGCCTGGCCATCCTATTAGCGACCCTGTTCAATCTGTGGACGCCCTCCAAGGGTCTGTTCGCAGGCAGCTTTTCGGATAAGCTGGGTCTGTTGCTGACAGCCCAACCGGCGGAAAGCAACTTCGTCGCCACGCCGCAGCCGCAACTGCGCATCGGGATCGTAGCCGGGCACGCCGGCAACGACGCGGGCGCGATCTGCCGTGACGGGAACGGCAACGTTTCATTGACCGAAGCGGACGTTAACATGAACATCGCCAGCCGGGTGCAAAAAACCCTGACAGACGAGGGCTTCCAGGTGGATTTGTTGAACGAATTCGATACCCGCCTGAACGGTTACCGGGCCGTGGCGTTGGTTTCGATCCATAATGACTCGTGTGATTACATCAATGATGAGGCTACCGGATTCAAAGTAGCTGCAGCGCTAAACACACATGACACGAACCGCGCCACACGGCTGACCGAATGTCTGCGTGACCGTTACCAGAACGTCACCGGACTCCACTTCCACGCCGGGAGCATTACCACCGATATGCGCGGGTATCACGCTTTCTCGGAAATCGATCCGAATACCATCGCCGCCATCATCGAGACCGGGTTTTTGAACCTCGATCAGGATCTTCTGGTCAAAGAAACGGATAAAGTCGCCTACGGCGTCGCGCAGGGCATTCTGTGTTTTGTGCGCAATGAGAATGTTGAGCCAACGCCGCTACCCACCTATGTACCTTAATTAAAGGTAATTTCCTATGAACGCTGAGTTGATCCAGGCCCAGAAAGCACTCCAAAACGCGCGTGAAGCCTTGCGTGATAGGGACCGCGGCGCCGCCCGTCGCTGGGCAGAACAGGCCGCCCAGTTGGCCCCGCAGTTGGAAGACCCCTGGTTGATTCTGGCCGCAGTCGCCAGCCCGAAAGCCAGCGTTGCTCTCATCGAACGCGCGCTGAAGATCAACCCGGACAGTCCGCGTGCACGCAAGGGCATGCAATGGGCACTGAAACGCCTGCAAAATGTCCCCTCAGAGGCGAAAACAGACGGGGGAACCACTCAGCAGACCAAAGCTGTGAAACGAAGCTTACCTCCAACAAAGACAAAGCGGAGGGCCATTTATCCCGCGTTGCTGCTGGTATTGGGCTGTATCGTCGTCCTGGCCGCTGCCTGGACAGCCAGCACTTCTCCGGCTTTGGCCTCTATTTTGAGCGGTACATACCGGGAGCAGCCAGTCCAGGCTGAACATCCGAAGGTTTGGGCGCGGGTAGAGATCGCCAAACCGGCGCAATCATCAGAACCAGTTTCCGTCGCGCAGGAGGAGCCTGTACTGCAACTTCCCACCGCGACTTTCCCGCCCCCCACATTGGAACCGACGACAGAGCCTACTACAGCGCCGACGAACGTGCCCCCTACTTCCACACCTGAACTGACTGAACCAGGCGAAGATGAGGTAGACAATGACCCTGCTGCCGCCACCTTGGAAGCAACATCCACACCGGCAGGCTCATTGGTGTTGGAAATTGTCGAGGACACGCCCGTGCCCACTGCAGGGCCGACCGAAGAAAGCGCACCCGCCAAACCGGAGAACCCGCCTGTGGGCAACGGTGTGCGCTGGATTGAAGTGAATCTCACCCAACAGCGTGTGTATGCCTGGGAGGGGGACGTGCTGATGAACTCGTTTATCGTCTCAACCGGCACCTGGGCCACGCCTACCGTAACTGGCACGTTCAGCATCTGGCACAAAACGCCCATCCAGACCATGTCCGGGCCCGGCTATTCACTGCCGAATGTACCTTTCGTGATGTATTTCTACAAGGATTACGGCTTTCACGGTACCTACTGGCACAATAATTTCGGGACCCCCATGAGCCATGGTTGTGTCAACCTGACCATCCCGGATTCAGAATGGCTCTATAACTGGGCTTCCTATGGGACAACGGTGAAGGTCCACTATTAGACAAACCCCATGAATACCCCCCTTAGCGCAATCTCGCGCCGTGACTTTTTAAAGCTGGCCAGTTACGGCATGTTGGGATTGTCGCTACCCGATTTTTCCCAAACCTTTAGAACACAATCTTTTGATGATGACCTGCAAGGGCGCGTCACCGAAAAATCGCTGTGGATGTACACCGAACCGTCGGTAGAGTCGGAGAAAGTCGAGATGTACTGGCGCGATCTGGTCATCCCGCTTACCGGTGCGGCCATCAGCGAAGATGAAGAGGCTTACAACCGCGTCTGGTATGAGGTGGATGGCAAGGGATATGTTTACTCCGGAAGTGTTCAACCCGTCAACACATTGCTTAACAACCCAGTCAGTAAAGTGCCGCCCAGTGGTTTGTTGGGTGAGATCACCGTCCCGTTCACCGATGCACACGAAGAGCCGGATGCGGAGTCAGCGGTTGCGCACCGGTTGTATTACGAGACCGTGCACTGGATCACAGGCGTGGTTATTGGCGCAGACGGGGAATCCTGGTATCGTTTGCTGGACGACAAGTGGGATTTGACTTACTTCACACCGGCCAGGTACATACGCTTCATTTCGGAAGATGAGTTTGCTCCCATTTCACCGGACCTCCCCGATTCCGAGAAGAAGATCGAAGTCAACCTGACCCAACAGCTCGTCCTGGCCTATGAAAATTCCCGGCTGGTGTTCGCTGCCCGTGCCGCCACCGGCAGCCGCTACCGCGCTGGACGTTGGAGCACTCCCATTGGCCGCTTCATCACATTCTACAAACGTCCCACCCGTCACATGGCCGCCGGTGACATCGCTTCCAATGGCTTCGACCTGCCCGGTGTGCCCTGGGTATTGTACATCACCAAAAGTGGGATTTCCTTCCACGGCACCTACTGGCATAATGACTATGGCCATCCGCGCAGTCACGGTTGCATCAACCTGACGCCGCAAGCCGCCAAATGGCTTTTCCGCTGGACCACCCCTGCTGTTGAGCCTAGAAAGCAATTCGCCTACGAATTCTTCGGCACCGCTGTACATATTTTTGAATAAACTTTCACCTTAGAGATACAAAACTCATTCCTCACTCTGCTAATCAGTACCATAATCCATTGTAGGCGGGGTGACATATTTCTTACGATTTTAAAACCACTTCCTTATGATGCCTTAATCTCATAATGGTAAATTTATAGCCTCGATGAAACCAATCCCATCCTTCACCCGCCGCGATTTCCTGAAGCTCAGCGCTTCCAGTGCGCTTGGACTGTTTATGGCCGAAACGGGCTTCGATCGTGCTCTGGCTGCCACTGAACCGCCCGCGGATCACGGGCGTGTGCTTATGAGCGGCCTGTTCATGTACGAATCCCCCTCATTCACCAGCGAGAGTTGGAAGGCCTTCGGCAAAGACCAGCTCGTCCCTATCTCTGAAGTCGTGGATGGTGACGAAGGCAACCCTTACAACAAGACCTGGTACCGCATTGGGGATGAGGGCTTCACCTACTCTGGCTGGGTGCAGCCTGTAGAGACGGTTTACAACAAACCGGTGCTCGATATCCGTGCCGAAGGTCAGGTCGGAGAAGTCACCGTACCATATACGCTGGCGCGCACGGAGCCGAGTATCCTGTACAAAGGGATTCGCCTGTACTATCAGACCACACACTGGGTGACAAAAACTATCGTCAACCGACAGGAAAAGAGCATCTGGTATGAGATCTATGATTTCCATTTGCGAAAATCCTTTTATATCCCCTCCTATGACCTGCGCATCATCCCGGACGAAGAGCTTGCTCCCCTTTCGCCGGAAGTGCCCGAAGACCTTAAACATATCCACATCGACTTGGGGACCCAGACCGTCACCGCCTTCGAAGACCAAACCCCAGTGCTGATCTCCCGCTGCTCCAGCGGTGCGGGTGACACCAGAACTCCATTAGGAGATTTTCGTACATATCATAAGAGCCCATCGGTACATATGACGGACCAGGATGCTGTAGGCGATTCCGGATACGACCTACCCGGTGTACCCTGGTGCTCGTTCTTCACCGGAACGGGGATTGCCTTTCACGGCACCTACTGGCATAATGATTATGGACGTCCGCGCAGCCATGGGTGTGTGAACCTGCCGACTATGGATGCAAAATTCATCTACCGCTGGACCAATCCCGTTGTCCCGCCCGGAGTCGATTATCTGCATCTCCCGGGACAGGGAACGGCTGTTCAGGTCACAACGTCCATTTAGGAGTGAATTGTGAATTCTATTTTCCAATACGATCATTATCTGCTCAAACGCCAGGTCTTTGCGCTGACGGGCAAATTCCGCTACTATGACCCAAATGGGAATCTGATCATGTTCAGTGAGCAGAAGATGTTCAAGTTGCGCGAAGATATCCGCGTGTTCTCAGATGAGAGTAAATCCCAGGAAGTTTTACAGATCAAAGCGCGCCAGATCATCGACTTCTCAGCCGCCTATGACGTGATCGACAGCGCCTACAATCAAAAGGTAGGAGTGTTGCGCCGCAAAGGGATGCGCTCTATCCTGCGCGACGAGTGGGAAGTGTTGGACAACAACGACCAGCTTATTGGCACATTGTTCGAGGACAGCCCCGGGCTGGCGATGTTGCGACGTTTGCTGCTTGGATCGCTCCTGCCTCAGAATTACGATATGTCCATCCGCGACCAGCGTGTGGCCGATCTGAAGCAGCGCTTCAACTTGTTCCGCTACGAACTGGATGTGGATTTCAGTTTCGACACTGCCCGCGTGCTGGACCGTCGTGTTGGTTTGGCAGCCGGTATTTTGCTGGCGGCCATCGAAGGAAGACAGAGCAATTAATGACCAAACAACCGCTCTTTGCCGGCCTGGTCATCGACGAGACCGGCCAACCTGCTGAAACCGCCTACGTCGGGGACGAGCCCTGCTACGTTCTGGACGATGCCGGTTTCCGACGGCATATTTCGTCGGAGGATATCGATCGTCAGGTCTTGCAGCATTTACAGGATTTGATGAAAGGCAGTGAGGATCAGATCTCGGAGCAAACTGCCAAGATGCTTGGTCAGGAAGATGTCTTTTCTGTGGCTGCCATCGCGCAGCAACTCAAGAACATGGACAAACAATTCGACAAGTTGTTGCAGCAGGGCATTCCTGAAGATGCACGCACTTATTTAGGCATGATGGGCTTCAAGGTGGTGGTGAATTATCAGGGCGAAGTGCTGCGCGTGGATCAACCCGGCGCGATCGATGACGAAGGGGATTAAATTTAGCCTCGCCGCGCCAGCGCACGGACAGTATCTTCATCTTCTCTGCGAGCGACAACTGACAACTGATCGCCAGCTTCCATCAACGTTTTTCCGTGGGGGATGATCAAGCTTCCACCGCGCCGGATACCAGCTACCAGGCTATCTTCAGGCCATTTGATTTCTGAAAGCGTGTGTCCCTCTAAAGCGCTGCCCGCTTCCACTTCACATTCCACAACTTCTACGCCGGCAGTGATACCCAGGCGCGCCTGTGTCAACTGCTGCTGGACGGTTACACGTCGTGTGAGCGCGCGCTCGTAGGCACGGACGATATCCGCACGGCTGATCCAACCGATCAACTTTTTCGGGCTGTTGTGATCCACAACAGGCAGGCGACCAATGTCGCGGTGACTCATGCGTTCGAGCGCGCGGTGCAGGGTCTCGTCGGGGTAGGCAACGATCAGGTGTTGGGAGCAGAATTGGGTCGCGGGAAGATCGAGATTCATTTCATCCGCATCCACCGCATGGTCCACATCCTGCACGGTGATCACACCGCATAGTCCGCCATCATCCTTGATGACCGGTAATCCATGCATGCGGGCTTTATCCAGCAATGGCGGAACCATGCGCAAGGGCATATTGGCAGGGATCGGTTCTGGTGCCGGGCGCATGACCTCATTCACGGTGATGTTTTCCATTACATCTACATCACGTCCACGACGCAGGCGGATTCCACGACGGGTCAATTTCAGAGTGTAAATGGATTCCTTGTGCAGGCGTTCCGCGACGATCATACTGAAGATGACCGCTGCCATCAGGGGCACCATCAACCGATAGTCGTTGGTCATCTCGAAGACGATCAGGATAGCAGTGAAAGGCGCGCGCGCCGCCCCTGCAAAGACGGCTGCCATGCCGACCGTGGCAAAGGCTCCCACTCCAGCCGTTGCGCCAGGGAATATCCAATCGACCAGCAAGCCAAAGGCGCCGCCCAGCGCTGCTCCACCGAATAGTGCCGGCGCGAACACACCGCCGGAGTTCCCCGATCCAAGTGTAAAGGAGGTTGCCAACGGTTTTAAGAAAATCAGGCCAAATAAAAGCAGGAAAGAGGCATTCCCTAATAGAGCATCTTCGATCACTTCAAATCCGGCACCGAAGATATGCGGGATGTTTTCTGTAATCGGCAGGTTGGTGGCAGCTTCTGTCCCAGTGAGACCGCCCCATCCCAAAACCAGCGGGTAAGCAAACCCGAGCACACCCAACAACAATCCGCCAATGGCCGGTTTAAGTGCATCCGGGAATTTCCAATTATCAAACAGGTCTTCGAACCAGTACAACATGCGGATAAATCCAACCGCGGCGAAGGCTGCCAGCACGCCCAGCAAGGCATACAAAAACATTTCCCAGGGGGTCTGCATTGAATAGCGAGGGATGGCGAAAGCCGGATAATCTCCCAAGAAAATGCGCGCCAGTGTGGAGGCCGTCACCGCCGAAATAATGACGTTGCCCAGGTCGCCCAGGTGCAGTTCACCCAAGATGACTTCCATTGCGAAGATCACCCCTGCAATGGGGGCATTGAATGTAGCCGCAATGCCCGCCGCTGCACCGCAGGCCACCAGGTTACGGATACGGTTCGATGACAACTTGAGCCACTGTCCCAGCGTGGAACCTAATGCGGCGCCAACCTGCACGATCGGGCCTTCGCGTCCCGCTGAGCCGCCGCTGCCGATACAGATTGCTGAAGCGGCAATCTTTGCCACCACCACCCGCGGACGGATGCGCCCGCCTCGTAAGGCGATGGCCTGCATCACTTCCGGTACGCCGTGGCCTTTGGCTTCGCTGGCAAAAAAGGAAATGATCGGCCCGGCGATCAAACCGCCCACAGCCGGGATCAAGATCAACAGCCAGCGCCCCATGCCCCCGAAAAGGGCTTCACCACCTTCGAAAAATAATAACTCTACTTTTCCGATCAACCAGATGAAAAAGACCGCACCCAGCCCGGTCCCCGCACCGATGATGATGGCAGTTGTTATCAAAATCGTGGTTTCCGAAAATCGGATGCGATCCGAAATATCCCGAGCGCTTAAACGAATACCTTCCATAATAAAAATTCCTTCTTTCTTCCTGGAGTCAACCAGTTATTTTATCACGCACGTTTTTTCATATCGAGTTTATTTTGCAAGTTGCAGCGATAAAGAACCAAAGGTTTTTCGCACAGGATATTTCGCACAATAGGGTAAAGTTGGGGGATGGAGACACTCAAAAGCCAAGAGACGGATGTGATAGACGAAGAGAAAGGGGATCAAGAG
>JASFRG010000105.1:0-17423 GCA_050115035.1 Anaerolineales bacterium | reverse complement strand
AATCTGACTTCCCAATTTAGGGCTGTTTTTCGAACTAAAGTGGGGCAATTCTCCCAGTTTTTAGCCGATAAACGGAGCAAAGTGGGACTTTTTTTCGGAAAAATTGCTCTCTCCGACAAGCTGCTAGCATTGTATGTGGCGCTCAAGCAAGTCAATGAATCGTATGCGCTCATTGCTTTGATATTGACATTGATGGCGGTGTTGTTAGTAGTTCAAACCAGACCTTTAGCTGAACTAACCTTATTGACTTGAGTTTAGAGATGGCTGAACCAGCGCGAAAGAGCGCTGAGATCAATAGAACCTTTACAACTGAGAAGCAGGAGCAAATCTAGCAGATTTTCAGCTGGTTTTGCGCCCTTTTGGTCTTGAAGACGACCACAAAGCGTTTTCTTGGAGCCGGACGATAGCCTTTATGTCTGCCCCGTCCTTTTCCTGCGGGTCTGGTGCTGGCAGCCGGTGTGCCAGCTTGCAACAAAAATACCTGGGCGGAGCGCTGAACCTGGGCCGGGGTCAAGGGCTTGACCTGACCGTCTTTTTTGCGTGGATGCCAGGCGGGTCGGTTGGGTTGAACTGTATCACGCATCAGCAGTAATTGCCAGTAGGCGAGCGCCACGATCCACATCCAGCGTTGCAGGCTGGCCAGGTTGGAAGAGCGATTGCTGTTGAGCCCCATATGTTGTTTCAGGAAGCGGAACAGGTGCTCAATGGCAAAGCGCCACAGGTACATGAGGCACAGGTCTTGAGGAGTGACGTCTTCCGAACCTGTCCAGAATAACCAGAGCGGACGTTTGTAACGCGGTGCGCCATCTTCTTTCAAGAACTCTACACAGACCACCGAACCCACTACTTTGGCCAGTCGCTTGAAATGCAGCCTGTGCCAGACACGCACTCGCACTTTTTGTTTGCCCAGGGAAAACTCTTCGATAGCGTCCGGCTCACGGGGAATGTCTGTCAGTTGAAAGTCTGCCCCATGTTTGCGCGGTGCACCGCGGCTGCCCTTCGGCTTTGGCACCGGTTCCTGGCTGAGCACCTGGTTGTTTTGCAACCGCACCAGGCCATAGGTGTTCACCAGAGTGGCAAAAATGCCTAAAAAGTACTTGTCACGATAGCGACTGTCTGCTGTGATGACTTTTAGACGCTGATTGCGTACCGCCAAATCCCTGACCTGTTGTGCGGCAACCTTCGTATCGGTTGTGGCTGTGTCAATGCGTTCAATGTTCTCTGGCGCAACCCAGGAAGTACCACTTTGCACCAGACGCACCAGCCAGGAGTATTTGTGCCCATAACGCACCGGTTCTTTTTGCTGAGCCTTCAATGCACCCCGGTCTGCAAGGGTTTCTGCTGCCATGCGTTCATTGGGCGTGGCATCGATCGCGTGGATTTCGTATCCACCAATCGTTTCCCAGGTCGCATCTTGACTGTCACTGAACAAAGCTTTCAGATCATCCCCCAATTCGCCATGTACCAGCGCATCATACACACTGCTGAATTTGCGCCGGAACAACGGCGACTCACTCTAGCACACTGGAGAATTGACATGCCCGGCTATCGTCAGGGCGTCGACCAAATCCAAAATTGCGGCTGGTCGCCAGACCACTTTTTGATATACTGCTTCTCGGAACTCGCTGATGGATGTTTTTGACACAAAAAACTATTATCAGCAAGTTCCAATTTTTTGTTAAGATCCAGTTACATCTTGAACTCTAAACTCAAGTAAAACATACAAACGCAACCTATTAAAACAAAAACTCCCGCAGGGAACTAATCCCTGCGGGAGCAAAATGTTAAGCTAGTTCGACGCTCCCAGCAGCCGCGGATACCAGTACCACAGGATGTCTGCAGCCGGTTTGCCGTGGATAGATGCTGATTTGCCCTGCAGAATGGTCGGGGGGTAGTAGCCGCGGCTGACGATACCGCTGATCCATTGGCGCTGGTTGACGGCCGTCAGCATGGCCTCGTAGATGTCGGCTTGCAGAGTCAGGTTGACGCCCGTGGGAGAAGCGTCCATGTTTGGGGGATTGAGCTGGGTCCAATGCAGGCATCCGCTGGTGCCGCCGGGGATACATCCGTTGGCTGAAGCGTTGACCGAGGGGTAGGCCATTGCAATGATGATCGGCTTGCCAAGCAGGGAGGCCAGCGGCGAGAGATTGGTATCCATCAAACGTCCGGCTTCGTCGGTCATTTCAGTCTTTGAAGGATTGGACGAATCGCTGAGTTTCATGGTCCACAACAGGTAAAGGCCATCGATGTCGCTCAGGAATCCCAGCGGTGTGTCCACATATTCCTGATTGTAAGGCAGGGCCCACAAGATCGTGCCGCGAAAATGTGATTTCACATCGGTGATGATGGAGCGCCAGCGGGTTTCGGCGTTCGCCGGGACACTGGAAGACGTGCCATCGGACAGCCTGCCGTTTGGAAGTGCAGGTCCGATCCAATCGCCGCCCAGGATCAACGTCTGCGCGCCGGACTGGGAGGCCAGGTCTGCGTAATTAATGACGAAGGCGCGGTAGTGATCGAACCAGGTTTGCCACCAATCCGCGGTCTTAGGCGCGGTAGTCCAGAACTGGTCTGCTGTGGTGGTGAAGCGCGGCGTTGGGGAGATGGCAACGTTCATGTTCTGCGCGCGCGCCTGGCTTACCATGCGGTAGGTGTCGTTCCAGAACGAGTCCCTCCCAGAGACAGGAGCCAACATAAGCGGGGCTGCATTGCTGAAGGTCCAGGTAGGGGTCAGGATGACCGTATTCGCACCCAGAGCACGGATGTTTTGCATCGCCTGTGGAATGGATGTTACCCAGTTCGGGTGCTGCGTGGGCTGCAGTTCCACCCCAGCCATGAAATCATTTTCACGGGCCGTGACCGGCGTGCCGACCAGGTTGCCTGGCTGGGTATTTTCAAGCCAGGCCCAACTGTTGACCGTGTCTTTGATGTCTTGTGGTGCCAGACTGGTGCTTACCTGTCTCCCGTTCGCACTATCACCCATTGTAGCGCTATCATCAGCACTGCCGCATTGACCGGCGCGACAATAGCGATAGCCAAACGAGCCCAAAATGCTGAGCGGGCTGTAAAGTTTGTACACCCAGCGGTTGTTCCCAATCGGCCACATCGGGACAGGTTCCGTCCAGCCGTAGGGATTGAACTGAATATAGATGATGTCACCAACCGGTGTGTTGGCGGGCACATCGGCTTCGAACAGGATGGGCGCAGAACTGCCCGCTTGCCAGGTTTCGACATGCTCGTTAAGCACAGTGTCTTCCTGGGGCACGATCAATTGTCTGACCACAAACTCATTACTTTGCTTGTGTTCTGCATTCCAGAAACCATCGCCCAACGTATATTTGTAACGCACATCTGTGCCGACTGGCAGACGCAGAGAGAGACTATACTGTCCATCCGGCCCGGCAGTCATGATGGGCATACGGTCGGCGACGGCGCTCAGTCCGCCGCGCAGGTCGGCAAAGGTGTTTCCCAGTTGGAATAGGTTGCCTGCCATGCGAACCGGCGCGCCCGGCAGCGTGTTGGAAGGTACGCTGATATTGAACGTTATGTTCACCAGTGGCACCGCTTTCAAATAAAGTTTGACAGGCGTGTTCAGGTTTTCGAGCACCGAAGCGCCTTGCTGGAATGTCTGATAGGTGCCGTCCAGTGCGTAGGCAACCAGGTTGTGGGTGCCCGGCGGTAAGCCCTCCAGATCGAAGCGCCCGGCAGAATCGGTGATGGTCTGCACGCCGCCGGCCGAGACCATGATATTCGGCAGCGGCTCTCCGCTCTCGGCGTAGACTTCGCCTTCGATGCTGCCCGTTGGACCTGAGAAAGTTTTGTCGATCCAACTGGCGATGAGATCGCGCGTCTCACCCGGACCGTTGACTTGGAACAGCCGATAACGGATGGCTACGTCCGTGCCTGAGTCTTCTTGAAGTTGCACATTCGTACGCCGCACATAACGATACTTGATAATGGAATTAAGCGAAAAAGGCAGGGAAACTGCATATGTCTGCGCATCGCGAGGCTGCATGGGGTACATGGCAGCGTTCAAAGCCAGTCCCGTGACTTCGTCCAGGACGGCAAGTGCCAGTGATTCACCGGCTGCCAGCGGTTCGGGCAGCACAGCGATGAAGGTCACCTGTGCCATCGGCGCGGGAGTTGCCGTCGGTCCGCTGGGGACCTCATTGGGTGCGGGCGTATTGCCCTGGCCTCCCAGCCAGGATGGCAGTTTGATCAAAGATAGCTGACAACCTGTGCTGCTGAATGCGAAAATGACCAGAATGATCGCCAAACCCAATCGGCGTATGCCCAACTTGAATTTATTCATTAACCCTCCTCTGCCATCTCTTTTGCCTGTTCCTGCCTAATCCTGCCTCTGTAGGCGATCCGGCTCAGCCCGATGCTGACAAAGTATAGAACGATCATGGGCCCCATCACCAAAGTCATGTTGACCGGATCCACAGTGGGGGTGATGGCTGCCGCAAGAATGGCGATGATAATAATTGCAAGTCGCCATTGTTCCGCTAAAATTTTGGGCTTGATGAAGCCAATTGCGGTCAGCGCATAGATAACCAGCGGAAATTCGAAAGACACTCCAATCCAGAACATGACCCCGGTGACAAAATTGTAGTAAGAGGCCGGACGCAGTTCTGCTTGAATGCCCATGAAATTGAGCAGGAAAGGTAATGCCGCTGGCATCATAACGTAGAACGCGAAAGCCATGCCGCCAACAAAAAGCAGCGTCGCCAGGGGAATTGCGATCAGGCCAAACGAACGCGAACGCGGTCTCAGGCCGGGCGCGGCGAACAACCAAAACTCAAAAGCAATATAAGGTAGAGCCAGGACGACACCTGAAAGCAGGGCCACTTTCATATATACCCCGATCGATTCGGTGACTTCGATGGCCTTAAGCTCCTCCAGGCCGCCGATAGGCGTGGCCAGATAATGGATTAAAGGTTGGGTGAAGATGAATGAAATGCCAACACCGACCGCTAACGCAAGTAATGAACGCAACAGATGATGTCTAAGAGCCTCTATGTGGTCCCAGAGTGATTGACGCGCGTCACTGTCTGAAAGGGTAGTGCTGAGTACTTCTGATAGGTCGTGTTCTTCCGGCTCATCGCTTAGGAATGCGCGGATCTGAACATAGGCACGGAATGGGAAAGTGATAATGGCCCATATCAGGCGGAATGGAGCCGTCACCAGCCACCACAGGGCGGAGAAGAATTTACGCATCGTTCCTGGATTCCTTGTCAGTCTCTTTATTGGATTCTTTCTCCGGTTTTTCATCTTGCGACGGTGTCGCTTCAGTTTTGGGTGGGGCAATCTGATTTTCAGAAGCCTCAGCAGGCTGGGGTTTGGATTGAGGCGGCTGCGGTTTAGGCTTAGGGGTGGAAGGTTTTGACCAGGTACCGAAGCCTTTCACATCGGCCGATTCTTCAACATCCTTCTTAACTTTTTCGGCAGTTTTTTGGATGTCTTCGATGTTGGCTTCGCGCATCAGCCGGTTGGGGAGGTTGCGGATTTCACGGGAGGTGTCCCGAAACGCACGCCAACCCTCTGATTGTGTCATATCACGCAGGAAGCGACCAATAGTGCGCCCAACCTTTTCCATATCTTTCGGCCCCAATAAGATCAGGGCGATCAAAATAATAAAAACGAGTTCGGTTGGACCGATCCCTAAAATATCCATATTATCCTGGTTTCTCCTGCGCTAGATGCTGACGGATCTCATGCTGATGGTCGGCCAAGCTGCCCAAAACGCCGTTGACGAAGCGGGGCGCGCTGTCGGAGCCAAAGAGTTTCGCCAGTTCGACCGCTTCGTTGATAGCAACCTTGACAGGCGTTTCCACATCCTGCGCAGTGAATTCCCAGCATGCCTGGCGCAGAATGTTTCGGTCGATGGCTGCGATCTGGTCGAAAGGCCACTCGGGAGCATATTCAGCAATGATCTGGTCCAAGGATGTAAGTAAGGGGAGTACGCCAAAGATGATCTGACGGGCGAATTCAGCCAGTTCATCCGACAGAGGAGCTTCCTCCAATCGCGATTTGAAAACTTCGGCTGGAGGGTGATCTGTGATATCTACTTCGTAAAGTACTTGCAGGGCTATGCTGCGTGCCCGAGTGCGGGACTTCATAAGGGGTTAGGCCTCGGCGACTTCCTCGTAATCTATGTCTTCGATGTGGATATCGACATGACCAACGTCCATGCCGACCATTTCCTGCATTGCGCGCGTGACCTGTTGTTGAACAGTGCGGCTAACATCCCGAATGTTGACATCTTGTTTCAGCACAAGGTAAACATCCGCGTAGACAACATCATCCTCGACTTCGATGCGCACGCCCTCGTTCGCGCCTTTGCGGAACAGACGGTTGACCCCGCCTGAGATGGGAGCCATACGGCTAACACCGGTTACGCCTAAGGCAGACAGCCGGGCGATACTGATCAAAACGTCGGGGGAGACGGTGGTTTTTCCAGGGGGACGATCTGAACTCGACATTGTTTCTCCTTACATCATCGCCATGCCGCCGTCCACGCCCAGCACCTGACCGGTGATGTAAGCGGCCTGGTCAGAAGCGAGAAAAGCGACGGCATAGCCGATTTCTTCGGGTTTTCCAGTGCGTGCCAGCGGTACCAGTTTGAGTGCTTCTTCTAAGGTGCCTTCTGGCATCGCATTTAATATCTCGGTTTGTACAAAACCGGGCGCAATCGCGTTGACAGTGATATTGCGTGCAGCCACTTCGCGAGCCAGCGATTTGGTGAAGGCGATCTGGCCGCCTTTTGAAGCGGAGTAATTGGTTTGCCCGGGGTTGCCCATCTGCCCGGCCACCGAGGCCATGTTGATGATGCGTCCGTAGCGTCTGCGCATCATATGCCGGACGGCGGCCTTCGAGCAGTTGAAGGCGCTCTTCAGATTGGTATCGATGACCGCGTCCCAGTCGGCTTCAGACATCATCATGATGACCATATCGCGTGTGATGCCGGCGTTGTTCACCAAAATGTGCAGGTCACCGAAGGTTTCCACTGCGAACTTTATCAACTTGCCCGCAGCCTCGAAATCCGAGACATCCGCCTGGAAAGAAGCCGCTTTGCCACCGCCCGCTTCGATCTGGTTTACCACTTCTTCAGCCCGGCCAAGTGAGCTGTTGTAGTTGACGATAACCGAGGCGCCACGTACGGCCAGTTCCAGCGCTACCGCACGTCCGATACCGCGAGAGCCGCCGGTCACAATTGCTACACGTTCTTTCAATGAAATATCTGTCACAAGTTCACTCCTGTCCGCGAATTATACACCGTCATTAACACCGGAGGCTTCAATCCGTCTTGCTCTGTGACGGTCCTTCTCTCAGCCCTAGTGCCAGAGCCAGGGCACCGCCTACGGAGATCACACCGGCCCACAGAAAGGCATCCTGCCAGAAGCGGATCGGGAACAAGCGGATGAGTGTGTCTGAATATAAGAACATCCACGTGTCTCCCTCGAAGAACAGCGCATGGAAAAGACGGAATAGCTGCCAGAAAGCGATTGCGCCAAAAATACCGATGGTGACCACCAATCCTATCATCAGCCAGCCCCCGCGTCTCAAACCTTCGCGAAAGGCCTGCCACCAGTTCCCATAGCGGGCCCAGATCCCCAGCCCTATCATTAACACCACCGCCACATACCAGACGCGCAGCGCGCCTTTGGTCACAACCTTGACGTCGTGCATGTGACTGAGTTCGCGTTCATTATAGAGCGGACTGCCATCCTCGAAGGTCAGATCGCCAAGATAGGAGATATCTGCATTGTTGAGCAGGTAGTCCACTGCGTAGGGGGCCAGACGCAGGCGGTCCTCTTGCGTAAAACCGTAGGAATCAGGTGGAAACCAGGGCAGGCGGTATTCCACGTTGTAGAAGATCGGCGTCAATAAAATGCGCAGGCCGAGTCCCAGCAAGAAGATGGGAGTCAAGAGGGTGGTGAGGTAGGAGAGGAAGGAGGATAGTTTGGGAGTCATAAAATTATTCTATATCATATGTCATTGCGAGTGAATGTAGTGATCGTGGCAATCTCCTCGAAAGTGGAAGATTGTTGTTCGATATTATTGTAAACTTTCCACATCCCCGTATAACAGAAAGTTGACGATCAAATTATTCGTCAGCCACTCGATGGGGGCTTTGTCATCGGTGAAGACCTGCGTGGATTCGTAACCCGACTGCATGTTGACAATCGTCGAACTCATTGCCATCAACAACAGCGGATGCACATCTCCTCGCGCATTGAGGGTATTGTAATTTGCGAATAGATCCTCCGCGCTGGTAGGCTGTATGCTCGCGTAGACAATGGAGTTGAGTGTACCGGGAATGTCCATGATGTAAATGGATGGAAAGACGGTCGCAATCGTGGTGGCGAGCCCGTTGATCAGACTGCGGTCGCCGGGTGCGCGCCCCACGTTGATGGCCAGTACACCATCTTGGCTTAGATGATTGTAGGCAATCTGGAAGAACTCCTGCGTGGTCATGTGCGGCGGGATGTAGGGTGGGCGGTAGGCATCTACGGCGATCAGGTCATAGGTATGCGGACTGTGTTCCAGCCCCCAGCGGCCGTCTTCGACAAAAACGGTTAAGTTGGGCATGGTCATGCCAAAGTACTCGCGCCCGACACGCACGATCTCGCTGTCGATTTCGAAGCCGTCGATCACAATGGTATCAAACACCTCGTTGGCCTGACGCGCGGAGGTCCCGGCGGCCAGCCCCACGATAGCGTAGCGCTGTACGTCTTCGGGCGTTTTGCCTGGATTGAAGAAAGGTCCCACCAGGAACTGCTCCCAGGGCCCATTATAGTAAAGTTGGTTCGGGTGATAGATGGAGTGCACGCCCTGCCCGTCGTTCAGACGCAGGAGTGTGAAACCGTTCTCCTGCAATACCTCGATGTAATTGTATTGAGACTCGGTCTCATAAACCTGGCCAGGTGAGTTTTTGACGTGGAAATCGCCGAAGAACAAAAAGCCTGCCAGGACCAATGCCCACAGCCCGAAGAGCGCAAGTTTGAGACTTCTCTTTGTCAGAGCAAATCCGACGAGCGTAACCAGCAAAATCAACAGGCCGAATGACAAAATGGTGCGGCTGGTGCCAATCAGTGGAAAGAGCAACAGGGTTGGCAGAAAGGCTCCCAGCACTGAGCCAACTGTGGAGAGCGCGTACAGGTTGCCCGAGACATTACCGGCCTGCGCCGCTTCACGCAGCGTGATGCGGATGGCGAAGGGTGAAGTCATCGCCAGCAGCGTGACTGGGATGCTGAAGAGCAGCAGCATGACAAGAAATGAAGCCGCAATCACACCCAGGTTGAGCGCGTCCATTGCGGAAGCAGCCGCCAGCAGGATCGGTTGCGCGATGATTGGAATCAGTCCCAGCGTTGCCCCGCCCCAGGCCAGGAAGGTAAACATCGTTTCGGGGTATGGGGATTTATCGGCCTGCCTGCCACCAATGGCGTAACCGGCTGCGAAGTAGATCAAAATCAAGCCGATGATGACGGCCCAAACTAGATTGACGCTGCCAAAACGCATTTGCAGCAGACGGGATGCGCCGAACTCAGCAGCCAGCGTGGTCATGCCTGAGGTAAAGACGGTGAAGGCGATGTAGCGTCGCATGGGGCGAATTATACCTGCATGGTAAGGATGATTAACAGATGACAATAAAGATTGAAAGTTCTATAATGATTTTAAGAAATACTTCTCATTATGTGATTGGTCAGAAATGAGTTTATCATGGCGAAGGGCAATATACTAACTAAGCGTGAGAAAGAAGTAGCTCGCCTTCTGTTGGAGGGCAAAAGCAATAAGCAAATTGCTTTAGAACTAGGTATTACTGAGAGCACAATCGAATTCCACTTGAGCAATATTTATGACAAGCTTGATGTAGACAACAGGTCGGGTGCTGTTAAAAAACTATCTGAAAATGCAGGAATTCTGGCGGATTCCGTAAGTTCAGGTAAAAATCTAATGGAATCCACAGGGGTGATTCCGGGGGATTCCACAGTTGACGGAACCATTGAAACAACTACCATTGTAGTTAGTAATAACAAGCGCGCTTTAAAGCAAAAGGACCAATCGAACGTTTCCTGGAGAGTCAGCCTTGAAGATATCATCAGATTTTTGGTTACACATAAGTTCCCGATTGTTTTATGGGTCTTGCTGATTCTCACATTACTTGTGGCTTTTATATTGTTGTACATAACAAATTGGTCATACGAAAGAGAAGGTGAGCATCCTGATGATTATACGGTAGGCCAGGTGATCCAGAGATCTGAAGCGTCTGACGAAATGGTTCATGGTCAATTTGGAACTATTCCTGCCTGGCCCGCGCAGCCCGGATACGTGATATATGAAAATATCAAAACTCCTTGGGCATGTCACCTTTACTTGCAAATACGATATTCAAAATACAGTGCCTCAGAAGTACCCATTCTGGTCTATCTTGATGATGAAGTGTTGCCGCGGGCTTCAATCATGCCTATTGACCAGGGAGATTGGAATAAGTTTGTTTGGACCAATACCATTGATTTGGGAAAGATAAGTTTCGGAGATCATTCCATTAAATTTTATACAGAAGGGCAAATATTTGGCGTTGCTGATTTAGATAAATTCGTGTTAACTACCGCGCTCCCATAAATACATAACTCTAATTTATGGTAGCCCAGGTAACTAACAACAGGAGCTTTACCATGAATTGGATGTACGAAAACCGCTTTCAGGATTACAACCATGATGAACATTGGGGTGGGAGTAATTGTGCACCAGTTATATAGTAGGACTGCCGCTGTGAACATTCAACTCAATAAAATTCACAAAGTGCTTGTGACTGGTGGAGCCGGTTTTTTTGGCAGTCATATTTGTGAAAAACTCCTGCTAGACGGAAAACAAGTAGTCGTTGTTGACAGTCTTAATAATGAGTCCAGCAGCGTTTTTGAGAAGAAAAGATATATTGAATATCTTAAACTTCTTTCCGAAAACATTGATGGCTCGCATTTGAGCGTGTATGAAATTGATATCCTTGAGGAGGAAAGGCTAAGCGATATTTTGAGAATTGAAGGGCCTGTGAGCTGTATCCATGCCGCTTCATTGGTCATGGATCGAAAGAGTGTTGAGGAACCCATCCGCTATATCATCAATAATGTCCAGGGGACGCAATCTATATTAAACGCAATTCGTCGTACAGGTACCATAAAACGATTTGTATTGATTTCCTCACGAGCTGCGGTCGGAGAAACAAACTTGGCCGATGATCAGATAACCGAAAATGACCTGCTGCGTCCAATCAATCCCTATGGAGCTACGAAGGTTGCTATGGAAGCATTGTGTCACGCCTTTTATAAAAATTTCGGATTATCGGTAGTCATATGTCGAATGCAACCACTCTATGGTCCTCGAAGCCGACGAGATATGATGCCAAGATTGTTATTTGAAAGCATACTTTATAACAGAGTAGTGAAGAAATACGGTAATGGTGAGGCAGTTCGTGATTGGCTTTACGTGGAGGATGCAGCATTGGGTATCCTGGCAGCTATAGAGCGTTCTGATGGATTTTCGATCTTCAATTTTGGAACGGGTACTGTTACAACGTTGAACGAATTAATCCGACTAGTGGTAGAAATAACTGGTGGAAAATTGAATATGCAGTTTGAAAGCGTTCCGCCCGGGGATGCCATTTTTACAGGATCGTGTGATACTCGCAAAGCAAAGGATTTGTTGGGTTGGGAACCGAAAATTGATCTTAGAACCGGGCTTAAGATGATGTATGAGGATATGAAAATGCATAGATATGATGAGTGTGGAAATATCTTAATCGATTCAAATGTGCTGTATGAAAAAATTTAGCTTTCGCTTTATCTCTCTAAAAACAATAGCCGCAATTTGTATGCTCTTTTCGATTGTTGATGCTGGATGCGAATCAAGCGGGTCTGTTAGACCATCCGATTACGATCCTTGTCGTGACCAATCAGCGAGGTACAACCCGACTTGTCACCCGACTGGATGGCCGCCACCAACTTCCAGTGGAAACCCCGAGGCCTTACCGCCTACACATCCTGTGGAAACTCCGCCCCCATTAATCCCAGAGTCGGATATTCATCGTATCAGTATTTTGGTGGATGATTTTCGCCCACAACCCTATCAAGGTGAGTCTGTTTATTTCTTCAATCGTCTTGGCGGTGATCGAGGGGCTGTCAATGATAGCATTTTGGATTGGGGTAATGGTCAGGTGATAACCAAGATTCCTCCTGGGAATTCCTGGGGTGGAGTGTGGATGAGCTTAAATCATCCGATCAGCGAGGCACAGCCAATCAATTTCTCAGCAATTTTGCCCCCACAGATCTTGCCGGCATATCAAAGTCAAATTACGGACATTACAGTTGCCATTGCAGATGGTACACCAGCCAGAACCTTAAAATTGGAACTTAAATACAAAGGCGATTTACGTTGGAGTGAAGAAGTCATTCTTGAAGGTGGTCGGCAAGATGTAAATCTTTCGTTACCAGTTTTGGGAAAGGTTAATGAATTCCTATGGGTGTTAGATAATGCGAGTGCGGGCGATTATGTAACACTTGAAAATGTCTCGTTTGTAGCTACAACACAGATTACCGATACAGGGACCGCTGCCTTTGTTTGGAGTTATGGCATGCTCTTGCGCAACTGGAATCCTATTACCGGGTTGGTCCGGGACAAAGCCAGAGATCCAAGCGGAGAGTTCGATGCGATCCAGACAACAGGTAGCCTGGCAGCTGCGACTGCTATGGCTGAACAACTGGAGATAGTTTCACATAATGACGCAATTGAGATTGTAAACAAAATCAGTAAAACGCTGCTTGTAGATCTGCCTCGATATCAAGGTCTCTGGCCGCATTGGGTCATGAACTCTACGAAAGGTGAATTCGTCATTGTGCCCGGTACAGAATGGTCATCTGTGGATACAGTGATCGCAGGGGTTGGGTTACTTACCGCCCAAAACGCTTTGGGTTTGGATACAACGAATACAGAGATGATGCTCCAGATGATTGACTGGAATGGTTTGGTGTTACCAGGCGGTATCTCGCACGGATACACATACGCGGGCGATCTGATCCCATATGCCTGGGATGTTTTTGGTGGAGAAAGCTGGTTGGTCGAATTGGTTTATGCTGGCGTTACCGGTCAGATGGCAATCATCAGCTATCCTTCACCTGTTACTGCTAATGGATCCGGTTTCATCGATGAACTTGCCTGGCTATTTGTATCACCACGATCCAGGCCAGACTTTTGGGAAACGGATTGGGCATCGTACAGGTCAGAAGCAGCAGGAAAACAAATTTCTTATTTCTCAACTTATTACACTCAATCTTGTTATACACACCTTGGTTTATTTGGATTGTCTGCTGCTGAGATTCCGGATCCGTCATTGGTATCGCCCGGGAGCATCTATCAGGCCTTGGGTGTGGGCGGTCGCTTTGCATCTGCCAATGACGGGTCGGATTTGTTAGGTGCGCCGGTTATCGCTCCCCACTATGCAGCTATGATCGCGTCTCAGTATCCCCAAGAATCTATTGTAATGTGGGACTGGCTCATCGATAACGGATATTTTTCACCTTTGAACAATGTTGAAAGCTTGATGTTTTCCACAGGCGCAGGTTGCGATTCCACTGCCGTGAGTTGGAACCATTTGAAAGGATCATGGAATCTCTCTTTGCAGACGTTAGGATGGGGGAACTATTTGGCCAAGCAAGGTGACCAGGATCCGATTTTGTGGCAGGCCATAGAATCGAATCCTCTCTTAAAAAAAGGATACCTCCTGTTAGTTCCAAATGAGTTGACGGCAGAACCACAGTCAACGCTAACAACCAATCTCGGAATGTTAATATCGCAGAGGTTGGAGTGAAAAACTTTTTTGCGTAAGGATAATTATGGAGGCAGGATCATGTTTGATCATTCTCAAGCGCAAATTAACCTTCCAGAAGAAAATGCCTTGGTTTCTTGACAGTTTCTTGTGGAATGTACAGTAACCAATCTTCCGGCTGGTAAATTCCTATTTTTGGTAGTAGAGATCAATACTTAATGTGGCCGAAAGGCATAGCACAGATTCAAAACAAAACCTGGGCATGTGAAGCGCATGAAGGTGGAATTCTACCCGGTGGGAGATTCATTCTGTCGCTTTTTGTGGTGAGAGAAAGAGGATTTGAAAACATCAATGCCTGGCTGGAACATGGGAAGATGACAGACGATTGCCCTGGACTTGTGCATCTCAAAGATGCCAAAAGCTTATCCCGCGTCCGGTTATGTCTTGTGTTTTGAGACTGCTTTCTGCTTACCCTGTGATTGTTTTTATATAACCGCCAGGTTGCGTACCATCCTGGTGTTTTGGGAGAACATCAGATGCTTCTCAATTACACAAGAGAATCCTGACGGTATCTTCGTGTTGGTGTTTCAATTATTTGAGATTGGCCAGTAACACATTAATAAGTCTTTCGTAAGAACTTCGTAATTATTTTCCACTATCCTGAATTTACAAAAGTTCGGTTTGTAAAGAATACGCATCGAACTGTCAATAGGACGAAGAAACGCTGAACCGGGAATTCAAACAAAGCCTTTCGTCTCATACTCTTTCACAGCCGAATGCCCAATCATATTTCTACACAAGGAGTTGCACATGCGAAAAACAGTATTGTTCCTCGTCGCCCTTATGCTGGGACTGAGCGCGTTTTTATCGGTAGGCACAGTCTATGCAGATAGTGACCAAAAGGGAGAAGTCGTGGTGGCCAACCGCGGCTCCGGTTCGATCTCCGTCATTAGCACACAGACGGACGAATTGATCGACACCATCTCTTTGCCAGACGGCGACAATCCGCCCGAGCCGATGTATGTCGTCTTTTCCAAGAAAGGCAATTACGTCTTTGTCGGTGACCGCGCTAATGACCGTGTGGTCGCGTTCAATGTGGATGATTATTCGGTTGCTGGCACGGTTGCTGCCGGAATGGGTGTCTTCCACATGTGGGCCGATGATCGTGGCCGGCAGTTGTGGGTTAACAATGATGTTGACAACACCTCCACAGTCATCGACCCTGAAACCTTGGAAGTCATTGCCACTGTCGATATGCCTGCTGACCTGCTGGCGAAGGGCTACAAACCGCACGACGTCATCCTTGACCCCAAGGGGCGCTTCGCCTACGTGACCCTGCTGGCTGGTTCCGACCCGAACGACTACCTGGTGCAATTCAGCACGGACACTTTTATGGAAGTCAACCGCGCTAATGTGGGCAAAGACCCGCACGTTTCTCTGACGCAAAACAACGATCTGATCTACGTGCCTGCCCAGGGCAGCAATGTGGTCAGTGTTTTCAACCGCGAAACGCTCGAGTTGGTTGATGAAATCAGCGTTCTCGGCGCCCACGGCGCTGGCATGGCGCCTTACGGCCAGGTGTTCTATACTACCAATCTACCCGGCGGCGGCACAGACGGTCTGTTCGCGATCGATACCAAGACCAACACCGTTATCGACTCGGCAGATACACCCTACCCTGTTCCACATAACATCGTGGTGACCAAGAACAACAAGAAACTGTTCCTGACCCACTCCGGCGGCGCGTCAGATAAAGTTACCATCTATGCCGTTTCCGCGAATGATCCCATCCCGAGCTTGATCGGCGATGTAACTGTTGGGCTGAACCCGTTTGGTCTGGCGTATGTTCCGAAATAATCGCTAAATCAGTTACCCGATAATTAGTAGCAAGAGAGTGGTTGCGACGAGCAAAACCACTCTCTTTTATGGTAAAATACAGCCCGCTTGCCCCGCCAAGCAGAGCGGTGCGGGGTTCACGCGTCGCCTCCGCACGATGGAGGCGCGTTTTTTGCCCTAAGATTAACTGAGACTTCCCTGAAATACCCGGAGTTAAGATGGCTGAAGAAAAAACAAACCCGGAAGAAACCCCACAGGTAACCAACCTGGAGCAGTCCAGCGTGGAGGTTGTCGAAGCAGACATGGTGCGCATGTACCAGAGCGCTGCGCAGGAAATTACCGCTGATGAGGTGTCCATGCAGCAGGCCGCCGCTTTGGATGTGACCGCGGCGGAAGTCACGGCGCATGAAGCTGCTCTGGGACTGATCAATGCCAGGGATGTCGAGCTGAATAACAGTGCGGCGGGCGCTATCCGTGCGGAGACGGTCAATGTAGTGGGAGGCACCGGGATTGTATTGGGAGATTCGGTCAACCTGGGGAATACCTATGCCGGTCTGGTGGCAGGCGGTAACATCCGCAGTGAAAATATCGAAACGTTGATCTTTCTCGGCAACCATGTCGAGGGGGATGTCCAGACCGTGGTGGACACCCGTGGGGCGTTGATCGCTGGTATGGTCGGTGGGCTGATGGCCGGCATCGTCCTGCTTATCGGTCGTCTGGTGTTCGGGCGAAGATCATAAAAAAAATAAGGAAGTAGTAGCGACTTAAGTCGCTTTTAGGACGGCTGCACCTGCCCTTGCGGGCGGTACAAGGGAAGCCGTCACTACAAATTCATTCAAAGAGCGAAGGTAACCCCGCAATAAAGAAGGGGTGAGAGGCGCTCGAGGAGTAAAGATGGAGAAAGTAGTAATACCCGCAGAAAAACGAGAGATCATTGGGAAGAAGGTCAAGGTCCTGCGCCGTGAGGGCAAACTCCCGGCGGTGATTTACGGTCATGGCATCGACCCGATCAGCATCGTTCTGGATGCACATAGTTCATCCAGGACCCTGGCAAAGGCGAGCTCGTCCACTTTGATCACGATCGAACTGGACGATAAGCAGTATCCCACGCTCGTGCGTGAAAAGCAGCTTGATTACATCCGCAACAGCATCATCCATGTGGACTTCCTGGCGGTCTCCATGACCGAGAAGATCACTGCCAACGTTGGCGTTCATGTTGTGGGCGAAGCGCCGGCGGTCAAAGAGTTTGGCGCCATTCTGGTCACTGGCTTGACCGAACTGGAAGTCGAATGTCTGGCGACCGACCTGCCAGAACGGTTCACCGTGGATGTTTCTGGTCTGACGGAGATCAGTTCGGGTGTATATGTCAAAGATGTGACCCCGCCGCCGAACGTAGAAATCTTGAACGATCCGGAAGATGTCATTGTGGTTGCCACTGCGATGGTTGAGGAAGAGATCGAAGAAGAGGAAGAAGAGGAATTGCTCGAAGGCGAAGAAGAGCTGGAAGAGCCCGAAGTCATTGGCAGAGGCAAGGACGAGGAAGAAGGCGAAGGCGAAGAAGAGAACGAATAAGCCTGCGCTTAGATCGAATTGGAAAGACAGCGGTTTTCATGCCGCTGTCTTTTTTAGTAGGGAGAACGGGATGGTTCAAAAATAAGTAGACACATTGGTGTCGAAAACGGATGATCGGGTCAAGGAAAAAAACTAAACATGGGACGTTAACAAAAGAATAGGTTGAAGGGAGCCACCAAATCTGGCAAGATAT
>JASFRG010000104.1:0-17565 GCA_050115035.1 Anaerolineales bacterium | reverse complement strand
AGATCCCTATTGTAGGGAATAAAGCCGCCCTTGGACATTCGATCGCTGGGAGTGGAGCGCTGGAGTTGATCGGTTGTATTCTATCCTTACACGATCAGGTTGTACCGCCAACCATTAATTACAAAGTCCCTGACCCAGAATGCGATTTGGATTATGTGGTTGAAGGAAAGCGCAGCTTGCCCCTCCGAAATGTGATGAGTAATTCCTTTGCATTCGGAGGTAGTAACGCAGTTTTGATCGTGGGGGCGTATGAGCCGAATTCATAGTTTGGTCTAATTTCAAAAATAATACCCGGTGCTGAACAAGAAATTTATCGCCTTCTTGGTCTTCGCTCTGACGACCTTTTTTTATGTGTATTCGTTGCTCCCTTCCCTTGCTTGGGGCGACGGAACGAAATTGCAAAGCGAAGCTATTTCAGGGGAATCCTTTGTTCTTGCGGAGATGCCCCCCAGTGAATTCAGCCCGGACCCATTTATCTTTTCAAAGGTAGGGGTTGCAGCCTGGGATCATCCGCTCTACATCATGTTGGGGTATACGCTTGTCAAAATACTACCGTTTGTTGATTCTCTCTGGTTGGTCAATCTTATCTCTGCTGTTTTTGGAGCTGCGTCCGTCTTGCTGGTTTTCCTGCTTTCCGATCGATATACCGAATCGCTCCTGGCTGCTTGTTATGCCAGCTTCTCTCTGGGAGTTTCACACACCTTTTGGTGGCACTCTTCCACGCCCGAGGTTTATACGCTGTTCGTCTTCCTGCTCTTGATGAGTTTCTATTTCTTCGATCAATTCGAAAGAGAAACCAGAAATTCTGCGCTGTTTTTTAGTGCACTTTTTTTGGGATTAGCCGCTTCTACGCACATTATGGCATTCCTGATCATGCCTGCCCTGGGACTCTATTATCTCTTTTCCGGGAGTTTGTGCACCTTCCGTCTATCCGACTTGAAAAAGATGGTCACGCCGGTTGTAGCCTTTCTGATTGGATTTTCCCCATATATTTTGCAATTCATCCGCATGACAGCGCACTTTCCTCTTACCGAGATTATGGGGCCCGTCGTCGGCTCGACGTTTTTAAGCCAGCTCGGAACGCTTTCCCCAATTCTCTTAGGGCAAAGCTTATTGACCTACCTGTTCTTTTTGACTGTACAATTCGGCCCGGTCGGTTTGATTTTAGGTGGCTTCGGGGTTCGCAAGATATCGATTGATAGTGATCAGTATTCTCGAAAGATTATCTTCTCGTTTATTGTCTTTGCAATATTCGGAATTCTCTATCGCGTGACGGACCAATTTACCTTTTTTATCACCTCCTACATCTTTTGGGCGATGTTAATGGGCATCGGTTCAAACTACGCCCTTAACCTGTTACCGGGAAAAAGGCATATGCTTTTCTCGGGCATTCTCGGGATATTGATTCTGGCAACCCCATTTTTTTATACCTCTTTACCGCACATGGCAGAGAGCAATGGGATCGGTGATGAATTGATCGGAATTCCAAAAATTGGCACCGGTGTCCGGGATGGTTTGGCCTATTATATGAATCCCTATAAACGCGGCGATACCGGCGCGTATGATTTTGGCGAGGGTACCCTCTCAAACCTTCCACCTAACTCTGTGGTCCTCGCTGAATGGTACACGGATACCGATGAATACTTCATCTTTCGATACTTTACCAAAATCGAAAAATTGCGCCCCGATGTGACGGTTGTAGGTTGGGCAAACCAGGATCCTTTTCATTTTGATTCTCTGCTTGCGGTAGACGTGATCGAAGATTTTTTTCCGAAGCATCCTGTTTACCTGGCATCGCTGAGTGATAAGTTCTACGCGGCTTCAAAATTGGTAGAGATGTATTGCATTGTTCCTGAAAATAGCTTGTACCGTCTGTATCCTCAAACAAATGATCGTCAATGCCTGGGGAGCGAATCAGTTACGGAATAAGATGTATTCCAATCCCATAATCGTAATTTAAAATCTTTCCCCTCGACGGCCAATGCTGCTGCATAATTAGAATCAAATTCCAGAGAGACTAAAGTCCAGCGAGAGGCTTCATTTGCATCCGGGCGGGTGGCGCGCAAGATAACAGGTTCGTTTGGTGTAAGTGACACATCAAAGCTATCTAAAGGCAGCGATAGTCCCAATCCTTGCGCTTTAATGTAAGCCTCTTTGCGCGTCCAGCAATTGAAGAATGCTAGTTTTCTTTGTTCGGGTGGTACTGCCATTAATTCAGAAACCTCTCTTGACGAAAAGAAGCGATTTGCGATGCTTTCGTTTTCCATGTCTGGGCGGATTTTCTCCACATCTATACCGACTTTGTGTTCCTCCGCCACGACAATCAAAACATAATTGCCTGAGTGTGAGAGATTGAATTCCAGCTTATATTCCATTATCGTTGGTTTTCCGTATTTATTGGCACTGAAACTTAGTTCATCTGGACTACATTGTAGATAATTTGTCAGGATGCTGCGCAAACTTCCATGAGCAACGGCGTAGCGGTCCCGGTCTATTGGAAAGTGAAATCGTCCAGCGCGCTGAGCCTCATCCAATGAAAGTGTGGATGCTAAATATTTAAAGGTGGCAGGTGGAAGGTCCTGGTTGATGCGCCAGACGTCCACCTGATGAGGTTGAAAATCCAGATTTTCCGGATGTGGCAGCCAATCTGTGTGTGAAAATTCTTTTTGCATGTGCTGATAGCCCAACTTTCATGCTCGCCAGGCTTTGATAATTCCGATTTTGGCAATCCCTGTACCAAACCAACTTGGCTGGGGGAAAATAGCCTTCTCAACAACTACTTTAAACCCCTGTGAATTCAATAAATTGACCAAGTCATGGTGACTTCGTTTGTCGCCTCTAAACTCATGAAACTCCATCACAATTTTCCGGGTTTTAGAAAGTGTTTCGCCAGGGTTGGCAAACAAAATATCGAATTCGGCTCCTTCTACGTCTACTTTCAAAAAATCTATCTGATTGATAGCATGATTGGAAATGATATCGGAAAAAGTTATTGTTTGCACGGTCTCGACAAAACCGCTTGTGTTCTGCAAAAGCGAACCGAGTATGCGATTGTCAGAAGGCGTGTAAAAGGGCATTGATCCTCGCTGGTTTGAGACAGCACTATTTTCAATGTACAGGTTTTCCAGATTGTTTAATTTGCGATTCTCGGTAAGTAAGGCAAAGTTTTTGCTGGAGGCTTCATACGCATAAACATGGCCGCCTTGTGCCAGCTTTGCGGCGCGGACCGCAAAACCCCCGATATGAGCGCCCATATCCACAACGACATCACCCGCGCAGATGGGAATGCGCGCATCATCATATACTTTTGCTTTCCAAATTTCCCAAATCATCAAGGCATCCGAAGTGTTCACATGAACCTTAAACCGCACGCCATTTTCGACCTCCATCACTGCGTTTGATTTTCCCTGATGTCGCAAATAGAATAATGAAAAAAACAGCTTATTGAACCGTTGGTAAAACAGTTCTCTTTTACTACGCATGGAAAACTCCGCTGAACAAAATGTTATCCGGATTTACGTTTGGCTGAAAGCGAAAACTTCATTTCCCGGGTGATTGATTCTATAATTTCACCTTTTGCTGTATTCAAATAGAAATGGTCACCAGGAAAGTAGATCGATGTAAAGCTGGAACTGGTCTGCGATGTCCAGCCTTCCAGGCGTTCTCGGCTCACGCGTGGGTCATCGATACCCCCCAGTGCAACAATCGGACAAATCAGGAGCTGTTCACTCGGGTTATATTGGTAGTTTTCGGCGATTTCAAAATCAGCGCGTAATGTTGGGAGAAGAAGTTCCAACAATTCGGGTTGGTTTGCCACCTCTTCGGGAATGCCGTTGAGTTCTTGCAATGCACTCACAAACTCAGGATCGGGTAACCTGTGAATAGGTGGATTTGTATCAGGCAGTTGTGGTGCACTACAGGCGGAAACAAACAAGGCAATGGGCCGTTGCAAGTTGTTTTTGTGTAACGATTGTGCAAGTTCGTAAGCTACCAATCCTCCCAGGCTGTGACCAAAGAATGCAAAGGGCTTATCCAAAAGGGAAGAAATCGCATGAAAAATTCCTCCCACCAAACCGAACATCTTTTTAGCTGGCGCTTTGTTATATCGTGAGCCTCTTCCGGGGTAGTGCGCGATCCATGTCTCTATGTGACTGGGAAGCTCACTGGACCATTTCCAAAATGCGGCAGGACCACCACCGGCATATGGGAAAAGAAACAGGCGCATCTCTGCACCAAGGTTGGTTTGTGGGCATACAAACCAATTGTCTGTATCGGATTTAGGTTGGTTCACTTTGCTCAGGGCTCGGTTGATTCAAGAAAACCATGCGGCGTGAAATAATCCAGATACGTGGAGAACAAGCGCGCATTTACAGGATGACACGCGATATCGCTGCCCTTAAGGGCATTCATTGTATTGCTCAGGTCGAACTCTGGCATGAAGACCTGCTTCTCTTCCACTTCTTCGAGCAAGGGTAGATATGGTTCCCAACCGTCAGACGGCATATGTGGAACCTGCCTGAAGAGCTCGGCCCGCCATTCGTCGAAGGATACTTCGCGAGCGTTAAAGCCCTGATTAGTTAACCAAGCAGCCAGTTCACTGAAATGGATAGGCTTGGGATTGTCCAGATGAAAAATCTTTCCCAGATTCTTTGGATGTTTGGAAAGGTGCACAATTGCGCCGCTGACAAAATCCACCGGGACGATGTTGACCATCACATCCAGATTGGGGACACTGCCCAACATCACGCAGGCGCGTGTCATGCTGGAAATCAGGTTATCGGTGTTCCACGCGCCCGAGACACTGTGTCCTGAAACCAACCCCGGACGATAAATTGCATACGGGATGCCACGTTCCCCGGCCTGTTCGACCAACTTCTCCGCCACCCACTTGCTCTGGGCATATCCACCGAATGGCGCTCCAACTTGATCGCGGTCGATATCTTCCCCTAAAATACGTCCGTCATTGATGCCACCCGAGTACAGAATAGATAAGGTAGAAACGAAGTGTACGGGCTTCAACCTTGTTTCACTCGCAAGCCGCAAGATCTCCTGTGTTCCCAGCACATTGGAGGCTTTGTGTACCTGATACGGATACACAAAGTTGACCATCGCGCCGTTATGGTAGATGACATCCACCTGCTCCGCCAGTTGTTCGAATACTTCATTGGATAGGCCGAGTTGTGGTTCGCCCAGATCGCTCAGGATAGGATGGATGCGCTTGCCGAAGGTTTCGCCCCATAACATATACGATTCGAGATTTCGTTTCAATCTCAACTTTCCCTGCTCCAGATCCTCCGCACGCAGTAGGCAATAAATCTGCGCAGAGGTTGTTTTGAGCAAATCATGGAGCAGGAAAGCCCCGACGAACCCGGTTGCGCCAGTCAGCAAGATATGCGATAGATTATCTACAGGTTTGTAGACCAGATTTCCGGCAGTAATATTCGGGTCAAGTTGCGCTTCCAGATTCAATTCTTCTAGGCTCAATTGACCGCGCTGGATGAAATCTCCGCCACCAACGTAAACCGGGCTATTTTCACCTCTACGCACTCTCTCGATAATCTCGGCCAGGTTGGCAACGGTCGGCTCTTCGAACAGTGCGCGTAAAGGCAATTGCGCCGCTTCAAGCTCGTACTTTTCACGCAACAGGAAGATCATACGTGTTCCCAATAATGAGTGACCGCCCAGGTCGAAGAAATTATCATGCACGCCTACAGCCGACTGACGATTCTGATTTTCTAATTCCAGTACCTGTGCACAGATTTCGGCCAATTCCAACTCCAGCGGCGTGCGTGGCGCAACATACGACGCTCGCAAATCAGGTCGAGTTTGCGATGGCGGCGGAAGGGCTTTGCGATCCACTTTTCCATTGGGCGTCAAGGGTAACGATTCTAGATTGACGAAAATAGACGGAACCATATAGTCTGGAAGTCTCTGACGTAAAAATTCGCGCAATTGACTGGGTTCCGCTTCTTCCTGACCCTCGGCTGCTACCACGTAAGCGACCAGACTCGCGTCTGATGAACGTTCCTTCCAGGCTGCGACGACGGCCTGACGTACAGAAGGGTGCGCCACCAGCGCCACTTCCACTTCGCCGGTCTCGATGCGGAAGCCACGTATCTTTACCTGCTGATCGCTGCGTCCGAAGAACTCGATGTTCCCATCCGGGAGATGGCGGGCAAGATCGCCGGACTTATAGATAGTGTCGGATGTGCTAAATGGACTGGCGACGAATCGCTCGGCAGTCAACTCAGGTCGGTTCAGGTATCCAATACTGACCCCTTCCCCGCCGATATACAGGTCACCGATCGCACTAAGCGGAACAGGTTGCAGATTTGCATCCAGGATATAAATTTGCGTATTTGAAATAGGTTTCCCGATTGGAACCGTATTGGAAATACCCTGATTTTTGGTTGAAGTAACCTGATAGCTGGTAGACCAGATCGTGGTCTCGGTTGGGCCGTACAGATTCCATAATTGAGCGCCGCGTTCCAGCAATTGCTCTGCCAGGTCGACCGTCAGAGCCTCGCCGCCGCATAGAATCTTAAGGTCATCTTTTCCCTGCCAGCCTGCTTCGAGCAAGAGTCTCCAACTGGCGGGTGTGGCCTGCATAATAGTTGCCTGTGTGTCTGATAGTGCCTCTGCTAACAAAGCGCCATCAGCGGCAATTTCTGAGCTTACGATAACAACACGCGCGCCGGATGTGAGTGGTAACAACAATTCCAAGACCGCGATATCAAATGAAAGCGTGGTAACTGCTAGCAAAGTGTCATCCACGGTAATTTCCAAACTTTCCCGCATTGAACACAGGAAGTTGACCACTGCCCGATGATGGATTTGCACGCCTTTGGGCTTCCCGGTCGAACCGGAAGTGTAGATGATATAGGCTGCATCTTCAGGCCTGGCTGTGTGAGAACTCTCGTTACTTGAAGTTGACTTGGGTAGATCATCCAACGAGATAATTTGGGCAGAGTTCTCAGGTAGTTCGGTTAGTAGACTTGTTTGGGTCAAAATGACCGCTGCGCCGGAATCTTCAAGCATAAACGCCAGCCGATCTGCGGGAAAAGACGGATCGAGGGGCAGGTATGCACCGCCAGCTTTTAGCACACCCAGCAACCCGATCAGCATTTCAATGGAGCGGTTCACGAAAAGGCCTACTAAGATTCCGGAGTTCACACCTTGAGAAATTAGAATTTCAGCCAACTTATCTGTGCGCTGGTTCAATTCTTGATAAGTCAAATGCTCCTCTTCGAATTGAGCGGCGATTGCATCTGGCGTTCGTATTGCTTGCTCCTGGATTATTTCATGGATGCAAAGCTCACGTGGATAATCACTTTGTGTTTGATTCCAATCGACGATAAGTTGTTGCCATTCATTTTCGTCGAGCAGAGAATAGGTTGATACCGGTCTTTGCGGATCAGTAACAATATTTTGCAAAATGGAATGGAAATGATTTAACAGGCGTTGGATGGTCGCGGCGTCAAATAAATCGGTGTTGTATTGAAGTGCAGCCGCTGCCCCCTCATCGGTTTCAGCCATCATCATGGTCAGATCGAATTGCGCGGGTTCACCGCCCAGGGCAATGGATTCGAGGGTTAGTTCGCCAGCTTTCATACGTGCGCCATCGATCCCCAGCGCAAACGGGCTGAATGCCTGTACTTCAGCCTCCTGTGCTTTCTGGAAGATGAAAATGGTTTCGAACAACGGCGGTCGACTCGAATCGCGCTGCAAGCCCAGCCGTTTGGCGAGCAATGCCGGCGGATAATCCTGATGTTCAAAGGCTCCTAAAGTAGTCTTACGGACACGCTGGAGTATTTCTTTAAAAGTCGGATTGTCGGTAAAATCGGCTCGCAAAGCAATGGGATTGATGAAGTAACCGACTAGACCAGACAGTTCGGAGTGGTTGCGTCCGGCGGTCACGGAGCCAACCAGGAATTGTTCTTGATTCGAATAACGATGTAACAATGTCTGGAAGGCGGCCAACAAAGCCATAAAGAGTGTGACGCCCTGCTCTTGTGCCAGGACTTTCAGCCGATTGTAGAGCTCCCCATCCACAAACAAATGTTGCGAGTCACCACGATAGGTCTGTAAAGCTGTGCGTGGCCGGTCTGTAGGAAGATTTAGCGCGGGCAAGGCGCCTGAAAGTTCCTCGCGCCAATACTCCCACAGCTTTTCTCCTTGAGGGCTTGCCAGCATGTCTGTCTGCCAGCGGACATAATCTGAATACCTGGCTGGAAGAGACGTTTTGGAAAGTTCCTGCGCGTTTTTGTTTGCTTCGTAAAAATCCAACAACTCACGTGCCAGCACTGTCATAGACCAGAAGTCTGTGACGATATGATCCATTGCGAGTAGGAGAATATGCTCAGATGGTTCCTTACTCTTAAACAATAGTGCCCGTAAAACGGGACCATTTTCCAGGTCGAAGGGGCGATGCGCTTCCCTGACTAGCGTTCGGTGTAATTCTTCTTCACTCCAGCTTGATGCATCTTCGAATCTGAAGAAATCATCAATTGATGATTGTGCGCGTTGAAGGGGTACGCCATCCACAATATGAAAGGTGCTGCGCAGCGATTCGTGTCGCGCGACCAGTTGCTGGAAAGCACCTTCAAGGGCGGGAATATCCAACGCACCCAGGATGCGAATTGCCCCCGCCACATTAAAGGAAATTTCTTCTGGTAAGAGTTGGTGCAGGAACCAGAGCGCTTGCTGATCATATGACAGCGGATTTTCATCGGACGATTCTTTTGAAATTGTAAGAGGAAGTTCAATCCCTCCCGAAGATGCTTCCAGACCCTCAAGCGCTTCCACGACCAGGCTGGAAATGGTCGGTCCCTGTAACAGGCTGGCGATTGAGAGGCTTATTCCCAGTTTGGATTCGAGCGAGTTTTTGAGTTCCATCGCCATCAGCGAATCAAGGCCGATGGTATCCAGGGGTTGGTCAAGACTTAAGCTGGAAGGCTCCATTCCCAGGACACGGGCGGTTTGTTGTTGGAGAAAATCTTCCAGTGCCTTCCGGCGTTTGCCTGGCTCAGTATTCAGTGTAGTTACGGGTTCCAGGCTTTCTGCGTGTGATTCCCTAGTCTCTGGTTCACAATACTCTTTTTCCCCATTGTTAGATTGCGCTAAAGATTCTGAATCTTGGACGGTTTGAAACGGCGTAAGACTGCTCTGTTTTTCAGAGTTGCCCTTCTTTGTTTTAGATGATTCGATCCAGTAGCGTTGCCGCTCAAACGGGTAATTAGGTAGTGATACTTTTTGACGTGAATACCCATGTTCGAATTCTGACCAGTCGATAGCGGCACCTTGCGTGTAAAGTTTTCCAAGACTGTCTAAAATGGTTTGCCATTCGTCCTGCCCTTGCCGAAGAGACGGTAACCAAATAGCATCTGATTCTGGCAGGCAGCGCCGTCCCATCCCCAGCAATACCGGGCTGGGACCGATTTCGATGAAGGCATCGATTCCAAACTCGGCGAGAGCTTGCATCCCCTCGGAAAATTTTACTTCGGATCTGATGTGATCTCGCCAGTAGGCTGCGTCGGGGATTTGATCCGGCTCGAGGATACCGCCGAGCAGATTCGAGCTGAGGGGGATGCGGGGAGAGTTGAATTGTATTCCCCGTGCGACGGATTCGAAATCGTCCAAGATCGAGTCCATCAGATGCGAGTGGAAAGCATGTGAAACAGTCAAGGTTTTAGATGGAATTCCCAGTTCTGTCAACTCGTCCAGTACAGTCTGCACTGCGGAACGTTCACCGGAGATAACGGTATTTTCTGGACCATTACTCGCCGCAATCGAAACTGACTCATGGTAAGGTTTGATTGCTTCCAAAACCTGGGCCGCATCTGAGAATACCGATGCCATACTACCGTTTTCTGGCAACGCGCCCATCAAACGCCCACGCTCGGTGATCAGACTTAGTCCATCTTCCAGACTAAAAACACCGGCAAAACAAGCAGCAACATATTCTCCAACGCTATGACCCAGCACAGCATGTGGTTCGAAGCCCCACGAGTGCCACATCTTACCCAGTGCGTATTCGAAGGAGAACAACGCTGGCTGTGTATATGTGGTTTGATGAATAGAATCGTTCTCAACGGCGAAGAAAATATCGAGCAGGGGACGATCCAGAATGGAATCTAATATTTCGGCGCATTGGTCAAGCGCCGCGCGGAAGGCAGGCTGGGTATTGTAAAGTTTGCGTCCCATGCCAGGGTATTGCGAACCCTGTCCAGTGAAAAGAAAAGCGACTTTCGGTTGCGCGCCAGGTTTTACCTGACCGGATGATGCAGCGATATTTGTGTTGTCAATGAAAGTATCCAGGCCGGTTTTCAATTCTTCTTGTGAAGTAGCCTGGATCGCCAGCCGGTGTTCGAAATGTGAGCGGCCAGTATTGGCGGTGAAGCAAATATCTGGGACCGAATGCTGAGAAACTTCCAGGGAGTCGCTGGTTTGCCGGGCCAATGCACGCAGCGCGGTTTCAGATTTTGCCGACAAGGCAAGTATGTGACGCGGACGTTCCAATTCTTCTGTTGCTACTGGAGCAATTGATGGCGCATCGGAAAGAACAAGATGCGCGTTCGTGCCACCGAAGCCGAACGAACTGACGTTTGCAAAGCGCGGTTCCTCGCGGCGTTTCCAGGGTCGCAGATAAGTTCCGATTTCAATGCGCGAATCTTCCAGCGATAGATAAGGGTTGATTTCTTTTAGATGCAGGTGTGGTGGGATGGCTTCATTTTGCAGGATAAGAACGGACTTGATCAATCCGGCAATGCCCGCCGCGGATTCCAGATGACCGATGTTGGTTTTGACCGAACCGATCAGCGTTCTGCCATTGGATTTGTCTTCTTCGAACACGGTGCGTAGCGAGGAAATTTCAATGGGATCGCCAAGTGGCGTACCGGTACCATGTGTTTCCACGTAACCAATCTGTCCAGGTGCGACCTGCGCATCAGCCAGTGCGCGGCGGATGACATCCTGTTGCGCCAGTCCATTAGGCGCGGTCAGCCCGTTGCTGCGCCCATCCTGGTTGACGGCCGAGCTGCGGATCAGAGCGAGAATATTATCTCCATAGCGCAAGGCATCCGAGTAACGTTTGAGCACCACTACGCCGCAGCCTTCGCCGCGCACATACCCGTCGGCGCTGGCATCGAAGGTTTTGCAGTGTCCGTCAGGCGACAGCATGCGCGCCTGGGAAAATGTGATGGTCAATTCAGGAGTCAGAATCAGGTTTACGCCGCCAGCTAAGGCGAGATCCGATTCGCCGCTTCGCAAGCTCTGACAGGCGAGATGTGTTGCCACCAGCGATGACGAGCAGGCTGTGTCCACGGCCATGCTGGGTCCGCGCAGGTCGAAAGCATACGAGAGACGGTTGGCCGCGATGCTGTGCGCGTTGCCTGTCCCGGCATAAGCGTCGATCATCTCTGGATCATTGAACTGCAAGCGCGAGTAATCGTAGCTGCTGATGCCGACGAACACGCCCGTTTGAGTTCCAGCCAGAGAATCAGGGGGGATGAAGGCATTTTCCAGCGCTTCCCAGCTTACTTCAAGCAGGAGACGTTGTTGCGGATCCATGCGCGCGGCTTCCCGAGGCGAGATGCCGAAGAAGGCTGGATCGAATAGATCTACGTGTTCGAGAAAGCCGCCGTAACGAGTTGTAATTTTCCCCGGGTCCGGGTTTTCTGAATGGAATGCATCTATATCCCAGCGATTGGATGGGACTTCAGTGATCGCATCCACGCCATTACGAAGTAATTTCCAAAAGGCACCTGGATTTGAGGCCTGCGGAAAACGGCAACTCAGCCCAATAATTGCAATCGGTTCTTTTGCGAATGATGAAGTAGGTTGTGCTGGGATTGGCTGTGTTTTTGAAACTTTGTTTTGCCCAGAGTCCTGTGCAAGATAGCCAGCCAGAAGTTCGATGGTCGGGTAATCCCAGGCCAAGGTGGGGGAGAGTTTGCGGTTGAGATATTCTTCCAACTCTCCAGTCAGGCTGACAGCTTGTATGGAGCCAAGACCGTAATAAGTGAAGGGTTGGCGAGGATCGATGGATTCAGCCTCTATTTCAAGCATGGATGTGATATGGGTTACCAGCCAGGCTTGTATCTTTTCTGACGATATTTCCTGTTTCGTATTCGATGGAGTTGTTTTTAACTCTTCAGACCTTTGTGGCATAGATTTATTTGATGAAGACTTTGCGCTCCATTCACCGACAATCTCTAAAGCATTTTCCCAAAACGCGGTTTTACAGGCGCGGCGTTTAATTTTTCCACTGGAGGTCTTGGGAATGCTCATCGGCTTGACTAGCACAATGGCAAAGACTTGCAAATCGTGTTTTTCTGCAACTGCCTGGCGGATTGCCGAAGCCACTTCATCGATGTCAGGCTTACGATTTTGGCGTGTGACTTCTTGAACGATTACTAACTTTTCTTGTCTTGCATCTGTGGTCGAAAAAGCAGCTCCACCCCCGGGTTGGAGAGCGACATGGGATGATTCAACGGTTAATTCAATATCCTGGGGATAATGATTACTTCCATGAATGATAATCAGATCTTTCAAACGGCCTGTAACGAAGAGTTCTCCATCCTGTAAAAAGCCAAGATCGCCTGTGCGCATGAAGGGACCTTCACCAGTATCTGGGAGATAAGCATTGAAAGTTTTTTGTGTCTCATCTTGCAATCCCCAGTATCCTTGGGCAACGCTGGGGCCGGCAACCCAGATTTCGCCTACCTGATCAGACTCGCATTTTTCAAATGTGTTTGGGTTGGCGATCACAATTTTTTGGTCGATCATTGAAGTCCCGCAGCTGACCATACTTTGGGCGTTGTCTGTATCCGCTGCAACCGAAACGACACGATCACTTTTCAGAGATTTTCGGTCGAAAAATGATACCTTTGGCTCATTCGGACCTTCACCGCCGGAAACGATCAAGGTCCCTTCCGCTAACCCATAACAAGGATAGAATGCCGTTTTTCGAAAGCCACACAGTTCGAAGGCCCGCGCGAAGCGTTCCAGCGTCTCAGGACGGATTGGTTCGGCCCCACAAAAAGCCAGGCTCCAGGAGCTTAGATCCAAACCTTCCATCTGCTCGGAAGTGACTTTGTCGACACATAAATCGTAGGCGAAGTTGGGTGCGCCGCTGATCGTGCCTCTATAACGGCTGATTGCATCCAACCAGCGCACCGGGCGCTGCAGAAAGGATACCGGCGACATTAAGGTGGAAGTCCCGCCCACATACATCGGTTCGAGAATGCCGCCGATCAGACCCATATCATGATAGCTGGGCAGCCAAAAGACGCCCGAATTACCAGAGTCAATTTGAAAACCGTGTTTGATGGCTTTCAAATTGTGCATCAAGTTATCATGACTCAACATGACGCCCTTTGGTTGACTAGTTGAACCGGATGTATACTGTAAAAATGCTAACGTTTCAGATGTAATTTCAGGTTGATGCCAATCCGCATCCAACCCGGATGGAACCTGCTCGCTGTTCAGCCAATGTGGTGACGCCAGGTCAGGGGCGTGCTCGAAGCGCTGCTCGATGTTGTGGAGGATCGTTGAAGTAGTTAGCGCAAATAACGCCTGGGAATCCGCTACAATTGCCTGGATGCGCGGTACAGGGCGGTTAAGCCGCGGTGGATAGGCAGGGACGGCGGTTACGCCCGCATACAAACACCCGAAAAACGAAGCAATGTAATCCAACCCGGGGGGGTACAAAAGTAAGGCCCGCTCACCAGTCGCGCCAAAGCTTTCCAGCCATGACCCGATTGCACGCGCACGTTGATCCAACTCACCGTATGTAACAGTGGTTATATCGGCTTCACTGTCCTGTATAAACCTGTACGCTAAATGATCAGCCTGTCGATCAGCCCTGATTCGCAGGAGGTCAACCAGAGTATGCATATCAATTTCCGCCTAACGTATTGTTCCCGGGAATATATAAAAAAATATCACTGAGTTCCAAATTAACTTGACAAGCGTTCCTTTGAAAAGGTATAATTTCATCCAATTAGTCTTAATTCATGTTTATGGTTTTGTCAAGTGCGAGATATGTTTCGAACACTTGTTGGTAAAAATATTGGTGGTATTGAATTTAGTAACAAAGAACAATCCTGATCGTTATATTATGAAATTTTCATTTATCCAAATCCTCGGTTGCAAATTGTATCAAACAGGATTATCCCGTGACCCCATCTGATACTTATAAACTTATTCTCAGCGATAGTAAGACCTCCCCCACAGCATTCGAACTAAATAAATCAGAAATCATCGTTGGTCGCGACCCTGATGTTGACATCACAATCCCGTCTCCGATCGTGTCTCGCCGTCATGCCCGATTAACGCGTGACGGCGATGCTTATATGATCGAAGACATGGGTAGCAGCAATGGCACCTACGTCAATGGGCAGCGCGTGAGTGAAAGGCGACAACTAAAATCGGGCGACCAGGTCCGATTTGGGCAGGCGATTGTCCTTGATTATTCTGCTCCACAAGAGGCGCAGGGTACGGTTGTATCGAAAAAACCCGATCCTTCTGCAGGCGTATTAGAAACCCAGCTCGAACAAAGTATTGACTTCGAGAATTTGAAAGCTGCGCCTCCAAAACTCGTGGTCACGGTTGCCGGAGAGAGTTCTCAAACATATAGCCTGACGCGCCCGGTTATTACAATTGGTCGTGGACAGGACAATGACATCGTTATCCCTTCCCCGATTGTTTCGAGTCAACATGCCCGTCTGGATCGGATGGATGATGGCTATGTGTTGGAGATGTTACCGCAGGCTAAAAATCCGGTGCAGGTCGAGGGACGTCCGTTGGAAGGCGCGCATGTTTTGCATCACGGCGATATTCTCCGCATAGGCGGCCAGGATCCGGGCGTGATGGTCACCATGTCTTATCAGGCGCCAGCCGAAGCGGTCAGCCAACCTGCGCAGGATATAGACTTCGCTGAAAAGAACCTGATCCAGATCGGGCGAGAACCCAGCAATGATGTTGTACTGGCTTCCCCGACTGTCTCACGTTTTCATGCTCAGGTAGAGAAAGTCGGGCAGCGCTTCCGCGTTATCGATTTGCGCAGTTCAAACGGGACTTTTGTCAACGGGGTGCGTATTGAGAAAGAAACCTGGCTAAAACCAAACGATACCATTCGCATTGGACAAAGCCGTTTTGTCGTTGGCGCGGACCAGTTAGCCCAATTCGATGACAGCGGTGGTCTGAGAGTCGAAGCGATCCATTTGAATAAGTGGGTACGTAAAGACCTGAATATTTTGCAGGATATTTCCGTGGTCTTCAAGCCACGTGAATTTGTGGTGGTGGTGGGTCAGAGTGGCGGTGGAAAATCGACCTTACTGGATGCCATCGCGGGCTACCGTCCTGCCACCCACGGGAATGTGTACGTCAACGATACCGACATTTACCAGCATTTTGATGCTATCCGCAACGACATTGGATATGTGCCGCAAAAAGACATCATCCACATGGAGTTGACCGTATACCAGGCGCTGGATTATGCGGCTCAGTTGCGTATGCCCGCCGATACGACCGCCAAGGAACGCCATACGCGCGTGATGGAAGTGCTCGATGATCTCGACCTGGCCCACCGCAAAGACGTTCAAATCAGCGGGCTGAGCGGTGGACAGCAGAAACGCGTCTCGATTGGCGTTGAGCTGCTCACCAAACCCGGGCTGTTCTTCCTCGACGAACCGACCTCCGGACTTGACCCGGGCACGGAAACCTCCCTGATGCAATTGATGCGCCGTCTGGCCGACCAGGGACGTACGATTGTATTGATCACTCACGCGACCAAGAACGTGATGCTGGGTGATAAAGTCATCTTCCTGGCGCGCGGCGGGTACCTGGCATGGTTTGGTCCGCCAGAAGAAGCATTAGAATATTTCGACCAGTTCCGGCCAGAACGCAATCGCCGCGCTGGCGATATGGAATTCGATGAGATTTATGCCATCCTGGATGATTCCAACAAAGGTACTCCTGAAGAATGGGCCAAGCGCTATCGCGAGCATACTGCCTTCAAGAAATATATCGTCGATCCCTTAGGCGGCAAAATGACTGGGGCCACGGTTCCTGCCAAAGAACCGCAGCAGGCTCCTCGCAAGGTAGAACGCCCGGTAACTCGTCAGGTATCTGGATTCCGCCAGTTCCTGATCCTGTCTGCGCGTAACATCAAAATCCTAACGCGCGACCGTTTCGGGCTGGCCTTGATGCTGGCGACTGCACCGATTGTCAGTCTGTTGGATGTTGTACTGTCGGCTTTACTTGGACGAAATCCCATGGATTTCACGACGGGGATATTTGCAAACGTTATGATCACGCTGTTCTTGTTGACGGTCTACGGAGTCATGGTGGGGGGAATCTCGCAGATGCGCGAGATTGTCAAGGAAGCGGATGTTTACAAACGAGAGCGTCTGGTCAATCTAAAGATCCTGCCTTATGTGATGTCGAAGGTTTGGGTGGCCGGATTGCTGGCACTATACCAGGCAGCTGCATACACCATTGTCCATTTCCTAGCCTTCGATGTGCCAGGTGGCGCGGCCGATTTCCTCCCGATTTACATCACACTGGCTCTGGCGACCCTGGCGGGAATGATGCTGGGACTCTTTGCTTCGGCGTTGGCGCCGAATTCCAACTCTGCTCCCCTGCTGGTCATTATCCTGATGCTGCCACAGATTGTTCTGGGTGGCGCCTTGATTCCTCTGCCGAGTTTCGTCAGTGCGCCGACGTCAACCCGTTGGGCATTTGAAGCGTTAATGAGTATCAGCGGTGCTGGCTCGGATGTGGCTGCGGATGTCTGTTGGCAGCTTCCGGAAGATGTGCGTAAGGCCATGTCCATTGAAGATAAGCTGGATTATGGCTGCACCTGTATGGGCGTGAAAATGTTAGAGCAGGATTCTTGTGACTATCCGGGTCTGGGACTGTTTTACAACCCGGAGATATCCGAGCCCCCACCAGTGGAACCAAACCCGCTTCCCCCGCCTCCACCGGAACCGGTTCTGCCCGAACGTCCGGTTGAACCCGCCGATCAATCTGATACCGTAGCGATGGCCGATTTCTTTACTGCTCTTCAAAAATGGGAAGGTGAGGCGACTCTAATCCAAGAAGACTACAAACGACAGATCGAAGCCTACCAGGCTCAATCTGAAGTGTATAAGAGCGAAGTGATCGCGTACCAGACGGAACTGATCAACTGGCAAATTGCCCAGGCTTCGGCTGTTACCCCCGCTGAAAGCATTATCGAGCAGTTCTATGTGAATTTCCCCTGGACCTTTGTGGACAAAAATGACAGCGGGGCCTATTGGGCTAAGATCACGAAAACCTGGGTAATCCAGTCAGGTATCATCTTGATTTTGTTTGTGGCAATATTGTTCCTTCAGAAGCGTAAAGACATAACCTAGCGATGAAGCAGAAATTTTATCTGGTCATCCACTTGCTTTTATTAATCAGTTTGTTCAGCGCCTGTAGCCCAGGTGCTGGAGAGGATGCTGCCAGAGAAGCCACGCTTGAAGCTATCAGTGCTTCTGTCCGTGGAACTGCAACTGTAGAGGCTGCTGGAAAAGAAAA
>JASFRG010000103.1:0-17595 GCA_050115035.1 Anaerolineales bacterium | reverse complement strand
TATGCGCTTCACATCTCCCTCCAATCAGGATGCCTACTACGCCCAGGTCTGGGATCTGGTGCGACAAGTTCCAAAGGGCAAAGTTGTCACTTATGGGCAGGTCGCCAAGATGCTGCCGCCACCGCAGGGTGTGGAACTCGAGGCTTACGCCGCTTTCGGCCCGCGCTGGGTAGGGGGTGCGATGGCCAATTGTCCCGATGACGTGCCCTGGCAACGGGTCATCAATGCACAGGGAAAGATCAGTCAGCGCCCGGGGGCGCAACGGCAGAAGGAATTACTGATAGCAGAGGGAGTGTTTTTTAACGAGAAGGGGCGCATCGATTTGAAGAAGTATGGCTGGAGCGGCTCTGATACAGGCAATGATGTACGGCAGGAGAGATTGTTCTAAATTTCAAGAGAGCTGAATTATGGTAAAAGACAAAAGCTCAAAATCAGCGAGCGATCAAGATCATCTGGGGAATACTTTACAATTTCTATTTTGTTCTTTTTGTTATCAGCATAGGGTTGGGACTCTATATCCTGCTGAGCTAGAAAGAAGGTGAAAAAATCCGGGAGGTAAACTTGGAGGGCGACAAGAGACGATATTTTAGAGGTAAAAAGGAGTAACTCATGTTACGGCTAAGTTTCACTTTTATTGTGATCGCTCTGCTAGCCGCCTGTTCCGGTCCACCGCGCCCGGTTACCGAACCCGACACCCCCCCAACCATTATCATTCCACCAACTCAGACAACAGAGGGACAATCAACAGACGAATCCCCAGCCGAATCGCCCACCAGCCAACCAATTACAGAAAGTACAATCTCACCTGCTGAGTATACGATCCAGGAATATCCCGTGCCTGCGGGGTCCCGCCCGCATGACGTTGCGCCGGCTCCCGATGGAACCGTCTGGTACACCGCCCAACGGATGGGCGAACTGGGGCGACTCGACCCGGTCACAGGCGAAACGCATCACATCCCGCTTGGGCCTGGTTCCGCGCCGCACGGCGTTATCGTCGGCCCCGACGGCGCGCCCTGGATCACGGATGGTGGTCAGAACGCCATCGTGCGCGTCGATCCGCAGACGGAAGAGGTTCAGGTGTTTCCTCTGCCTGCCAATAGTGGATATACCAATCTCAACACGGCGGTCTTCGACCCGAATGGTATCCTCTGGTTTACAGGACAAAGCGGTATTTATGGCCGCCTCGACCCTTCAACCGGAGACTTGCAGGTCTTCGATGCGCCGCACGGAAGTGGACCGTATGGAATCACGGTCACGCCCGAGGGCGTTGTCTACTATGCCTCGTTGGCTGGCAGCTATGTCGGTCGGATCGACACGGGGACGAACGAGGTCACGGTGCTGGAGCCGCCTACGCCAAATCAGGGTGCGCGGCGCGTATGGTCTGATTCACAGGGAAAAATCTGGGTCAGCGAGTGGAACGCAGGTCAAGTTGCAGTTTACAATCCTGCGGACGATTCCTGGCAGGAATGGAAACTGCCGGGAAACCGACCCTCGGCTTATGCGGTTTTCGTGGATGAACAGGATATCCTATGGCTGAGCGACTTCGGCGGAAACGCCATTGTGCGCTTCGACCCGAACATCGAACAATTCACCGTTTACCAACTGCCCAGCCCGAATGCGCAAGTCCGTCAGATTTTGGGCCGGCCTGGCGAGGTCTGGGGGGCGGAGTCAGGTACGGACAAGCTGGTTGTCATCAGGACAGCAGCGCAATGAAATGCAAGGATTTAAGTTGTTTATAAAATTTGATGTGTTTGGGAAAAGGATGTCCGTCCAACACAAGGACGGCGAATGGTTGCTGTTTCGCGAGTCAAATACGGGCGTGAGAGCCAGAGTTCACGAAGTGGTTATCCCCGCTGAACTTGATGAAGATAAGCTGGCCACCTATCTGGCAGATATTTATCATGAAAGGGCAACCGAAAGACATCCGCTCGTTGTGAAATTGGATTGATTACATTCCAAGTCAGTTCAATTCTGAAAAGACGTCTGGTTCGCGCCCTTCGCGAATAGCGGCCAGTGTCTCCTGGAGCATCGAGGTTGTCATCGGTCCGGCGTGCACATATCGCACCACGCCCTTTGAATCGATGAACCAACTGGTCGGCAGCCCAATTGGGTTATAAAGCTCGGTTATTTCGCCATCCGGGTCCAGAACAAGCGGATACGGAATGCTATATTGGTCCTTGAAATCTGATACTTTCGCCTTATCCTCTTGCAAATTCAGGCCGATGATCGCCACATCGCCGTTCTCGCTCTTGTAAACATCAACAAGGTAGGGCGTCTCTGCCTGGCAGGGTCCGCACCAGGTGGCAAAGTCGTTGACCAGCACAATCTGTCCGCGAAAATCGTTCAGGCTGATGCTTTCCCCTTCCAGTGTAGTGCCGGTAAAATCCGGTGCAAGCTCACCGATCCCGGTCCCCACCGATCTACGCTCCAGAGAGTTAACCTGAAGGTATAAAGCGGCAACCAACACACCGACAAGCGATATGAATATCAGGGGTTTCCATATACGTTTTATCATCTCTACCTCTGTAGAGAATCAGATATGGTTATGAATTTGTTTCTTACATGCGGGGGAAAAATGGTTATGCCCGCGTCAACTCCACCACCAGCGTATCCAACGCCAGCTCCAGCGAAAATTGACCGGTTTTGGCCCCCTCGTCGATTTCCAGCAGTTTATGATAAATGCGTTCCAGCACCGGCAAGGTGAAAGCGCGCGCCTGCCCGGTTGTTTTCTCGGCTACAAATGGATGTACACCTAATGAGCGCGCCACTTCTTTGCCACCCCGTGCGTCGAGCACTTCACGCGCCAGCAGCAGCAGACGGAATTGCCGGATGACCATGCCCCACAAAGAGAACGCATCTTCATTCTCCAGCAAGCGATGTAACAGCCGCTGTGCAGACTTGCTATCTCCGGTTGACAGGGCATCCACAAAATCAAAGATGCTCTCCTGCGCTGTGACGATACTGACCGCTTCGACATCCTGGACCCTGACCTGCCGCTCCCAGTTGACATACGCCAGCAGTTTGGCGATCTCCTGCCCCGCCTGACGTGTATTAACGCCCACCATTTCGGCCAGTTTTGCTGCGGCAGGTGGCTCGATTTCACCGCCCTGGGACTTGGTTTCATTGACGATCCAACCGGTCATCTCCCACGGACGCGGCAGCATAAAGGACTGCGTTTTGACCAGCTTGCTATTCTTCCCACTCCATTTCACCAGCCAGTGTTTGTTCACATCACGGGGCTCCATCTCCTCATAGATAACCAGGTGTGCTGTCTCAGGGGCTTTCTCGATGAATTCCTTGAACTTCTTGCGTTGATTGGGATTGGTATATTTTCCCGAAGGGTTTGCCAGCGTGACAAGACGCCTGGGAGCCAGAAATGGCATGGCATTAACAGCCATGTTCAGGTCGTTCTCGCTCATCGTGCGCGCATCCAGACGGACAGTGTTCATATCCGCACTGGTAGAGTCGCTGAAATCCGCCTCGAACTCTTTCAGGCGGCGAGTTATTGCGAATTCGTCGTTGCCGTACAGGAAATAAACGTTGGGCATGGTGTTTACCACAGAGTTTCGGAGACACATAGAAATGAAAAAAACTCTGTGGCTCTGGGTCTCCGTGACTAATTCCTCGTAATCACACGATGGACGGCTACGCCGCTTTTGCGTACAGGGAGGATGTCTTCGACTTGCAGATCCCCTAAATCCGCTTCGGTGGTGACTTTGGCCTGCAGGATAGGTCCCAGTGGTTGACTGAGCATGAATCCCAGAACGCCAAATACGATCGCGAATGGCAGCAACCAAAGCCGCTTTCGCATGGATTTGGAGCCGCTTAAAGGGAACCAGGCGAAAGTCCCGGCCATGAGCGCGGTGGTGGCAAAATTGGTCCCGCATCCGGCGTGAATGGCCAACTCGCTTTCACCAGCACGCAAGCGCGTCCAGGCTTCTGTCACAGCGGATTTCAGGTCATCGGTAGTGACGTTGCCAAGCACGAAAAACCCGGTCGGGTTGGAATGTCCGGCCAGGTGTCGTTCAGGATATTTTGCTGAAAGCATGTGGATGGTGGCATGCTCCAAGGCGTGATTGCGCCGCGTTTCAAGGATAAGTGGAAGGTCTAGAATCATATTTTGATTATAGCGCTAAAAATACAAAGCAGAGACGATGAGAACATTGGGAAAATGTTTCTCTGCGAACTCCGCGTCTCCGCGGTTCATAAGGGGAATACTAATCCGCAGGCGCAGGAGCCTGGATAGTCTCACCCATCGGCGTGGTAGCTCGCAGGAAACCCAGGAACAACAGAATCACGCCGAAGAACTCACCCAGATATAAGGCACCCGGAACCTGCAAACGGCTGAAAAGCCCGCCAAATGCTGGCAGCATCGCGCCCGTGGCAATCAGGATATTTCCAAGGGCACGGTGCAGCAGCACGCGCTTGCGCCAGAAGATGAAAGCCGAGTAAGCCGCACCGCCTACCAGCGTCAGCGTACCATACAGATTGAAGAAGGGCGTCAGCACACGCACGCCATCCGTAACGATGGCATGGCCGCTGAGTTCGCCGCCTGTATGCCCGGAACCAGTCATTAAGCCGGGATCGAGCTGCGCTCCGAAGATTTTATATGTTGCGTAGAGCGAACCTATCACAAGGATGACCGTCAGTATTTTGGCCCATCGTTCTTTGGCCAGCAGGTACACGGTCCCCTGCCCGAGCCAGGCCGCGACTAAAATCGCGCCAAACAAATACCACAGACGGAAAACCAGCGCGTTCCAGCCGAAAGCGCCGTAATAAAACTCGCAGAATCCGCCAATGCCGTAGAAGACCGTGCCCAGTCCCCAAAACAGCAGGTAAGTGCCCTTACGTGTCACATAACGTTTGAAAACGAAAAAAGCGAAGATAAAAGAAATAATACTGGAAGCCAAAGGTACGAGCGTATTAAGCATAGATCCTCCAAAATAGAAAGTTAAAGATTATCCCGCCCCTATCAGGCGTAAAGCAACGGCGACGGTGATCACCAGAAGTGTAACAATAACGATTCCCAGAAATCCCAAAACAACTGGGAAGACTTTTTCGTAGATTGGCGGATATTCACGGGGGGATTTAGCCTTTGCCATTAGAATTCATCTCCAAAGCTTGATAGGTGTCTAACAAACTGATTAAAATTTGATCCGTAAAAGTGTGCATCTTGCCCAGCATCTTCTCCCAGGCCTTGCCGGAAGGGATATTGGCTTCGCTGTACACTTTCATGACCGATTCGATCAGCACGTTACGGAAAAACATAAATGCGCGGGTCGCATCTACATAGCTCAGGTTGTAGCGGCGCGCGCGCGAAGCATATTCGTAACCTACGGCAAAGGCTTCAGAATCCGCATCTTCATTGGTTGAGGCCAGGAAGTTCATCAATCCTTGAAAAAGCGAACGGGAACTCTGCCGGTATTGGGACCGCGCCTCTTCATCCAGTTTCTGATACCAGGATTCTGCTTCAAGCCTGCCTTCAGTGACCTGTATACGCACGTTCCGCACTGCAGACTGCATCAAATCTTCGGGTTGTACCGTGCGTACTTCACGGGCGGTCTGCGCCCATAGCATTACTTCATCCCTTTTGTAACGACGGTGTCCACCTTTGGTGCGGTGCACGGGCAGCATTCCTTTATCTGACCAAAGCCGTACCGTGCTTGGATGGACTCCCAGCAATTCTGCAGCCGCGCTTAGAGATAGCCAGTTACTCATGGGTATCAATCCGTCGCCAGGACGACTTTATCTGCAAAGGTAAGTTCATCAATCTTCTGTTCGAATGCGGACACATCATTAAATATCACCTGATAGGGCCGCGTGCTCTATAACGGAATTTGTCGAGCTATCATTAATGTGTACGTTTTTTATAAAGGTAGTCACATCGATTTTCTTAAGAATCGCGAGTGAAATCAATAAAAATACTGCCAGCAATAGAAATCCGATGGCATAACCAATCGTTCCAGCATTGAAAGGCATGGCATCTACGGCATCGCGGACAATTGCTGTGGTAATAGAGCCGAGCAGGCGGGCAAAGGCGCTTGCAGAACCCCAGGCTCCGATGAACATGCCTATTTTGCCAGGCACAGTCATATCTAACATGATAGAGATGTTGGAGACTGTCGCTGGGCCAGTAGCAATCCCTAAAATGACCAATCCAGCGTAGAACAAGTACAGGCCGCCTACGAAACCGCTTATTGCAATAACCCCAAATGCCGCGATTGCCAGCCACGATGCCAAACGGGCAATGATAATTTTCGAGACTCTCCCCCCTATCAGGCCAGTTAACAATAGAGATACCAGATAAGCGGTTCCCCAAATGGAAGTAATAAATGTTGTTTTATCCACTGGGATGTCGAATGCACGTGCGGCAAAAGGTTCAAGCAATACATCTTGTCCAAGAACGGCAGCCAACATCAGGACCAGATAAACAAAAAAACGCTTTACCTGAGGGTTGGCCGTAATTTCCTTGTAAACTTCTCGCAAAGAGTGCCGTTTCTCGGTTACGATAGACTGTGAATGGGGAGGTTCGAGTTTAAACAGACCAAGAATACCCATGACCAATGCGATAAAGGCGACCGAGGTGAATGCATTTTGCAGGCGTTCGGGCGTGTAGGTCTCTAAGTATCTGCTGACTCCAGTTGCGGTACCAATAATAGACAAGATCATGATGAAGAACATAATAGAAGTTGTCTTGGATCGCCCCTCTTCGCCAGAAAGTTCTGAAGCCAGCGAGAAGTAAGATACAGTTGCCAGATTGAATCCCATCCCCCAGGCCCCAAAAGTCAGGATGCCCAGCCCGATACCAAGCCAGAGATTTTCCGAGATTAGAATGGCAACACGTGTGGCAAGCATTAAACCGGCCACACAGAAGGCTAAGCCAGCAACGATATATGGTGTACGCCGAAATCCCCAAATAGGATGCTTATCCGAAAATGATCCGATACCAACTTGGACAAATGAAAACAAATAGGGCGGTGAGAAAAGTAAAGTCACAACGATCGCCAAGATACCAATGTCCTCAATTAAGATTCGATTGAGTGTGCTATTAATAGGCACAAGAGTAATTGCAACTGCAGCATGGATGAGACCGAGTTGTATACGTTTTCGCAGCATGTTAAACCTTGGTGGAGAGATTTCCCTATGTACGGCACTATTGTACAAAGGAATACGCATGCGTCAATGTAGATTTACGTAGAATTTTATCAGGAGAATCTAAGAAAACTTACAGGTTGTTCGTGAAGTTAAGGGGGGTATTCCTGCTTAAATAAATTTGCAAAATCTTCAAAATTTCTATCCCCGCCGCAAGCGGACGGCGTATTACGAAATTTTGCCCCTACGGGTACAGATTTTGCTAAGGCACAGAACCCGCGTAGCAAGCCACGGGGTATTCTATGAAGAATAAAATCAGCCCTAGAACGTGCTCCCCTACATCCCAGGGCTGATCACGTGGGTTCCCTGCTTCCCCAAGCCCTCCCACATGCCACACGGCTACATTTGTATACCCACCTGGAACTTTCCGTGTCAATAACGCAATAACACAAGCGGGCTTTATTAACTTTGTCGCTCTTCGTGGCAAAAAAGGGTCCCAAATATTGTTATTAGAACTTGCGCAGTTCATGAAAAGGCACCTTGTCTTCGGGAATCTCTTGTTCAGGTGCGCAACTCCTAATTATTTGTTGTTCTCTTTCAGGTCTTGGGCAGTTTGAAAAATTTCATTTGCAGATTGAAGGGTAGCTCCACCGACTTGTCCCAGCATCTGGGCCAATTCAAGCAGACGGGCGTCAGCCTCCAGCGGTTCAGCGCGGGTTAATGTGCGCTTGTCCTGGACCAGCTTTTGCACCTGGTAGTGTTCATCGCCAAAAGCGGCCAACTGCGGTAAGTGCGTGACGCAGAAGACCTGGTGATTGCGCGCCAGGTGCCAAAGCTTCTGACCAACAACCAGGCCAACGCGCCCACCGATGCCCTGATCGATTTCATCAAAGATCAGGCTGGGAACTTCGTCCGCACTGGCCAACACGTTCTTGAGAGCCAGCATCAGACGCGAGGTCTCACCACCCGAAGCGACTTTAACCAGCGGTTTCAATCCCTCGCCGGGGTTGGGAGCCACCATAAATTCCACTTGATCGTACCCGTTGTGGTCAAAGGCCAGTTGTTTGCCATCTTCCAACGGGATGCCTTTTGGGTCTTCTTTGGTTTTGAAATCGACCGAAAATTGCGCTTCGGCCATGCGCAGATCATCCAACTCGGTTTCGATGGCTTTACCCAGATCAGCCGCGGCTCCTTGACGTTTTTTAGAAAGCACGCCACCCAGTTCGGCCAGTTTCTTGAGCAAAGTTTTCTCTTCAGCTTCGAGTTCATCCATGCGTTCCGAGGCCTGGCTGATGTTCTCCAGTTGCTTCCTGGCTTCTTCACCGGAAGCGATGACCTTTTCGATCGTGCCGCCGTATTTTCGTTTCAGACCAAAGATCAGGTCCAGGCGCTCCTCGACCTCTTCCAATCGTTTGGGGTTGAACTCGACCTCTTCCAGGTAATCGCGCAAGCTCCGCACCAAATCTGACAAGGTCTCTTCCAAAACAGTTGCCTGCTCGGAAAGCTCGGAGTGATCGGTGTCTATTTTGGCCAATCCCATCATGGCCTGGGCAGCCTGTCCCACCAGGTCGCTGGCAGCAGGCGATTCGGGCGTGCCGTCATCCAGCGCAGCCAAAGCCTGCTGGGCATATTCTGCCAGAGATTCGGCATTAGCCAGCTTGTCACGTTCGAGCTTCAGCTCATCATCTTCACCAAGTTTGAGCCTGGCTGCTTCAATCTCATCGGCCTGGTAGGTCAGGAAATCGATGCGGCGTTCGGCATCTTCTTTAGCCCGGCGCAACTCTTTCAACTCGTGGCGCACAGACAACAATTTGTGATAGCTCCCCCGGTATTCCTTCAAATCAGCGCCTACACCTGCGTAACGGTCCAGCAGGTTCAGGTGCGCGTTCGTATTTAGTAGCGAAAGGTGTTCCGATTGACCGTGGATATCCACCAGCAGCGCACCCAATTCTTTGAGCAGGGACACGTTCACGGTCCGGCCATTGACGCGGGCCACGCTGCGTCCTTCGCGGCGGACTTCGCGGGTCAGTGTGAGGTAGTCATCGTCATCCAGCAGTTCTTCTCGTTTTAAAATTTCATGCAGCGCATCCCGTTCCGGACCCTTGAGGCTGAAGAGGCCTTCGACAAAAGCGTTCTCAGTCTCAGAGCGGACGACGGTGGTCTCGGCGCGGCCGCCAAGCAGCATGCTGACCGCATCAAGAATAATAGACTTGCCCGCACCGGTTTCGCCGGTCAGGATGATCAGACCGGAACCAAATTTCAATTCGAGTTTATCGATAATGGCGAAATTTTGGATGCGCAGTTCAGTGAGCATAGGTTATCTAGAAAATTGAAAACCAGAGATGCGAGCATAGACAGTCGGTGTGGCGACAAAGAGGTAAAGTCCCTGCCAGATGATCGAAAAGTAACTACCAGTGAGTAGCAGGAAAAGGATAACCGGAACGGCCCCGACAACCACACCCACAGTTGTCAGCCAGAACAATTGCTTAGAGCGCCGTTTGCGTAATGCGGACTGCGTGATATTGGCAATAAAGGCACCAGCTGCGCCAGCAATCGCAAAGGAAACAAACCACATAAAGAATCCGATAAACCCTGAAATTACAAGCAGAAGGATGCTGGCAACCAGGGAAAGCGCGGCTGCGACTCCGAAACCGATCAAATAATCGTACCATTCGGCTGTGTTGAAAATCCGCTGCTGCTCGCGGACACATTCTTTACAACGGTACCCGGTAGGTGTGTGAATCGCGCATTGCGTGCAGATAGGTCGTTCGCAGCGGTTGCAGCGCAAGCTGGTCTCTCGGTTCGGATGGACGTAGCAGTATAAAGTATTGGGTTCTTCTGTCATCGGGACATTCCTATGGCAGGATTTTGGTTCATGTGCGCGGTCAGGTTGCGATAAAAATAACCCGCATCTCCGAAGCGGACAAATTGGGCTGCATACCCCGCCGCGCGGATATCCACACGGTCGTCCTCAGCCAGGCCAGTGGGGATAGCCCCATCCACGCTGAGGACCGCGTTCTCACTTTTTACATCGATGCTGATGGACGTCCCTTCAGCCAGCACCACAGCTCGGTCCACAGACAGGTGCGGTGCGATCGGGACGATCAGCATGTTGCGCAATTCCGGAGGCAGGATCGGTCCCCCAGCAGCCAGCGCATAGGCGGTAGAACCGGTCGGTGTGGCCACAATGAGACCATCCGCGATATATGTGGTTAACACATGGCTGTCAGCACTGGCAGCCAGCTTGACGGGCCGCAGATACTGTCCGCGCCCGACCACAGCTTCATTGAGCGCCTGCCAGGTGCCCATCACTTCCCCCGCACGAAGATGCTCAACACGCAGCATAAAACGGTTCTCGATCCAGGATTCGCCGTTGAGCAGGCGCTCGATCATATCGCGCCACTCTTCCTGCTGCACCTGGATCAGGAAGCCCAGCCTCCCCAAGTTGATGCCCAGGATAGGCAGGCCGCACGGGGCGCACAAATGCCCTGCGCGCAGCATGGTACCGTCGCCGCCAACAGCGATGAGCAGGTCGAACTCACCATTTTTAACGCGCTTTCGTAAAGCTTCATCGTACAACGACCCACAGGGAGTCTGCAAGCCTTTTTCAACAAGATAATTGGAAATTGCTTCAGCTTCAGCAAACGCGGCCGGCATCTTGGGATAGGAAGTCACGACCGGGCGCTGCGGGAGGAAAGGATCGGACATAATGACGCAATTATACCTGTTGTATAGGGGTCAATTCACATTGTAGATGAAAGGATTCGAACCACCCTACATTAAACCAGACTCTGATCGCAAAGATTCCTGTACCCGCAACCAGCACAGCGAGCAGCCTGCTCATGCGAACGGTCGACATCCTCTTTAATCTCGTCACGGCGCATGTCAGCCAGCAGTTCCATCAAGGCAAACTCCAATTCCGGAGTGTAGTCGATGGCAAAATCGCGGTCGTTGTAATGGATGATTCCATAGGGCGGACGTTTCCCATATGTTTTCTCAACCAACAGACAATACGAGACCAACTGGTAGATATGCGAGTCGTAGGGCGACTCCGGCGCACGCCCGGATTTGACCTCCACCGGGATAACAATCCGATTCTGACGAATAAGATAATCGGGTTTGCCGGTCAATTTGAGTGGCTGGTAGTACAGCGGACGCTCGACCTTTCCCCAAGCATCGGTATCAGTGTAAATGACCCGTCCACCAGGCAGCCCGGCCTCACGGCGCTGCTGACCGGAACGCCAGAAGAAAACCAGCGCCAGAATAAAAAGTAAGATTACAACGTACAGCATATCGAACCAACAAAATCAATCATTCGCCCAATTCGCATTTTGAATGACCACCCTGTAGCCGTCCAGGTCTTCGAAGGTTTTGCCCAACCTGTCCCAATAGGGGTTATAGGATGGAACAGGTCTGAACCCGGCCGCCTCCATTTGCTCGCAACGCGCTTCCCATTCTTCTCTATCCGAAAGGTAGAAAACCAGCAGATTGTCTTCTGTAGGCGCACGTCCAACCGAATGCCCACGCTGCCGAGTGAACTCGAGGTGATAATCCATCCCGGCACTTCCTAGCATAAAACCATCTAAACCATTGTGGCCCTGGAATGAACCGATGATTTCAAGGCCCAGGCCGTCTTTGTACATTTTGACGATGGTATCCAGGTGATCGGTCGGGCGGGCAACGCGGAGATGAGCGTTCATGGTAAATCCTAAATCCAGTTCGCAGTGCAATAGCTGACGAGCAGCACCAGCGCTGCCAACAAAAGGATCAGTCCAATCGTACGTGATATCCCCGATGCCATGACCTTGCGTCCGTGTTTACGGTGCAGTTCGGTCCCGCTGGCAAGTTCGGCCTGGTTTTCGGATTGGTAGCCCTGCTGGCGATACATCCAGGCACGGCGGCAGTACAGGTAGTTTCCGATGTCGGAGGAGCGGATGACTTTCATGCGCCGAGTATAGCACATTTATTCTAAAGATTAAGGCCTGACAGGTTTGGCAAACCTGTCAGGCCTTACATAGCGTATAATCCTCCCATGTCTGAATTTCGCTTCTTCCATCCCATCGAAGTCCGCTACGGCGACCTGGACCCGCAAGGCCACCTGAACAACGCCAAGTACCTGACCTTTTTCGAAGCAGGCCGCATCAAGTATTTCACCCATCTGGGGCTGTTCAAACCGGGACAATCCTTCCTGGATGTCGGCGTCATCATGGCCGAGGCGCGCGTCACCTTTCACGCCGCTGTGGAATATGGCACACCAGTCAAGGTTGGGGTGCGCTTCAGCAAAATGGGAAACAAATCTATGACGGTGGATCAAAACATCGTCCATAGTGAGACGGGAGAAGTGCTGGCTTCCGGGGAGGTTATCCTGGTGTCTTACGATTATCATGCCAGAAAAAGCGTGCCCATCCCGGACGTGATGCGTAAAACAATTTCTGAATTCGAAGGTCTGGAAGTTTCACAGATCTAACAAGTCTAGCAAGTTTCACAAGTCCGATATGTCGGACCTGTCAGACCGATCACACCAATTATCGAGGATTTATATGTCACTCCCAGCTATTGATACCGAATATTTAACCAAATTTCTTGTCAACTTACTCAACATCCCCTCGCCAACCGGTCTCACCGAAGAGGCTATCGCTTTCGTTGAGAAAGAACTCTCTGGCTATTCTCAACTCAAAACGAACCGCACGCGCAAGGGCGCGTTGGTGGCCGTCTGGGAAGGGCAAAATAGCGATGCTCCTCGCGCGCTGACCGCCCACGTGGACACGCTGGGCGCGATGGTCAAGGAGATCAAGTCCAGCGGGCGGCTGTCGATCACGCGTATTGGCGGGTTGCTGCTGCCGGCGGTTGAGACCGAGGGCTGCTGGGTACACACCAGCGGGGGAGAGAAGGTACGCGGTTCGCTGCTGGTCAATACAGCCTCGGCGCACGTGCACGGCGTCAAATCCCTGGAGACCAAACGCGACAAAGACGGCATGGAAATCCGGCTGGATGCGAAAGTGTCCAATGTGGAGGATGTAAAGGAGTTAGAGATTCAAGTGGGCGACTTCGTCTCCTTCGACTCGCGTGTGGAACTGACGAACGGCTTCATCCGCTCGCGCTTCCTGGACGATAAGGCCTGCGTGGCCGCTATCCTGGCCGCGATCAAGTCCCTGGCAGATTCCGGGGTAGTTCCTGCCCAAACGACGACCTTCCACATCAGCAACTACGAAGAAGTTGGACACGGCGCCTCCGCAGGCATCCCCACAAACGTGACCGAACTGGTGACCGTTGACATGGCTGCCGTGGGCGAAGGCCAGGAGTCGGACGAGTTCCACGCCACCATCTGTGTCAAAGACAGCGGCGGGCCCTACCATCATGGCCTGTCGAACAAGCTGCGGAAATTAGCGGATGAACACGAAATCCCGTACAAAGTGGACATTTATCCCTACTATGGCTCGGACGGCGAGGCCTTCTGGCGCGCAGGCGGGGATGTGGCTGTAGCGCTGATCGGCCCGGGTGTGGACGCCTCCCACAATTACGAGCGCACGCATACCGAGGCGCTGGTTGCGACCACGAATTGGATTTTGGCGTATTTGTTGTCTGATTAGTCGGACAAGTCTAACAGGTCTGATATGTCGGACTTGTTAGACCACTTTGACCTTGGAGACCTATTATGAAATTTGACGCGGCGTTAGCTCCCATGCACCTGACGGACGTCCCGGCGGTGGCGGAAGCTGCTGAAGCGATAGGCTTCGATTGCCTGTGGACCTCGGAGACCCAGCACAATCCCTTTTTGCCCTGCACGCTGATCGCCGAGCATACCCAGAAGCTAAAAATGGGTACAGCCATCGCGGTCTCGTTCGCGCGCTCGCCCGCGGACCTGGCCTACACAGCCTGGGACCTGGCAGCCCAGTCGGGGGGCAGATTCATCCTGGGGCTCGGCACGCAGGTCAGGGGTCACATCGAGAAGCGTTTTGGGATGCCCTGGCCGGAGTCACCGGTCAACAAGCTGCGCGAGCAGATCCAGGTCATCCGCGCTTTCTGGGACTGCTGGCAGAACGATACCAAACTGCGTTTTGACGGGGAATACTACAAGATCAAATTGATGTCTCCGTTCTTTAATCCGGGGGCGTTGCCCTCCCCCCCCTCAGTCCCCCCCGTGAACGGGGGGGAAGCGAAGGGGGGGCAAATTCCAATTTACATCGCAGGGGTCAACACGGGACTGGCGCGGCTGGCCGGCGAGGTGTGCGACGGCTTCCACGTGCACCCGTTCAACAGCCCGCGCTACCTGCGGGAGGTGATTCTCCCGGCCATCGAGGGGGGACTGGCCAAAGCGGACCGGAAGCGGGGGGATTTGTCCGTCTCAGTGACGGCCTTTGTAGCCACCACGCCCGAAGAAGAGAATTTCGCGCGCGCGCAGATCTCGTTCTATGCCTCCACGCCCTCCTACCGGCCGGTGTTCGCGCTTCACGGCTGGGAAGACGTGGCCGAGAAGCTCTCGTCGCTAGCGGCCAGGAAAGAGTGGGGCGAGATGTTCGGCCTGATCACGGACGAGATCCTGGAGACCTTCTGCCTGGTCACGGACGCAGAGTCGCTGCCCGAAAAGTTGAAGGAACGTTATAACGGAATCGCGGACCGGCTGACGCTGTACACGCCCTTCACGCCAGGCGAGAAGGATGAATTCTGGAAGCAGGTGGTGGCGGCGTTTTAGGTTTTTACCGCGAAGAGACGAAGTACGCGAAGTTTCTCTAAAGTGCGAAGAAAGAAAAAAGAGGATTGACAAACTTTTCTAATGAAGTTCGGAGTTCATGGAAGTACATTGGTCCCCTGCTCACAATTCGTAACGAGCGTGAATATAATGCGGCTGTAGAACGAATGAACGAACTGCTGGATGAAATCGGCACGGACGAAAGCCACTCACTTTACAGCTTACTGGATACACTTGGAACGTTGATCCAGGCTTATGAAGAAGAACATCATTCCATCTCTGAAGCCAAAGGCGCCGATGTTCTACGCTTTCTTATGGAAGAGCAAGGGTTGACTCAATCCGAACTACCCGAAGTTGGTTCGCAGGGGGTGGTTTCGGAAATATTGAGCGGCAAGCGCGAGTTGAACGTCCGACAGATTCGGGCGCTGGCTGAGCGCTTCAAGATTTCTTCGTCGGTGTTTGTGTAAGTCTTCTTCCGGGCGAGGAAGATGATTTCTGGAAGAAGGTGGTGGAGGCGTTTTAGCAAACATGCCCTAGGCGGCGTCCCGCCGCCGGGAACGGCAGCTTGAGCTTATATCATGAAACCCTACGACAAACTCACCCCCCGCGGAAAAATCCTGCGCTTGAGGCAGTTGTGTCTCAAGGCGCTGGAAGCATATCCTTTCGACGTTGCGCGGGTGTGTTACCTGACCACCGAGAGTACCACCATGTTTCGGGTGGATGCGCGTGACGGGGAGAAATACGTCATCCGGCTATACTCGGAGCTGGATTCGAGTTTGGCTGAAAACCAGACTGAGATGTTCTGGTTGAGCGCGCTGGCCCGCGATACTGACCTGCGCGTGACCCAGCCCATCGCGCGCAGAGACGGTGAGTATCTGTCGTTTGTAAGCGTAGCAGGCGTCCCGGGGGAGAGACGCGTGGCGCTGTACAGGTGGGTGCCCGGTAGTCAGCTCGCAAAGCGAGTCAGCCCGGGGGCTTATCGCCAGTTGGGCGTAATCATGGCGAAGCTGCACAATCACGCCGAGACGCTCAGCCTGCCTACGCAACTCCGCCCCAAACGCTGGGACAGGGTCTTCTATTACCCCGACGAGCCAGTGGTCTACAACACACCCGAATACAGTCATGTGTTCACACCGCAGCAGGTGGCGCTGATGGAGCGCGGCATCGCGGGGGTGGAGCCCATCCTGGCGAACCTGTACCGGGAGTTGGGGCGGCCTTTCCTCATCCACGCGGACCTGCACTTCTGGAACGTGCACATCTACCGCGGACAGTTGTATGTGATCGATTTCGAAGATCTGGCGCTGGGCTATCCCGTCCAGGACATTGCCATTTGCCTGTACTACCTGCGCAACACGTCGGACTACATCGAGCTGACCGCCGCTTTCCAGGCGGGATACGCGACCGAGCGCGTCTGGCCGTCCTTCTCCCAGCGCGACCTGCATACGCTGTGGGCCGCGCGCATGCTGAACTTCGCCAATTATGCCGCCCAGGTAGACGACCCGCAGGGTGCGCGGGAGTTTATCAGCGAGCGCTGCAAGGAGTTGGAGGAGTTGCTGGCGCTGTAAAAATCTTCCAGACCGGAAAGGTTATAGCAGGTGCTTTCTCACCAGCGCACGTTTGCGAGCGAAGTATCTTGTCGATCAGTCATCACGGGAAACCTGTCAGGTCTATCGAATGTCACTCAAAGAAGGTGGTAATTTGAGTGGCATTCTGTTATTTAGGGGGTATGTTGATTTTTGATTTCATTGGTAAACTTTACTTCAATAAAACTGGAAGATTTATCGGTTGTCAAAGCAAGAATCACGTCCAATGCAAAGGTGAACTTTGGACTTGTGAACGATGCGGAAAAAGAGTATGCTGGGAAGAAGGTTCAGCAGTTTTACCTGAGATTTGCGATGATTGTTGGATTGATGTAAAACAATTAGGTCAACTACGATAGGTTCATTGAGGTGGAATGATGAAACAATATGAAGCAGTGATAGAGGCTATGAAACAGTATGGTGGGTATGCAACACTCGGGCAGTTGTATCAAACTGCGCCAAACATCCCCGGTTCAGAGTGGAAAACCAAAACGCCGTTTGCCAGCATTCGCCGAATTGTTCAAGTGCGAGATGAGTTTTTCAAAATCCGTCCTGGCCTTTGGGCACTGACTTCTGAGAAGGAAAAAGTGATGCGACTTTTCTCAGAAGAGCAAGCTTCTGAAAAAGGGAAAGAATATTCACATTCATTCTTCCAAGGATTGATTGTGGAGATTGGAAATTTGAGAGGATTTAAAACTTTCATCCCGGCTCAAGATAAAAATAAACCATTCTCACAAAAGAAATTAGGAGAAGTTGCGAATCTCGCTGAGTTTTATCAATTCACTTATGAAGAAGTTTTGAGACAGGCTTTGACTATTGATGTCACCTGGTTCAATGAACGCAGGTATCCATCCGCATTTTTTGAAGTCGAACATTCTACAAACATTCACCGGTCTTTGCTAAAGTTCATGGAATTTCAGGATTTTCGAGTTGAATTTCACATTGTTGCAGATGGGCATAGAAAAGCAGAATTTGAAAGTAAGTTATCTCTGACTGCCTTTGCCCCTATAAAAAAACTCGTCAAGTTCTGGAATTATGATGCTGTATCCACTCTTCATAGCAAAATGTCAGAAGCCATTTTGGCAGAGAAAGCCCTTTCATAAATTGAACTAATTGAAACTTTTCGAAATTGGAGAAATCGTGCATCATGACTGTGAACACAACCCACAGAAGGAGTTCAGCCATGAGCACGATACCAACGAGTCTAACAGAGAAACAGTTTGAAGAACATGT
>JASFRG010000102.1:0-17683 GCA_050115035.1 Anaerolineales bacterium | reverse complement strand
CCTTTTTCACTGAGTTGGTTTTCTTCACCGCTGCGTCACGCTTGAGTTTTGCGGGTGTTCCTTTATACTATGACAGTAAATATTGGTAACTGAGACAAAAGGAGAAAAATGTCCGAAATAAAAACTACTAAAAATGACGGGGGGCAGCCTCCCGGTTCACGTTCGAAGCGTTCCTGGCGTGTCGCAGTGTTAGCCAACATCAAGGATGAGAGCCAACCCAAACCGGAGGGCGTCCCCCCGGATGCATTCGCCGATTTCGACCATATCGAAACCGTCCAATCCATTCAAAAAGCAATTGAAACAGACGGCCATGAGACAACCTTCCTTATGGCTGATGAGAACTTGCCGTATGCGCTGAAAGAATTTAGACCCGACATCTGTTTCAACATCGCTGAGGGCCTGGGCGGCGACGCACGCGAGGCACAGGTTCCGGCTTTATTGGAAATGCTGCGTATCCCCTACACGGGTTCACGCGTGTTGACCAACGGCATTGCGCTCGACAAAACCCTGACTAAACGAATCTGGCGCGACCGCGGCCTGCCCGTCGCACCCTTCCAGGAATTCATCTTTGGCGAAGAACGTCTGCGCGCAGAAATGAAATTTCCACTCTTCGTCAAACCCGCCCGCGAAGGGACTGGCATGGGCGTCGACATGAAAGCGCGTGTTGAAACCGAAACCGACTTGTATGAACGCATCCACTACATTATCGACTCATACAAACAACCGGCCCTGGTCGAAGCCTACCTCCCCGGTCGTGAATTTACCGTCGGGCAATTAGGACGCCGCGACGCAAAATCGCACAGCCGCCATCCCGAATGGTACGATCCCGATGGTTTCCACCGCCTGCCCATCCTAGAATTACAAACCGAAAAATCCACCACGCCGGGTATTTATAGTCATGCCGCCAAGGCACAACAGTTGGGGGATGAAGGGGCTCCCGAATATATCTGTCCGGCAGATGTCGAACCGGACCTGGCCAAGAAGCTGCATCGTCTGGCTTTGCGCGGACACCGTCTCATCTTTGCCACCGATGTCTCTCGTGTGGATTTTCGTATGGATGCCGATGGCAACCCACGCCTGATCGAGATCAACCCGTTGCCCGGTCTGACCCCCGGCTACAGCGATCTGTGTCTGCAAGCTGCGGCGGAAGGCATCGATTACGAAGATCTAATCCTTGAAATCCTTTACCTGGCTGCCGGGAGATGGGGTTTACTGGAACCACGAGATTCGCCGCCCGAAAAAAGCGACTCAAAAAAGTGATCTCTGCATCTTTAAATTTGCAGGTTCGATGGATTGCGCAGCGAAGCAGTCAGGGCATATTGCTCTGACTGCTCATTTTTAGAAAGCAAGGAAAAACGATGCCTGATGCCAAGAAGATACATAAGTGGCTGGTAGCTATTCTGGCAAACATCAAAGACAAAACGCTGCTCCAATCGCTCAATCTGCCCCCGGACGCGTACGGAGAATTCGAAAGCATGGATACTGTGCGTCTGATGCAAAATATCATCGAGTCGGACGGGCATGAGACCGAACTTCTCCTGGCCGACCGGAGTCTGCCTCACGCTTTGGAAAAATACCAGCCGGATATTTGTTTCAACGATGCGGGTGGCCTGCGAGGTGACGCGCGTGAAGCGCAAACGCCCGCCTTGCTGGAAACGATGGGAATCCCCTACACCCACTCACGCATCCTGACCAATGCTATCGCCCTCGATAAGACGTTCACCAAACGCATCTGGCGCGACCACGACCTGCCCGTTGCTCCCTTTCAGGAATTCACCACCGGAGAGGAACCCCTTAATCCCAATCTGCGATTTCCGCTCTTCGTCAAGCCGGTGCGCGAAGGCAGTGGAATGGGTATCGATGAGAATTCCATCGTACACTCGACAGCAGCATTACGAGAGCGCATCAAACATATTATTGCAACCTACCAACAACCCGCCCTGGTTGAGACATATCTGCCGGGAAGGGAATTCACCGTCGGGCAGATTGGCGGGCCGTATGCTCTCCAATTCAGCCGCCACCCTGAATGGTACAACGCGGATGGCTTTCATCAATTTCCAATTCTTGAGCTGGATTCAAGCAAGGCAGCCACGCCCGGCCTATACAGTTATGCCACCAAAGCCAAATTGCCCGGCGAAAGGGGCGCCCCGGAATACATTTGCCCAACGGATATCGATCCTGTACTAGAAAGAAGATTGCTACAAATCGGTTTGCAAGCCCATAACGCCATTGGGGCACTCGACATCTCACGCGTCGATATCCGCCTAGATGCAGAAGGGGATCCGCAACTTATGGAGATCAATCCGCTGCCTGGCCTTACCCCCGGCTATAGTGATATTTGCATTCAGGCTGCGGCTGAGGGCATCCGTTACGAAGATCTGATCCTCGAAATCCTTTACCTGGCAGCGGGCAGATGGGGATTACTGGAGTAAAAAAAGCTTTCCAAATGGAACGTGACCAGCCAACAAAAATACGGTATAATACGCGCCGCTACCCTAACAGGTGTAACTGGAGAGGTCGCGTAGTCTGGTTTAGCGCGCACGCCTGGAGCGCGTGTAACCCGCAAGGGTTCGAGGGTTCGAATCCCTCCCTCTCCGCCTAAAACGTCCCTTCTTGAGGGGCGTTTTTTTGTTGGAGCGCGTGCCCTCGCAAAGCATGCCCGACGAGTACATTTAGGGATGTTATAACCCGCAAGGGTCCGATGTTTTCCCCTTCGAGGACAATGCGAATCCCTCCCTCTCCGCCAGGATAAGCCCCTTTGACGAGGGGCTTTTTTGTTGGGGCGCGTGCCCTCGCGAAGCATGTCCGAAGGGTACATTTAGGGATGATATAGCCCGCAAGGGTTCGAGGGTTTCCCCTTCGAGGACAATGCAAATCCCACCTTCTCCGCTTGAAACATCTCTACAATATCCTTAAACAAAAAAGGCACCTGCTTTTTGCAAGTGCCTTTCCATGAATAAGCATCCTTGTTATTGATTGAGACTGATCAAATATGCAATCACATCTGCGATCTGTTGTTGGCTGAGCACACCAGAGTCGCCCCAGGCAGGCATCGCAATGGAGGGAAGAGGACCCGCAGGTGTGGAACCGTGTTGGACAAATAAATCGATATTATATGCAAAGGTCTCCAGATCATCACTCACCATAGCTGGATCCATCGGATTCAGCGTAGGCACAGCCCCATCATCAGTACCGGGGTTAAGCACACCCTGCGTTCCCTCAGGGCCATGACATGACACACAATTGACTTGGAAAACTTCTGCGCCAGCGGCCGCGTCACCAGTCAGGTTCAGCGCCTCCCCGGGTCCGCCAGGGTTAGAAGGGCGCGGAATTCCGGATCCAGACTCGCCTGTGGTCGTCGAAGGGGTAGCCGCACTGACAACCGAGAAATCCACCGCTGGCAAGGTGGCCGCTGCCAGGGTAGGCACAGGCGTTCGGACAGCAAGTGGTTGGCCTCGGTGACAGGTCAACGTAAAGCCACAGGCCGAGATATAAACGATGCTGATCCACACCACCAATAGCAGTACAAACGCGGTCAACGCGGTGTACATGAATTTGCGAAAATTATCCATTTGAGTAACTCCTCCCCTACTGCGCTGGCGCTTCCAAAGTGCGAATATAATTGATCACATCCCAGCGGTCACGCACAGTTAAGTTTTCAACCATGGGGGGCATCCTACCTTCCACGCCATTGGTGATGGTCGTAAATAAGATACTGTCAGATTTACTCTGCGTAATAATGCTGGTCAGGTTAGCAGGTTTATTGGCCAGTAAAGCGGCAATCTGGCCATTTCCCTCCCCGGTCTGGCCATGGCACATAATGCAGTTAATCGTGAACAACGTACGCCCACGTTCAAGGGAAACCTCATCCGCTTCCACCGGATTTTCAGGCGCGCCCAGATTGGGAATGAACGCTGGCCCATCTACCGGGATAGAACGAGACGGAACAGGCAAGGGTTCTTCCTGCGCGTCAAAAGAAGGTTGGACTTCCATAAAACTGATGAAATCGATCTTGATCACATCATAGGCCCAGAGTTCGAAGAACACCAGCGCCAAGATTACAAATACACCTGCGAACATAAGTCGTTTGAGAGCAGCGTTCATAGTTTCTGTGCCTCTCTGGGCTCAACTTTTTCCGCTCCCATTTCAAGCAGAGCCTTCTCAAGTTCATCTTGTCTGTCTTTCGGGCACTTTAAGAAAACTGCAATTTTGCCATCACTCACTTCAGGCACATAATCCATCGGTTCGTAGGATGGGAAGCGGCTTTCGAAAAACACACCCAGGAAAGAAAAGCCCATCAGACCCAGCATGGTCAGTTCGAAAACGATGATAATCCCGGGCGGGATGGGGAATAATGGCTGACCGCCTACATGTAGTGGATAAAGATAGGGAATGCCATACATAAAGAAGAGGCCGGCCAGTCCACCTAAAGCCACCCCGACCATTCCAATGCGGGACACGTTAGTTCTAGCCTTAGGTCGACCTAATATTTGGTGTGAGATTGGAATGCCCGAGATCACATCCATTTGTTCATCCGGGATATCCAACTCGCGCAGTTTCTCTATAGCATCTGCAGCTGGATCGATATCCTCAAAAAGGGCTAGAAGTGTCAATGTGTCAGACATATCTGCTCCTCTCTTATTCGATTTCACTTACGGCTGGGATATTGGCTTTACCAATCTTGCGCAGGGTATGAGCTTCCTGACCTTCCTGCACTTCCCAAACCGGAATTAACGGGATCAAACGCGACGCAATGATGTACAGCAACATGAAGAATGCGAAAGTCCCGATTGTCAACGGAATTTCAATACCGGGCTTATAAAGACGCCAGGTAAAGGGCATACGCGTCACTGTCAAAGACATCGGGATGATCACAAAGCGCTCGATCCACATACCGATGTTGATCACGATGCCCATCATGGCCATCAGCCAGGGTGTACGCCGCCATTTCTTACGCCACATGATCGCCCATGGGATGGCGATGTTACAAATTAGCATGGTCACCCATACCCAGGAAAGCGGCCCCTTCTCGTGGAACTCGAGCAGCAACCTGTCAAATTTATCACCGCCGTACCAGGGCACCAGATAATCGTTGAAGAAGAAATAAGCCCAGGCCATTGAAATGATCAGGCTCAGTTTACCCAGAAAATCAAAGTGTTCATCACGAATGAAGTAGTGCATATTCTTCATAGTCGAGCGGATCATGAATAACACCAGCAATACCGCGGCAATGCCCGAATGCAGCGCACCGATAACGAAGTATGGCCCGAAGATCGTCGAGGCCCATCCGGGGCGAGTTGCCATCGCAAAGTCCCAGGACACGATTGTGTGAACCGAGAACATGACCGGAATGATAGCAAACGCGAAGATATTCATAGCCGTGTGTAGGTGTTTCCATTCCTTTTCGCTACCTCTGAAGCCCAGCGCCAAGATGCGGTAGAACGTCTTACGCCAGCCCCCCTCTGTGCGATCGCGCGCCATCGCCAGATCTGGGATGAGCGGCAGGAACAGGTACATGGTGCTGGCTAGCAGGTAGGTGTTGATGGCCATGAAGTCCCACATCAGCGGAGAGTGGAAATCTGGCCAGATCATGCGCTCGTTCGGATACGGGAACAGCCAGTAAGCGCGCCAGACACGGCCCAGGTGCATGAAAATGCTCACACCTGCCTGAACCAGCCCAAAGGTCGTCATCAGTTCCGCCGCGCGGGTGAACGGGCGCCGTACTTCGACTTTCATCACGCGCAAAATTGCCGAGATGAACGTTCCGGCATGACTGATACCGATCCAGAAGACTGTATTGACCAGGAAAATACCCCAGTACGCCGGGCGGTTGACACCGGCTACGCCCAGGCCTTCCGCGATCATATAGCCCCAGGCCCCTACCAGGCAGGTCAGCACAAGAATCCCCAGAATAACCGCCACTACCCAGAATTTCCAGTCGGTGGCGTACATCGAGTCCATTGCCAGCGCGTTCATTTCACCGCGTGGCCTGGGATCGAACATCAATTGTTCGCGGGGATCCTCGTATTCTTCATCATGCGCTTGACGCATGGAACTAGCTGTTGCGGCCATTCGGAGCGCCTCCCTTCAAATAAGTAACTTTGGGCACAGTGCCCAGGTCTTCGAGCAATTTGAATCCCCGTTCGTTGCGCGCCGACTTGCTGACGCGACTCTCCGGGTCATCCAGGCGGCCGAAGGTGATCGCGTTCGCCGGGCAGGCCTGCGCACAGGCCGGGACCATCTCGCCGTCTTCGATCTCGCGGCCTTCAGATTTAGCCTGGTCTTCCACACGGTGGATGCGCTGAATGCAGAAGGTACACTTTTCCATCACACCCCGGCGGCGGACAGTTACATCCGGGTTGAACTGGTTGTTCAACGGTTCCGGGCGTTCGTAGTCGCGCCAGTTGAAGGTACGAACCTGATACGGGCAGTTGTTGGCGCAGTAACGCGTACCCACACAGCGGTTATAGACCTGCAAGTTCAAGTCTTCCGAGGCGCTGTGTACTGAGGCATATACTGGGCAGACCGGCTCACAGGGGGCATGTCCGCATTGCTGGCACAGCACCGGCTGGAATTCGGTCTCCACTTCGGGATACTCCCCTTCCCAGAAACGTTCGATGTGGATCCAGTGCATCCCGCGACCATAGGCCAGGTCCTCTTCGCCTACGAAGGTCAGATTGTTTTCCATCGCGCAGGCCGCCACACAAGCCTGACAGCCCGTGCACAGGTCCTGGTCGATGACCATGCCCCACTTGCCTTCGGCCTCTTCCGCAATGGCGCCTTTTGCGCCGACTTCATTCAAATCAGTGAATTTCATTCATCACTCCTAATGCTCTTCCAAACCTTCACTGTAAACACCCATCTTGCTTTCGAAGCGGGCCAACACTTGGATTTTGCCAACCTTCTTGACGCTCACCTTCATGGCGGCAAAAGCCAGGTCACCGGCTTCGTTGTAAGTCAAGCTGAACAGATCAGCGGGATTGACGCCGCGCCCTTCAGCATAACGACCATAAGCTGTATGCCCCTGACCAAAAGGAATCGCGATCGTATCGGGACGAATGGCCGGATACCGATAAACAGATGCTTCTATCGTCCCAGCAGGAGATGTGATTTCCACAACATCATCGTTTTCGATGCCGAGTTCCTTGGCCGTTTCAGGATTTATCTCGACCCAGGTGTTCCACGTGACCGAGGTGGTCGGGTCAGGGATTTCTTGCAACCAGGGCTTGTTGGCGCCCGCTTCCGCCATCACCGGCGAGACGAAGGGATGCAATATGAACTCACCTTCCCCTTCGAAAGTCGGAGCTTCTATATTTATTTGATTATCCAGAGCATTCGCTGTGGGAGCCGACAATCTGGGATCATTCGCCCACCAGCCGCCAAACTGCTGGAAGTAGGCCGTAAAAGCGTTGATCTCGTCCGCGTTGAAGAAGGCGGCTTTTTGCTCGATCAGCGGTTGAATCTTGCTTTGGATAAAGGCAACTTCATCAGCGAACGGCAACGCTGAGGCCAGGCTACCACCCGCCCCGGTTGCCGCAGCCAATAAGACATCGGCTGTGGCGCGTGTGTTGTAAAACTGCACGACCACTGGCTGCGCGCCCGAAAGCGTGGATTGTGAAACGCCCGCAGCAACGCGCTGGTATCCCCACGATTCCAGGCCATGATGATCCGGGAAGATATAATCGGCCTGCATGGCGGTTTCATCCGGGAAGGTGGCAAATGAAATAACTAGCGGTACGTTCTGCAAAGCGGCTTCAAAGCCCAGCGCCTTTGGCAATTCAAAGACCGGGTTGACACCGTGTATAAACAGCGTTTGGATCTCACCTGCATTCATCCTGTCGACAAGATCAGCCATTTCCTGCATGGAGGCCGGGCGATGGTACGCGTCTGCAGTCGGGGAAAGCGGTCCGAACGAAACGCCGCCTTCTCTTCCGAAATTGTTCACCAGCGCATTCAATGCCAGTACAACTTCAGCAGAACTCAAGCCGTTACTCTGACCCAGGGCTGCGCCGCCGGGAATCGCCAGCGGACGCTCGGCATCGAAGAACAACTGCGCCAGATGATCGAGGGTCTCCATCGAAACGCCCGAAGAATCGGAAGCGGCCTGGACGTCCACATCCGCAAAAGCCTGGGGCAGGGACGAACCGCGCTTTTCAGCCACGAGGCGGCCCAGGGCCATGGCAACCAGACCTTCGGTCCCGGGGCGAAGCGGAACCCACTCGTCCGCGTTGGCAGCCGTTTGGGACATGCGCGGCTCTAGCTGAACCATATAACCGCGCCCTCCGGCTTTTCCACGCCGCATCTTTGAGTAATGACGTGTGAAAGCCACCGGCGAGAGCCAGGTTTCGAGGAAGTTGGCCCCAAAGGAAAAAACCATATCGGAATTGGAGATATCAAAGAAGGGCAAACCTTCCTGCCCAAGCAAGTTTTCAGCCGCTTTGCCCAGCGTAGCGCGTGCTTCGAACATGCTCAACGCGCTGTAACGAACTGGAGCCGGGGCTCCGACAGCGGCCATCAGATCGCTGGCTAAATCAAAGAGATGGTCGGGAGCCAGCCCCATCAGAAAAGCGATGCCAGCCGGGTCGGTGTTTTGAAGCGCATCAGAGAGGACGCCGATGGCAGCATCCCAATCCATGTTGGAAAAATTCCCTGAGCCGCGCGTCGACTGCTGAGCCGGATCGGTGTTACGGTCGGGATTGTACAGGCCCTGCAAAGTCGCCTGCCCACGCGCGCAGGTCTTCCCCAAGTTGACGGGGTTGTTTTTGTTCCCCTCTGTTTTGATCGCTCGCCCTTGGTAGGTACGGACCACCAATCCGCAGCCGGCAGGGCATTCACGGCAGGTCGTTGCAAAAAAAGTACTCTTTCCGTTGAACGTATATTCCGGCATTTCAGTATACGGCTCACGGATCACATAGCGTGAAGCCGGACCGCAGCCGGTCAAAACAGCGCCGGTGGCCGCGCCAGTTCCAGCCAGTTTGAGAAAATCTCGCCGGGAAATCTTTTTACTCATTAATAATTCCTCTCACCCATTCTAATAATGACAGGTTCCACAATCGATCAGCTTGGTACGCTTCTCGGGATCGTCGACTGTTTTTTCGCGATGGCAATTCAGGCAAAAGCCCATATTGAGTTCCTGCGGGTTTTCGTAGATCGTCATCTGGCTCAAGTCACCGTGACAGTCCTCACAGTTGACCCCCGCCGCGATATGTGGCCGGTGATTGAAATGCACAAAATCCGGGACCATCGCTACTGGAACCCATTTAATGGGCTGGTCATTCTCGACCGCTGCCACCAGGGGCTTGAGCAACTCGCTGGTTTTGGTGATTTCCATCTGTTGGTGACAGCCCCAACACTTGGTTTGCGTGGGGATGCCCGCCACCGCTCCGCGCGCTGCGCCAGGATGACAATAGAGACATTGAACGCCAAAGGCAATATGACGATTATGGGGGAACTGGATAGGCTGCTCAGGCGAGGTCTGTGTCAAGCTGATGCCCCACACAGCCACACTGAGCACGATCAACCCCAAAATCAGCAGACTAATCCGTCCGAGTGGTGAGATCAGCCAACTAAAAATTTTCTTGATCATGAAGTCTCCTACATCAGTCAAAATAGCAGACCTTGTAAAGGAAATGGTCTTTACAAGGTCAAGTTGTCACATAAAGTTATAGTCATAATGCGAAGTTAAAGGAACTAACAAATTTAAAAAAGGTGATGCGCTGCATGTATAGCCTGACTCTTCGGACAATCATATTACCTTCATGTGAGATACAGCAGGTAAATCCCACCGCGAAAAAAATTATAACGCAAAAGCAAATGAAAGTACATGTAATTGATAAAATTTACCCGATTGGCGAGCAGAATCCATCGCATTGGCACAGCTTACGATGTCTGGCATACAAATACACGCGATTGGAAATTTGATCTGCTAAAGAGAATGCGGGATGATATACTTTGTAGCCAGTGCAGCAACTACTTAAGGGATTATTGAACTTTATCTTTGACAAACCGCAAAACGACTCACAGCTTAAGCTTGTTGCGGTACCAGCCAAATAAATATGAGAATAAACTCAAAAACCGTCCGCATCGCAATCTGGGTTTTGCTGGGAATTGCCCTGTTAGTCAGCAACCTGGCTCTCAATCGTTCCCTGCCATCCAACCAAGATGCGACCGCCACCCCTGCCTCGCAATCAAGCACAATGACTGCGGAGGCACAGGCGCTTGAAGAAGCAGGCTCAACGGACGGAATTATGTTCGTGGCCGTGCTGATCGTGCTGATCGTGATCATCCCGATCCTGCTCAGACGACAGGACTGGATAAACGGGAAACGTAAGTAGAAATCAACCCTTCCAGTTGGAAGGGTTGTTGCTTTAATCCGTACCGCGCGCCTGCAACTCCATCGGCAGCAAGCTGGCATACAGGCACTCGTGCGTTGGCACACGCACATCCCCTTTACTCCCCATACGCACCAGCGCACCGTTCTGCGCTTCCAATTCAGAGGGGTTGCCTTCCATGATATCTTTTTGCATCGAAGCCAGCATATCCGCAGGCAGGTTATCGATCCTGTCCAAAATTACGCTGGAAAGATTCTTAGCCAGAGGGACTCCCAGCTTCCTGCCAACCGCAGCAGCTTCTTTCAAGGTCGCTTCCAGCATGGCACGCGTTTCGGGGATTGTGCGATAAACACCCACCGGTTGATGCGTCACTGCCCCCACTCCGCTCATCGCGCAAATAAAGATAAACTTTTCCCACATCGCTACGTGAATATCGTCCGGCACTTCCGCGGTGATCTCAGGAATTTCGTTGAAGATCTTCTGCAGGGCAAGCACGCGTTCGCTTTTTTCGTTGTCCATCTCGCCGAATACAATAGATGGTTTCATCCCAACGTGTTTGATACACCCCGGCTCGGCGATGTACGCACTGATACGACAAAGCCCGCCCAGCACACCCGCGCTTCCAAATGCCGCCGACAACTGCTCCGGTGCTTCGACACCATTCAACACCGGGAGGATGACCGTATTCGTCCCCACCAAAAATCTCATCCCTTCGATGGCTGTCTCCATCTGCCAGGCTTTGACGGCCACCAGTAAGACGTCCACAGCCCCGACAGAGGTAGGATTATCCGTCGCTTTGGCAGGTTGGATCACAAAATCTCCATCGATAGAATCGACTTTCAGGCCTGCTTCCCTTATGGCAGCCAGATGCGCGCCCCGTGCAATGAACGTGACATCATGACCGACCTGCGCCAGCCGTCCCCCAAAATAACCGCCTACGCCTCCTGCAGCGAATATCCCAAATTTCATAAATTCACCTTTTCTTGCTGGTCTTATTGACATTCATAAAGATACGTTAAGCCGTGTCACTCTGAGGGAGCGGTTTTCGCGACCGAAGAGTCTCCCTCAACGGATTGTGATGCTTCGTTATACTCAGCATAACATAACGGGAGTAGAGTAAAAACCTAACCAACTTTCATGAATATCAATAGTATTTTTATTCATAGTCAGCGTTATTCCCAACTTCTGGCCTTCGCAATACGCTGCCCCAACGGCGGATGTGAATAGAACAGGAAGACCACCCATTTCTCCGGATCGATCTCGCCCAGATTCTGGTTGGCCAGGCGCGTAAACGCGGACGCAAAAGCCTCGTTCTTGCCAGTTGCCTGCAGAGAATAATCATCCGCCATGTTCTCGCGCCAGCGTGAAACAGCGTTCTCCAATGGCATGGTGACCAACCCGTATGCACCTAGAATCAATCCCAGGACCGGCAGGGCTGCCACATCCGCGGGGCCACTGAAGCCGAAGAAACCGATCGCCCCATTTAGAATCAATGAAGCCAGGTACAGTCCAATGGCTGTCGTCAGCGTACCGAAGGTGATCAAAAGCGGCATGTCATTATGGACCTGATGACCAAGTTCATGAGCTAATACAGTCTCGATCTCATCGTTGGTGAACTCGTCGATCAACGTATCGCCCAGCACGATACGGCGCGTATTACCGATGCCCGTCAGCGCGGCGTTGGCCGATTTCGTCTGGCGGGACATATCGAATTTGAACACACCGCGCACTTTTGTGTTCGCTTTTTCTGCCAGTCTCAGCAAGCGTTCTTCCAGGTCAGCATGTTCTTCGCCCAATGGCACGAACTTGTTGAAGATTGGCATGATAAGAACGGGAGCCAGGTTCGAGATCAAAACGCTGAAGACCAGCATCCCGCCTGCAGCCCACAGCCACCACAGTTCGCCGGTGAGCCGTAAGGCCAGATAGAGCAGTTCGAGCAGGAGCAGGCCAATGGGCGCTCCGATCGCCAATCCCTTCAAGCCATCAATGATCCAATCCTTGAGAGTCTGGTTGGACTGATCGAAGCGGTGTGGAAGAATGAATCCACTATAGTAATCAAGAGGCAGCGTAACAACAGCATAGATGCCCCCAAAGATGGCTGCATAACCAGCTACCATGAACCACGGATTTGGCGAGATGTTTGCTAGCCAGTCACCCAAGCCGATAGCCCAGCCGGTAAAGAGCCAGGCCAGGGCGTAGAGGCCACTGAGGGTTGAACTCACCAGCCACAGGCGGCGTTTGATGTGCGCGTATTGTTTGGCCTGCTGTTGTCGTTCGGGGTCGAGAGTGGTCATAATTTTCCTTTTGTGATTGGATTCGAAAGTCTCCAGACTTTCAAGTTTTCAACGTCAGATCCCCTTCGGGATGATAAGACGTTGAATTCCGTTATTTCTTCTCCCGCTTCCTGCGAACAGTGACGGTTTCACCGGCAATGCCCCAGTTGTCGGTCTCGACTTCCTCGATCACGACAATGGTGGTAGCCGGGTTCTTCCCCAATGTGTCGACCAGCAAACGGGTCACCTCACGGATGAGGGTGACTTTCTGTTCTGATGCCGCGTCTTCGCGCGTGATTTTGATGTTGACAAAAGGCATAAAAACTCCTAATGTGATGGGATCGGAGAAAATGATCAGCGAAAATCAGCGTTCATCAGCGTCCAATTCCTCGACCTGCTCTGCCGCCAAATGAGCCAGAATCATCTCGACCGGCATAACCTGCCCGTAGGATTTCAAGGCGGCCAGGAATGCCTTGTGGACATGCTCAGCCGGGATGATAATTTCTCCATACGTAAGCGCACGGGTGGCGCAGGCATCTTCAGCGACCATGATCTTGAAGCCCAGGTCAGCGGCAGCGCGGGCAGTGGCATCCACACACATGTGCGTCATCATGCCGGTAATGATGAGACGCTCGATCTCCCATTCTCTTAGCAGTTCCAGCAAATTCGTTTCGCGGAAGGAGTTGGGATAGTGCTTCTGCACCAGCGGCTCACCCTCGTAATGAGGAGCGATATCGTTGATGTCCGTGCCGCGGTCACCAGAGATAAAAAAGGTCGCATCCGGTTTGAGCGAGACGTGCTGGATGTGTACGGTCGGCATGGCGTGGTCGCGGAAGCATTGCAGCAGTTCGTTGGCCTTCTGCGCCGCTTCGACCGGTCCTTCCAGCTCCATCTTGCCACCGGGGAAATAGTCGTTCTGGATGTCGATAAGTAATAGCGCCGTTTTCATAAATTTCTCCTAATCTCCACAGGTTCATTTGTACCCGATTTCTCTCATCATTGGAATGGTGTATTCCAAAATTTACTATCAATGATCCTGGTACTACTATTCACCTGAACCATTACCTGCCATTAAAAGATTGCTAACCAATATTGGTCAAGATAACGTGGAAAATATATCTTTGTTTTCTCATCTTCACCAAATAGGGAAGTTCCCGCCACCGATGTAAAAGCTTTCTCTGCACAAAATATGTGACAACCATCACTCTTAGTTTGTGACAACTACCTCTATGAAACCATAGTTTATTGACCTACAATCACATTCAGAATGTCGAATATGATTAAACCCTTCAAGGCTCCGGCCAACTTTTTTAAAACCCTGGCACATCCAGCACGTCTGGCTATTCTGTCCGTTCTGAGGGAGGGTGAACAATGCGTTTGTCACATTGAAGCCATGCTCAAGCTGCGCCAAGCCTACATCTCCCAGCATCTCAAGGTACTGAAAGACGCAGAGATCGTCACAGACCGGCGCGATGGCTGGAATATGTATTACCGGGTTTCTCGGCCCGAGGTGTTCGAGATCATGGAAGCTATGTTTGGTCTGACCGGTCAGCCAGATGCGATCCCCCACGCCCATTCTGAAGATGAATGTCCCTGTCCCAAATGTCACTCAACGGATGACTTGATTGTCCCCGATCAGATTACCTTGCAATCTGCGGAGTAATGCCTTTCTTGCGATGAAGGCATTTTTACTGCGCCAATCATATTCGAAAAACTGAATAATTTGGAGATAACATGGCTACATTGCCCGCACCTTCTACCCATTCAAAGCCGCCACGCACTTATGCACTTCTGGCATTGGCCGCAGTAGGCTGGTTCGTCGCTTACAACCTCATCCAACCTCTGGCGAACTGGATCGCTTATTCGGCGCTTGGGTTGGCCCAAGATTCACGTTTTGGTGAGTCGCTGGCATTCTTTTTATATGATGTGCCCAAAATACTGCTGCTGTTAACAGGCATGGTATTTGCCATCGCCATTGTCCGCTCGTTCTTCAGTCCCGAGCGAACGCGCGCGTTACTGGGAGGCAAACGTGAGGGCCTGGGAAATGTCTTCGCCGCCTTGCTGGGAATTGTGACGCCATTCTGCTCGTGTTCAGCCGTTCCATTATTCATTGGGTTTGTCGAAGCCGGCATTCCGCTGGGCGTGACATTTTCTTTCCTGATCGCCGCGCCAACCGTTAACGAAGTGGCGGCCATCATGCTGTTCGGGTTGTTCGGCTGGAAGGTTGCGTCGATTTACATCGGATCGGGATTGGTGGTTGCGATCATCGCCGGGTTCATCATCGGCCGTCTGAATATGGAACGACATGTCGAAGATTTCGTCTGGAAAGTCAATCGCAAACACAGCGCCAGTGAAGAAAAAATCACCTGGGTGGAGCGCATCGAACGGGCCTGGGATTCGGTCAAGGAAATCGTTGGCAAAGTCTGGCTGTACGTAATCGTCGGCATCGCTGTCGGAGCTGGGATTCACGGGTACGTGCCCGAAGACGCACTGGTCTCGATTATGGGCAAGCAGGCCTGGTGGTCCGTGCCCGTAGCGGTGCTGTTGGCGGTCCCATTGTATTCCAATGCAGCCGGAATGATCCCTGTGGTGGGCGTCCTGATCGAAAAAGGCGCATCCCTTGGCACAGCACTAGCCTTCATGATGTCAGTCATCGGCTTAAGCCTGCCGGAGGCTGTTATCCTGCGGCGGGTGCTGAAGATGCCGCTGCTGGTCACATTTTTTGGTGTCATCGCCGTGGCTATTGTTGCCATCGGCTATCTTTTCAATTGGATTATGTAGGAGAAACTATGCTAACCATCAAAGTTTTAGGTTCGGGTTGTGCAAATTGCAAAAGAGTGGAAGCAATTGCCCGGCAGGCCGTCGCAGACCTAGGCATCGAGGCTGAGGTCATCAAAGTGACCGAGTACCCAGAAATCATGCAGTATGACGTCATGTCAACACCGGGACTGGTCATCAACGAAAAGGTGGTCTCGGCAGGCCGCATCCCCAACGCGGCCGAGGTGACCACCTGGCTGACCAGCGCATTGGAAACTGTCTAAAATCATCCTGAGAAATTTGGAGGAGTTATGGCACAAGCATCCCCTAAACGTCTTTCTTTCCTGGACCGCTACCTGACGTTGTGGATCATCCTGGCGATGGCGGTCGGTGTAGGAATCGGCTACTTCTTTGCTTATCAAGTTGCCCGCTTCAACACACTTGTCTCCGTCGGGACGACCAACATCCCCATCGCCATCGGCCTGATTCTGATGATGTATCCACCGCTGGCGAAAGTCCATTACGATGAATTAGGCGATGTCTTTCGCAACTGGAAGGTGCTGGGCCTGTCCCTGGTGCAGAACTGGGTTATCGGCCCGATCCTGATGTTCGTGCTGGCAATCATTTTCCTGCGCGGTTATCCGGAATATATGACCGGTCTGATCCTGATCGGCCTGGCGCGCTGTATTGCGATGGTCATCGTTTGGAATGAATTGGCCAAAGGCGACAACGAATATGCCGCCGGGCTGGTGGCCTTCAACAGCATTTTCCAGGTGCTGTTCTATAGCGTCTACGCCTGGGTCTTTATCACAGTTTTACCAACCTGGTTTGGTCTGACCGGTTCAATTGTAGACATCACCATTGGCGAGATTGCCAAGAGTGTATTTATCTATCTGGGCATTCCCTTCCTGGCCGGATTCTTCACGCGCTTCTTCCTGGTGCGCGCCAGGGGCAAGGACTGGTATCACAGGGAATTCGTGCCCAAGATCAGCCCATTGACGCTGTTTGCCCTGCTATTCACCATCGTGGTCATGTTCTCTCTCAAGGGAGAATTAATCCTGACCATTCCACTGGATGTGGTACGTATCGCTATTCCGCTCTTGATTTACTTCGTGATCATGTTCCTGGTCTCGTTCTTCATGGGGCGGGCAGTTGGTGCGGACTACTCCAAGACCACCACACTTTCTTTCACAGCCGCCAGCAACAACTTCGAGCTGGCGATTGCGGTTGCGGTGGCTGTCTTTGGCATCAACAGCGGAGCAGCATTTGCAGCAGTGATTGGGCCATTGATCGAAGTGCCAGTCATGATCGGGTTGGTGAACGTGGCTTTCTACTTCCAGAAGCGTCTGTTCGGTGAGGGAGTTTCGTCTGTGCCGGAAATGGCTGTTGAGGCGGCAGAAGCCTTTCCCCCGGATGAGAACCTGGTGAAATAATTTTCACAATCATTAGTTCACCTGCCGACATATACAAAGCAGTGTGATCAGCTAACTATTTCCTTCCAAAGTCAGCCGGGATTTCGCCCCAGGCTTTGGTATCCCATTTCAGCAGTTTGAAGGGCGGGTATCTTTTCAGTGCTCCTTCAGCATTGGCAATTAAATCAAACAACATCTTATTTGATGGCAGGCGTTCCAGTTTTGTATTGCACTTGCCTGCCTTGACCCAGGCGATGGCACTGGCAGAATCGGAGTAGATCGGCATATCCAGTTTTTTGGTGATCAACCAATCCATTGCCAGCACGATCGCCAGGAACTCCCCGACATTATTGGTACCGTCCGGGAATGGACCAGCACGGAATACTTCTTCACCGGATTTAGTCAGCACCCCCCGATATTCGAGCGGTCCCGGCGAACCAGAGCAGGCGGCATCCACGCATATAGATGGAAGGATAGGTTTGGTAGGTGCGAACAACCATTGTTGGTTCGTGCCTGGTTTACCCTTGTATTCATCATAAACGCCGCGGAAGGCTGCCTCCGCAGCAGCCCGGCTCCCAAAGGATTTGTATTCCGCGCCTGCATACCCCTTTACCTGCGCTTCGGTCTCCGCCCAGGAGGTGTAGATTCCTGGTTCGCGCCCTTTCCAGACTACGTAGAATTTTTGCTTTGCCATATTTCAATTGTAGCATTGACAGGCATAAAACCACGAAGCACACAAAGAACGATAAGAAAAAACAAAAAACTTTGCATTCCTATCGCAATTGTGTGGCATTCTTCGGGGATGGTTCAAAAATAAGTAGACACATTGGTGTCGAAAACGGATGATCGGGTCAAGGAAAAAAACTAAACCTGGGACGTTAACAAAAGAATAGGTTGAAGGGAGCCACCA
>JASFRG010000101.1:0-17895 GCA_050115035.1 Anaerolineales bacterium | reverse complement strand
GAATTTTACAATCAAGGGTTAGTGATTTTGCATGAGGCTGGAGATCCTGTAGGCGAAGAAAGAGTTCTCAATGAAATAGGAGACATATACATCGTCCATGAACAATACGATCAAGCATTGGAAATTTACAGAGAGTTGTTAATGATTGCAAGAGAAACTGATAATTGGGAAGGTGAAATGGATACACTGTGCTCCATTGGTGATATGTATCAGCATAAGGATCAATATGATATGGCTTCAGAATACTTTTATAAAGCCTTAGATATTGCAAAAGAAAAAGAAGATGATATTTCGGAAGTAATTTTGTTGGAACAAATTGATGCTTTGCCTAAAGAATAATGAACCTGCTTAATGTTCTTCAGCTAGTATTCTTAGGAGGTTTAAATGAAGAACCCAAAATTCCAAATTTTTATTGGCAACAATAATCAATTTTACTTTCGTTTGTACGCCGCAAACGGTGAGATTGTCTTGAATAGTGAAGGCTATACAACCAAGTCAGGTTGTAAAAAAGGAATAGCTTCAGTCAAAGGAAACGCATTACTAGAAGAACGATATCAACGCAAAACATCGGTGAATGGACAATTTTACTTTGTCCTTGTAGCTGCAAATGGAAAAGTTATTGGCGTTAGTGAAATGTATCCAGTTAAACAAAACCGCGAAAATGGTATTAAAGCGGTTAAGAAAGTGGCTTCGGATGCATATGTTGAAGTTCTTAACTGAAGGTCATCATTTTGTTTTACTATCCTAATTTGAGAATGAAATTGACATACTGGAACATCGACCGTAAGAGAGGATATTAATGCCCACAAATGATTTGGAGATACCATCTCAGCCTGATGAGGGTGGTGTTACGACCTTGGAAGAATTGTTGGCGGGAGTAACCGATGTTAATGTGCATCCGGAAATCGATGCTAGCGAGCCAGTAGGTGAAGAGTGGAGTTTTCATGATCGACTTGACCACTGAGTTTGGCCAGCGTGTCAAACAACACCTTGATGAAGAATACTTCATCTGGTTCACCACCGTCGGCACGAACATGACCCCGCAGCCCCGGCCGGTCTGGTTCATTTGGGAAGATGATGCCTTCCTGATCTTCAGCAAGCCGGGTGCGCGCAAGGTGGCCCACATCAAGCGACACCCCAACGTCGCTTTGCACTTCAACACTGACGACAAAGCTGACGAAAACGTGATCGTTTTCCTCGGCATGGCGGAAATCAATGCCAGCGCGCCGCCCGCTTATGAGGTGCCTGCTTACGTTGAAAAATATAAGGACGGGATGGCTGAACTCGGCAGTAATCCTGAAAAGTTCAGCAGGGAGTACTCCGTGGCAATTCGAGTCTGGCCGACGAAGTTGCGTGGCTGGTAACACACGCAAGACCTGACAGGTTTCCGCCGTGGCGATACGGGCTATCTTCAGAATCCGTGCGGTTGTCTCTACCGGGAAGTTCCCTTGTAAAAACCTGTCAGGTCTTTTCCTCAAATCCCTTACTTGGCGGGGACGAACGTCAACGTTTCACCCTCAGACCCGAAAATCTGTAATTGACCCTCGCTCAGTTCGAAGCTTTGCGCCTCCCCCAGGGATTTCAAATAAGCCGTTTCCTGTTCCATGACGCCCGTATCCGGACAAGCCATCACGGTCGCTTCGAACTCCTGGAACTCGATCCTGTCTCCGTTTACTTTGTAAGCGCCTCCATACGAATTACAGCCGCTGGTGCCCCTCGCCAGCCCGTCTTCAAAAGACAGGCTGATGGTCGTTCCTGCAAGGGGAGGCTGTTCGCCGAGCGCAGTCAATTCCCAGCTTGTATTGTTCAATGGGTCGCCGCCGGATCCACCACAGGCGGCCAGCATAATCGCAATCCAGGTGATCACGGTCAGTGTGTTGATGAGTTTCATAGTGGGTTTCCTTTCCTTGGTTAAAAGGACGTATAGTCCGTTATTTAGGTTCCCGATAGCATGTGTGAGGGAGTGTATTTGGAGTATAGTGCTATAATTTTTGATATGGAAATCGTCTTCGAGTGGGATGCGAGAAAATCGCATATTAATCTTGAGAAACATAAAGTTAGTTTTGATGAAGCAAAAACAGTTTTCCATGATCCCCTTCTAGTGACATTCTCGGATGAATTCCATTCGAAAAACAAAGAACGATTTATCAGTATGATATGTCAGAACGAGATCGCATACTTCTCGTTGTTTACACTGAGAACGATAAAAAAAGACGATCAAATAATCATTCGTATTATCAGTTGCCGAAAAGCAACTGGAATTGAACGAAAAACTTATGAAGAACTCCAATAGTATTCCCGAAGATCAAGAGAACGATATGTTGCCTGAATATGATTTCAAGGGGAAAAAGGGTGTGCGCGGAAAATATTATCGCGCCATGCAACAGGGATATACCGTCCGTATCACAAATGAAGATGGCACAGAAACCCTCCATCATTTTGAACCAAAAGAGGGTTCGGTGACTCTAGACCCCGATGTGCGTGACTATTTTCCTGATTCGGAAAGTGTTAATCGCGCCTTACGATCACTGATTGAACTTATACCTGAAAAGAAAAAACGACAAACGGCTGAGGATAAAGTCAAATATGATCAGTAATATGATCAATAAAAAGTGAGGCTGTAGAACGTAAAGAAAGAGAGTTGCCCTATCTGGAGCAACTCTCTTTCTTTACCAACTATTTCACGCATCACTTGTCCCTTTTTATGATTTTCTCCAACTCCATCACAACAAACACCAACACACCCGCCCCCGCTGCGATGGACAGGTCGCAGGCGCTTAGGGGCAGCACATCGAAGAAACCGCTCAGGAAGGGGATGTAGAGCACGGCCAATTGCAGGGCCACCACCAGGGCAGCGATGGCGGCCAGCATGGGGTTGCTCAGCAGGCCGATTTTGAATAGCGACTCTTTGCTGGACCTGCTTGCCAGCGCCTGGAAGACCTGCGCGAAGGCCAGGAAGGTGAAGACCATGGTCTGCCATTCGGGGCGGCCGGTGAAGAAGTAGTACGCGCCCAGCGCCAACGCCAGCGCGCCGATCAGCCCGCCGACCCAGGTGACCTGGATCAAGCCGCCGTGCGAGAAGACGCCTTCTCTGGGCGAGTAGGGCTGGCGCTTCATCGTGTCGCGCTCGGGGCCTTCCACGCCCATCCCCAGGCCGAGCAGGCCGTCGGTCAGCAGGTTGAGCCACAGCAATTGCAGCGGCAGCAGCGGGATGGGTTTGCCCAGGAAGGGCGCCAGCAGCATGACCAGCACCTTGCCCAGGTTGCCCGCTACCGAGAAGCGCACAAACTTGCGGATGTTATCGTAGATGGTGCGGCCTTCGCCCACAGCGGCCACGATGGTGGCGAAGTTGTCGTCCAGCAGCACCAGGTCGGAGGCCTCCTTCGAGACGTCCGTGCCGGTGATGCCCATCGCCACGCCGATGTCCGCGCGGCGCAGGGCGGGTGCATCGTTGACACCGTCGCCGGTCATCGAGACGATGTGTCCGCGCTCTTGCAGGGTCTGCACGATGCGCAGTTTGTGTTCGGGGGAGACGCGCGCGAAGACACTGATCTCTTCAACAACCTCTTTGAGTTCGTCGAAAGAGAGCTTTTCGAGTTCGGCGCCGGTGATTACCTGTTTTTCGCTTGAGGCGGCGTCCCCGCCGCCGGAGCCGGCAGCGAGGACGCTGCCTGGAGCACTACCATTCACAATCCCTAACTGCCTGGCAATCTCTAATGCTGTCAGGGGGTGGTCGCCGGTGATCATGACCGGGCGGATGCCGGCCGTCCGACAGGTGGCGACGGCATCCCGCACTTCGGGGCGCGGCGGGTCGATCATCCCGAACAGGCCTACCAGCGTCAGGGAGGTTTCCAGGGTTTCATCAACGGCAGCAGGCAGATCGTCCAGGAGACGAAGCGCGACGCCCAGCACGCGCATCCCTTTGGCGGCCATCTCGTCATTGGCACTCTGGATGCGCGCGCGCCAATCGTTGTCCAACTCCTTAAATTCGTTCTGCACCCAGACGCGCTCCGAGACCTCCAGCAATCCGTCGACCGAGCCTTTGGTGAAAGCGATGTATTTCGAACCGTTGACCGGCAGTCCAACCAATAAAGCCGGATCGTGACCTTCCAGGTCGTGGACGGTGGTCATGCGTTTGCGCTCGGAATCGAAGGGCACTTCGGCGGCGCGCTGGAAGGATTTATCGAGCGAATTTTTCCAATAGCCCAGGCGGGCGGCGGCTACCAGCAGCGCGCCCTCAGTGGGATCACCGAGCGTGCGGTATTCGTCGTCATTGACCGGCAGCAGGGTGGCATCGTTGCACAAGGCGCCGCCGATGGAACTGAGCGAGATCGACGAAACAGTCTCGCGCGGCGGTCCGCTGGTCATGCGCACGATGCCGCCCTTGAGCACTTCCTCAGTCAGGTCAAGGCGGTGGTCGGCCACATCCAACACCTGGACGGTCATACGGTTCTCGGTCAACGTGCCGGTCTTGTCGGAGCAGATGACGGTCACAGAGCCGAGCGTTTCCACTGCGGGCAGCTTGCGGATGAGCGCCTGGCGTTTGAGCATGCGCTGCGAGCCGAGCGCCAGCGTGATGGTGACCACGGCGGGCAGGCCTTCGGGCACGATGGCGACGGCGACAGAAACAGCCGTCAGCAGCATGTGGCGGATGTCATCCCCGCGCAGCACGCCGATGACGAAGATCAGCGCCGCGATTCCCACTCCGACCACGGCCAGCATTTTGCCTAACTGGTCGAGCCGGCGCTGGAGGGGAGTACCCTCCGAGTCGACCTGCTGGATCAGTTCGGCGATGCGGCCCAGTTCGGTCTCCATACCGGTGGCGACCACCAGCCCCTGCCCGCGCCCGCCGGTGATGACAGTGCCGAGATAGGCCATGTTGCGACGGTCGCCGAGGGGCAATTCATCTTTGTCGATGGCCTCGGTATGCTTGTTGACCGGTTCGGATTCGCCCGTCAGCGCCGCTTCCTGGATCTGCAGGTTGACCGTTTCCAGCAAGCGTAAATCCGCCGGGACGAGATTGCCCGTCTCAAGCTGGACGATGTCGCCGGGAACCAGCTCACGGGCGGAAAGTTCCGTCAGGCCCCCATCGCGGAGGGCCTTGACCATTGGCACGGCCATCTTCTTCAGCGCGGCGATAGCCTGTTCCGCGCGGTACTCCTGGATAAATCCCAAAATGGCGAAAAGCAGCACGATCGCGAGAATGGCGATGGCGTCTTTCGTATCCCCCAGGGCTCCCGCGGCGAGCGCCGCTACGATCAGGATCAGCACCATCGTCTCGGTCAACTGCGCCCAGAAAATTTGCAGTGGTGAGCGCCCACCTTTTTCAACCAGCTCGTTGGGGCCGTGTTGCGAGAGCCGCGCCGCCGCTTCGGAGGCAGTCAGGCCGGTTTCTTTATTCGTATCCAGTTGCTCTAAAGCTGTTTGTGATTCTGTTCTATGCCAGTTCATAGTCAACTTAGTCTCTATCCGAAAAATGCTCGAGCCATCATTCCCGGCGGCGGGGACGCCGCCTAGAGCGTATAGTTCATATTCAACTTATACTTTGTTCTGTTGGAGGCTAAACCCCCAACAGAGTACGGACCAAGTAAAAGCGATAATAGGCTATTCTACTTGAATTCGAAGGAATTTTATTCCCGCGAGCGAACGAAAATCCGGGCCAATTGGGGAATCGAAGCGCGATAAGTGTACAAAACATACAAAGCAATTACGCCCAGTCCGCCTGCCACCAGGTAGGGAAAATAAGCCTTGAGATAATGGCTGATCAACATCCATTCATGGCCGAGCAGGTAGCCCGCGCCAATCAGCAAACTGCACCAGACGTAAGCCCCGGCAAAGGTGGCTGCGAAAAACGTCCCGAAAGGGATGCGCGCCAACCCCGCTGGGATGCTGACCAGGGTGCGCACTCCGGGGACGACACGCCCGAACAGGACCAGACCCAGTCCCCAGCGGTTGACATGTCGATCGATGGCCTCGACATGCTTCAGGTCGATGCGGAACCAGCGCGCGAACTTCTCGACCACCGGCCTGCCACCCAGACGAGCAAGCCAATACGCCACTGACGCGCCGATGGCGCTGCCGAATCCCGCATACAGGCCGCCCAACAGGATCAGCGAGGGGGGCTCTCCGTGCGCTTCGATCAGCATCCAGCCCGCCAGCGATAGCACGATCTCGCTGGGAGTGATGCCGGTGGCGTTCTCGAAGATCATCATCGAAAACACGCCGCCCCAACCGAACTGGTCATAGATGGACTGCAGTGTGCCCAGGATAAAGGTTTCTATTGTGTCGAACATTCTCTCTCCTCTTGTAAAAAACCTGACAGGTTTCCAGTAATACGTTCATCCAAGGCGCTCGTTATTGCAAGCGAGTTTGACGGGAAGTTGCCCGATAAAACCTGTCAGGTTTGCGTATTCTATAAAAAAAGACTACCGCCAAAAAGTGGCGATAGTCTTGCCTTTTGTTGAACAGCCGGGATTTACTCCGTATTGACGACTGCCCATCCCGCGTTTGCGGGCGGCTACTCCCTATCGGGGAAATATCTTTTAGGAAGCAATATTATCACGACAAACGGAATTCTCCCTGTCTACTTATCAAACCCTTAACCGGATATTCTATGCCATGCCGCCGGCGGTTCTCAAAGCAGAATGAAGCATCAAGAACTTTTTGATACTTTCGGAGGATATCAATCCGACCAACTGTCCGTTTTGAGTGACCGGTAAGGTCTTCGAGCCGTTCTCCTGCAGATGTGTCAGCGCGGCTTCAATTTTTTCTTGCGAGTCGATCTCGGTGATGTCGCGGCGCATGACTTCTGCAACTGTAGTATTCTGCCCTCGTTCCGATAGCGCTTTCATGAACGTGTCGCGGTCAAGGATACCGACGATGTAGCCATTCTGTACAACGGGGAAGTCGTCATGCTGCGAACCGGCCAGGATCAAACCGACGACGTGGGATAGAGTGTCGTATGGCGTTAGCATCATAAAGTCGGTCTGCATTGCACGCGTGACCGGAATGCCGTTGATCGAATGCTTTATGCGCACCATATTGGCTTCCTGCCCCGCGCCCATCCAGACGAAGATCGCGATGAGGACCAGGAAGGGGTTGCTGAAAAAGCCAAGAATGCCGAACAGGAAAGCAAAACCCTGCCCCACGTAAGCGGCAATCTGTGTAGCCCGAACATATTCGAGCCGCAAACCGAGCAGAGCACGCAGCACGCGTCCGCCGTCCATGGGGAAGGCCGGGATCAGGTTGAAGCCGACCAGCCAAAGATTGACAACCATCAGGCGTTCAACGAGAGGGCCAGATGAAATCGCCAGGCTGGTGATCGGTTCGAATGTTCTGGTGATGATCAGATAGCCGAAGAGCACAATTGCGATCACCACGTTGACCGCCGGACCGGCCAGCGCCACCCACAACTCTTCGATGGGTTTCTCGGGCATGCGCTCCAAACGTGCCACCCCACCGATGGGGTAAAGCGTGATGTCACGCGTCTTGATGCCAAATCTGCGCGCTGTCAGAGCATGTCCGTATTCGTGCATTACCACGAAGGCGAACAGCAGCAATATGAAAAATATACCCGAAAGGACAGCTCCCAGCGAGCCCTGTTCGGTCCAAGATGTGATGGCCACCCATCCGATCAAAAACAGGAAGGTGGCGTGCATGTACACGTCAATGCCTGCGATACGAGCGAGTTTCCATTGCCATTTCATGGTCTTATACTCCTTGGTTAGTAAATATTTGTAATTTCTATAACTTTCACGCTTTGCGAAAGGACATCGAAAATAAGGAGGTCCCTTCCCTTATTTAATTTGTGTAAAAGCTATCCTGAGATATTTTTCCAGAATATGTCCAGATTCTAGCAATAATATGTTAGAAAAATATTATAAAAATTATTCAAAAACTATCAGAAATCCCCTTAAATGCTCAGGCGGGGGCTAAACCCCCGCCTGAGCGGTATATTCCTAAACGTGACGAATTTAAATAATCCCGATCTCCTTGCCGGCCTTGCCAATGACTTCCATAGCATAATCGATTTCATCAGTTTCATGTGCCGCTGTGATGGTGGCGCGCAATCTTGCCAACCCTTCCGGCACGGCCGGCGAGACCACCGGAAGTACGAAGACGTCATGGTGCTGGGCTTCACGGGTGAGTGCGAAAGCGCGTTCATCGGAGCCGCACAACACCGGGACAATAGCGGTCTCAGTCAGCATGGTGTCGAAGCCCATGCCTTTCAGCCCATCGATATATTGTTTTGTATTTTTGTTGAGCTTTTCAATACGCCAGGGCTCATCCAAAATCACCTTGAAGGCTTCGTTGGCTGCCGCGGCCTGGGCAGGCGGAAGCGCCGCCGAGAAAATATAGGCACGGCTGGCGTGACGAAGATAGGTGATGATCTCTTTCTTGGCAGCTACATAACCACCCACGGATGGGATGGTTTTGCTGAGGGTACCCATCTTGATATCGATCACATCTTCCAGGCCAAAGTGCTCTTCGATGCCGCGCCCGGTCTTACCCAGTACGCCCACCGAATGGGCCTCGTCGATCATCAGCCAGGCATCGTATTGCTTGCATAATTCGACCACTTTCGGCAAATCAATGATGTCGCCGTCCATGCTGAAGACGGAATCGGAAATCACAAGCTTGGCGCGATCCGAGGGCACCTGCTGGAGGCGTTTTTCCAGGTCAGCCATGTTATTGTGCTTGAAGCGGCGGAATTCGGCCCCGGACATGAGACAGCCGTCCACAATGGAGGCATGGTTGAGCTTGTCGGAGAGCACGTAGTCCCCGCGTCCCATCAGGGTGGAGACAACGGTCAGGTTGGTCGCATAGCCCGATGAGTAGGTGACAGCCGCTTCCGCATGTTTGAAGTCAGCGATGGTTTCTTCCAATTCATTGTGAATCTTTAGTGTCCCAGCCAGGGTGCGCACACCGTGCGTGCCGGTCCCATACCTATCGATTGCGGCTTTGGCGGCCTCCCCAATGCGCGGATGGCCCAGCAATCCCAAATATCCGTATGAAGCGTACATCCCCATATCGCGGCCGTTAACCAGGACCCGTGCTCCTCCCCGCAGCTCAGTGACCGGTTGGTTATAAAAATATAGATCGTTTTCTTTCAGCATATTGACCCGGTCATTCATAGCCCGCACCCGGCGCATGACCGTGTCATTGGTTTTTTTTAAATCCATAAACTCCTCCGGAAAAATGCTTTGCCAAATACCCGAAAAGTATGAAAAAGATACTTGGGCAACCTTACGTAAGATATAAATCCATCTATCAAGATTTTGAAAGGCCGGGCATAGTGTAGTACAGGGGGGCGGTTCTGTCCAGCTAGCCTCCCGCAGCTTTTGAAAACGCAGAACTACAGGATACCTTAGCCCTTTCTCAACAGCCAGATACTTTTCAACGCTAACTTTGCAGAACTATGTTTTTACAGGACTATTTGTCCGCGCGGATTCGAACAAAGCCGTAATCGCAGCCACGTTGGCGCGACTGTCTTCCACGGAGATACGCGGTGCTTTCCCCAGTAGAATGGCATCCACCATATCCTCCACTTCCCCCAGATATAACTCTTTTCCCTTCACCTTGATCGTTTCTGTCTTCCCATCGCGCACCAGGAAGATTTCTTCTTTCAAACCGGGCTTGTAAGGCTTGGGGACGGTCAGGGTCCCCTTGCTGCCGACAAACTCCATATTCACGTGGAATGAGGTGACAAAACTGCAGTCGAATTGCCCGTAGACATCTCCAGGGAAGCGCAACTGCCCGACGAAAGTATCATCGATCCCGGTCGGACCGATAAGCTGCCAGCCAAAGACTTCAAGCGGTTCTGCCCCAAAAATTGTCCGCATGTAACTGATGGGATAGCAACCCACATCCCACAGGCTGCCGCCGCCCATAGTGGGGTCAGCGCGGATGTTGCCCTCATAGGTCATCATATACGCAAATGATCCACGCAACAGCTTCAATGTTCCAATCGAACCGCTGTTGACGATTTCCTCTACTTTCAGCGTTTGCGGGGTGTGTCGGTACATGAAGGCTTCGGCCACTACCCGTTCATGTTTTTTAGCGGCGCTGGCGATGGCATCTACACCTTCTACGTTCAAGGCAATGGGCTTTTCGCACAGCACATGTTTCCCAGCCTCGAGGGCCTTGAGGGTCCATTCAACGTGCAGATGGTTGGGCAATGGAATGTAAATTACATCGATTTCAGGATCAGCCAGAAGCGCTTCATACGAGTCATACGCTCTAGGGATATTCCATTTTTGGGCAAACGCAGCCGCAGATTCCTGCGAACGAGAGGCTATCGCCAGCAAGTTGCTGCGTTTCGATGCACGTATTCCCGGAATTACGGAGCGATTGATGCGTGCGGTTGATAAAATTCCCCAATTGATCGTTGTCGAACTCATGATACCAGTCTCTTTTCTTTAAACGAGAAAATTCCGTTCTTTTTCATAGTCTCCCCTGAAAGATGAATCTTGGCTTTTGGCATTCAAGGTTATCCATTTTTCAGTTTCAACTTTCCAATAAACTTTTGATTTGGTCTTTCAAACCTGGCAAATTGTTTTTGACTGTATCCCAAATAATTTCTAGTTCGATACCCCGATAATCATGAACAATTTTGTTACGTATCGCCCGCATTTCCATCCAGGGTAAATCAGGATGCACATCTCGAAACGTATCAGAAATTTGATTGGAAGCCTCACCGATTATTTCAATTTGGTGCATGGTTGCATCTTGCATCATTAGATGCTCAAAAAATGTGCTTTTGGTAACCCCCTCAGTATAAATGTTGATACGGTCAATTGCATCGATAATATCTTTTATGTAGGAGAGATCGTCACTCTTCTTCATATAAAACCACCCTGTCCTTTTCAATGTTAGGCTTGCGGTGGACATTCAAGCCCTCTTCTGTTACTAGATCCACTTCACAACCGAGCTTCTGCTCCAATTCCTGTTCGAGACGAATGAACTCAAATAAGCCAAGCGCAGGCCGTTTATCAGAAGATTTCAGTGCAATAAGTAAATCGAGGTCGCTTATTTGCGTTTGTTCTCCCCGTGCAAATGAGCCAAAGACAGAAATGCGTTTGGCGTAGGGTTGCAAGAGTGGAGTAATTTTTTTTCGCAGATTAGAAAAGCGATCCATGAGTTTAGTTTAGCATAAATGATTATGATTGCCCAACCAGTTCACGTAAATCATTTTCGTTTATGATTGTCACACCTAGCTCTTGTGCCTTATCCAGTTTCGAACCGGGATTTTCTCCAACGACCAAATAATCGGTTTTCTTGCTGACCGAGCCGATCACCTTACCGCTATTGGATTGGATGAACTCTTTGATCTCTTGTCGTGTAAATCCAGCCAAGGTACCTGTTACCACAAAAGACAGCCCGTCCAGCACCCCTGCCTGACCGCTATCAACTGACTGCTGACTGCTGACAGGCCAGACTCCTGCAGCTTTCAGCTTCTTGAGCAAATTCCGGTTGGCAGGCCGCGCGAACCAGTCCACGATGGCTTCGGCAATATTGGGTCCCACGCCTTCGATCTCTTGCAACTCTTCCGCTGTTGCTTTGGAGAGCGCTTCCAGATCAGAATAATGGCGCGTCAGGTCTGTAGCCATGACTTCGCCCACGCCACGGATGCCCAAAGCTGACAACAAACGGCCTAACGGGCGGCTCTTGGAAGCCTCGATGGACTCAAGTAAATTATCTGCGATTTTTCCGGGCGGTTCTTTCTTTGTCTTGCGGTCTTTTTTCGTCACAGCATCCAGGATATCTTCACGCGTGAGGGTGAAAATATCGGCCACGTCTTTGACTTTGCCGGTTTCGATCAACTTCTCGACGATCTTGATGCCCAGCCCGACGATGTCCATCGCGCCGCGCGAGACAAAGTGTTCCACGTTGCGGATGAGTTGTTCCGGACAGGCTGCGTTGACACAATACCAGGCCACTTCTCCCTCGAAATGCTCGACCGGTTCTCCACAGGCGGGGCAGGTGGTCGGGGGCACATAAGGTTTTTCATCCCCTGAGCGCGCATCCACCACCGGGCCGATCACGTAGGGAATCACCTCCCCGGCGCGTTTGACCAGCACGCGGTCGCCCACGCGAATGTCTTTCTCGGCGATGAAGTCGAAGTTATGCAGGGTGGCGCGCTCCACGATCACGCCGCCAATCTCGACTGCTTCCAGCATCGCATAGGGGGTTAGCACCCCCGTACGTCCCACATTGACACCGATATCTTCCAGGGAGGTGGTTACTTCCATGGCCGGGAATTTGTAGGCGGTCGCGCCGCGCGGGTCCTTGCCCACAAAGCCCAGGTCAGCGGCCAGGTTCAGGTCATCGATCTTGATGACCATGCCGTCAGTTTCGTAGGGTAAATCATGACGGCGGGATTCGAATGTTTGAGTGTATTCGATTGCTGCTTCCAAATCATCGAAGCGTTTGGCGACATCCGTGACCGGGAAACCCAATGCTCTGAGATATTCCAGTAGGTCCCACTGGCTGGTCGGTACCTCGCCGCCCTCGGCGTACACGATTTGGTAGACCAGGAGAGTCAGCGGGCGGGAGGCCGTCAGGTTCGGGTCGAGCTGGCGCAGGGAACCGGCGGCCGTGTTGCGCGGATTGAGGTAGGTTTTCTGTCCCGCTTCCGCGAGTTGTTGGTTCAGGATTTCGAATTCATCCGGGGGAATGAAAGCTTCGCCGCGCACCACCAGGTATGGCGGAGGCTGCGGGCCATCTTGATTGACCGGGATGCGCAACGGGATGGCTTTGATCGTGCGCAGGTTGACCGTGATGTCCTCGCCGATCTCGCCGTTCCCGCGTGTGGCGCCCTGGACGAAGACGCCGTCGCGGTAATGCAGGACCACGGACAATCCATCGATCTTTGGCTCGACCACGAATTTGGCGGAAGCAACCCGGTCGTCCAATTTTTTAATGCGCTCGAACCAGGCCCGGGCATCGTCCGCACCGAAGGCGTTCGACAGGGACAAGATCGGTGCCGGGTGTTGCACCTTCTCGAATTTGTCCAAGGGAGGCGCGCCAGCCCGCTGGGTGGGGGAGTCGGGCGTGACCCAGTCGGGGTGCTCGGCCTCGATGGCTTTTAGCTCGTTGAGCAGCCGGTCATATTCGAGGTCACTGATCAGCGGCGCATCCAGCACGTGATAACGGTAATTGTGCAGATGCACCTGTTCTTTGAGTTCTTCGTATCGGGATTTTGTGTCCATGCTGTGATTATGCCACATTCTGGAGTTGAGAGGTAGAAATTGAAAAACGGGTTGCCAGAGCGCTCAGTTTTGATTTAGATTAATAATTCATTTGAATCATTCTTGCTAGGCGTGCCAAGAATTTTGTATAATGATATTGGATTTGATATTGAAATTGAAATCGGTTTATGAAACCAGGTGGACAAATGAACGCAAAGCCAATAATGCCTGCAAAGGAGACGATCTAGTGCAATTTGAATATACACCTTATATTCTGCCTCTCATTGTCTCAGCCATTATTGCTGGCTTTGTGGCGGTATATGTCTGGCAACGACGCGCTACAACAGGCGGAACAATGGCACTTGTCGCGTTAGCACTTGCAAGCGCCATATGGTCATTCGGGTACGCACTTGAGATTGCGGGCACCGACCTGTCAACCAAGATCTTTTGGGGCAAAATCCAATATATCGGGATCGGCACAATACCGCTTTCGTGGATTATTTTTGCCTACTCCCATTCAGCCCCTGGTAAGCGGGTGTCGCGCCGGACTGTAGCATTGCTGTCCATCGTGCCATGTATTACGCTTATCCTAGCCTTTACAACCGAACTACACGGCCTGATCTGGAAAGATTTTCAAATTCGAACTGTTGGCACATTTTCGGCGCTTGAGCTCACTCACGGACTTTGGTTTTGGATCTACTGGGGTTATTCCAATATTCTCCTTTTTGTAGGAACGATATATATTTTTCGATCATTCAATCGAATGAAAGGCCTGTTTCGCAGGCAGGATATCATCCTGCTGATCGCTGTTCTAACGCCTTGGTTGGGGAATGTGCTTTATGTGTTGGGGCTATCTCCCATTCCAAATCTAGATATAACGCCTTTTGCTTTCACGATCAGTGTGGTTGTATTTACCTGGGGCATCTACAGCTACAAATTAGTTAACCTGGCACCGGTAGCGCGGGATTTTGTCGTCGAGAAAATGCCAGATGGAATGATCGTACTGGACACGCAAGGAACCGTTGTAGATATCAACCCTGCCCTGCAAAAGGCTCTGGGTGTATCCGCTTCACAGGCGATTGGTCAAGAGGCAAAAGTCTTGTTATATGCCTGGCCTTTATTGGTCGAGCGCTATGAAAATATGCTGGAGGCGCAAGACGAAGTTGTTTTTGGCGAGGGGGAATCTCAGAGTTGGTATGAACTGCACATGTCGCCTTTGTTTGATAGCCGCAATAGCCTGCTTGGACGAGTAGTGACTGTACATGATATCAGTGAACGCAAACATATGGAAGAAGCCCTGCGCCTCAGCGAGGAAAAATACCGCAATATCTATGAAAACATGGAAGATGTGATCTACGAGACTGACAACCAGGGTCATCTTACGTCTATCAGCCCCTCCATCGAAAAACAGGGGGGCTTCCAGCCGGAGGAGTTGATCGGCCGGGATGTGACGGAATTTTTCGTCTATCCGGATCAATATGCCGACTTGGATGCGCTCATGATCGAAAATGGCTCGGTCAACGACTTTGAGGCGCTTCTCCTGCAGAAGGATGGAAGTGCTAGATTCGCATCCATTACGGCACACATTGTATTTGATGAAAATGGACAGGGAATAGCTACGGAAGGGGTGTTGCGTGATATCAACGAACGAAAAAAGGTGGAAGAGCGTATTCGACAAATGAATGCTGAATTGGAGCACCGTGTCTTGGAGCGCACGAGCCAGCTGCAGGAAAGCAACACGTATCTGGCTACATTGATAGAATCCTCCATTGCTCTGAACGAGAGTCTGGACTTGAATGAAATCCTTGACCGCATTCTCCTTCAGGCTCAAAAATTGGTCCCTGCCCGCGCAATAAACATCATGTTTGTGGAAGATGAGCACGCCAACGTAGTCCGCCGCATCGGCTATCAAGGACTCGAAAAGATCGAGCAGAACATACTGGATTTCCGTTTTCCAATCTCGTGGCCGACATTTCATCAAATGCGCACGACACATAAAAGCATTCACATTTCTGATACCGCTGATAACCCTGGATGGCAAACCATTCAAGGTTCGGAATGGGTACGTTCTTATATTGGGGTTCCCCTGGTCATAAACGATGAGACTGTCGGCTTCCTGAACGCCAGCCACAGCGAGCCAAATTCCTTCGACGAAAAGCATCCAAGCATGCTGGAATCCCTGGCGCGTCATGCTTCCGTTGCCATCCAGAACGCGCGTCTGCTTGACGACCTGAAAAAAGCCCTGGAGAAAGAACAGACCATGCGTGATCAACTTGTCCAGGCGGATAAACTGGCCGCCCTTGGAAAGATGGCATCGGCTATCGCGCACGAGATCAATAACCCCATCCAGACGGTCAAGAATTCTTTGTACCTCCTGGAGGATCAAATCGTTCCAGGCAACCCGGCGGAGGAGTATCTGAAAATGGCCTCGGCAGAGGCTAAACGCATTTCGGACCTGGTATCCCAGATACGCGGGACATATGCCATCGGATCAAAGACCATTGTACATATAGATATACCGGTACTGCTGGCGGAGGTCCATGACCTGTTGGCGCCTCAATTAAAGAAAAGAAGGGTGGTATGGAGTCAGGCTGATGAACTCCGGTCTTATCGGGTGAATGGCATATACAATAATCTTAAACAGGTTTTCATTAACCTGTGCCTGAATGCAATGGAAGCTATGGAAAAAGACCTGGGCGGCAGCATCACTGTCGGCCTGCGAACCAACCCGGATGGCCGGCGCGTGGGCGTGGACTTCCAGAATACGGGTCCGCTCATCCCCGAAGAGGCTCTGCCCCACATCTTCGAACCGTTCTTCACCACGAAGAGCAATGGGACCGGGCTGGGTTTATCTATCAGTTATGACATTGTCCGCCAACATCAGGGTGAGATCCAAGTGGAAAACGGGGATGAAGGTGGCGTTACATTTACAGTCTGGCTTCCGCTTGCGCCAGATGAGAAGGGCGGAGAGAAAGCATGATCCCCCAGCACACCATCCTGATTGTAGATGATGAGGACCGCATGCGCTTGAGCCTGTCGCTCATCTTACAAAAGGAGAATTACCGCGTCGAGACCGCTGCCAATGCGGAAGAGGCGCTGGCTCAACTGGGGTCAAATGAATTTGATCTTATGTTCCTGGATTTGAACATGCCGGGGATGAGCGGGGTTGATTTACTGGTTGAAATCCACAAGCATTATCCCGACATACCGGTTCTCATCCTTACCGCACATGCAGCCCTGGAATCGGCCATCCAGGCCGTTCGACTGGGCGCGCGCGATTATTTGATCAAACCCATCGAACCAGAATTGATCCTTAAACGCGTTGCCGAGATCTTGGCTGAACGTGAACAACCCGCTCGTAAAAAGGAAATCATCAGTCAGATGCAAAATCTTCTATCCGAACTGCGAGAAATCGATGGCGAGGAGACGACTCCAACCAATGCGTTGACCGCTCTGACATCTGCGGACCCTGCTCGGTTTCTGAAAAAAGGGGATTTCGACCTGGATTTGCACGCGCGCCATGCCTCGTTGCATGGAAAGTATATCCCGGTGACAGGCATTAATTTCGATTTCCTGAGCACCTTACTTCGCCACGCTCCAAAAGTGGTCCCACACACAACGCTTGTGAAAGAGGCTCAGGGGTACGATACGACCGTCGCGGAGGCCAAAGACCTGACACGTTGGAGAATCCATGAATTACGCAAAGTGATCGAGGAGGATTCTCGGAATCCCCGATATATTCTGACCGTGCGTGGTACGGGCTATCGCCTGGTGGTTTGAAATAATCCTGGGAGTTACGTTGTTGGGGATAAATAATTGATATTTCTACAAATTTCCTCGAAAAGCCTCATGTTTTTGAGGAAATTTGGTTCTAAACTGGTATTGCGTATTGCCCCGAAGGTCTGGGTGAATGAAGGTTTGGGTAAAAGAAGGCTCTATTAGATGAGGACCTTCGGGGCGGCTTTATAGGGAGAGATAATAACATGATCCAGTCAGGTAACACAATCTTCCGTGACAATGGATTTCCCACAAGTGCATTAAATATATTATTGGTAGACGATGACCGCAACCTGGCTATCACGCTTTGCGATGGGCTCCGAAAAGCGATTGGAGGAGAGATTTCTGTTGTTTGTTGTTTCAGCGGTTCCGAGGCGCAAGCGTTGCTTGCATCGCAGGCCTTCGACCTGGTGATCAGTGACTTCAATATGCCGGGCATGTCGGGTCTCGAGTTGCTGAAGAAAATCAGACAGGGTCACCCTGACACGAGTCTTATTCTGATCAGCGCTTATGCAACAGAGGCGCACCTCGAGGAAGTGCACCGGCTTGGAATCGTTTATATCGCCAAGCCCTTCGAAATTTCGCTTCTCGTGGGACCGATCCAGGACTTAATCCGGAGAAAGAGAAGCGAACTTGAAAATGTGCACTAAAGCGCGTCATATCGCTGAGCCCACCTTTTTGTGATGAGTAGTTATGCATGATTACAAAGACTAGCAGCAGCGTTTTGCGTATGGAGATTTCTACACCGATAACCAAGGGAACGACTTCCGTTCTGATCGTTTGTAACGAGCCCTCCACGGCGCCTGTGTGGGGCTACATGATACGCGAGAAGAAGCTGCATGCCGTCATCGAGACAGACCCGCAAAATACGATAGAACGTTGTGAAGAGTTGGAACCGGCACTGACCATTCTTGACCTGCGCCTGCCC
>JASFRG010000100.1:0-18147 GCA_050115035.1 Anaerolineales bacterium | reverse complement strand
TCTCGCGCGCTCCATTGGGTGATCGGTCGTTCAGAGTTCTCCGGTTGTTCACATGCCAGCGCTTCGATTTTACAACGTTGGTCTGCCGTGATCTTTGCTGGCGCTCCCGGACGAGGCGCATCCTGTAAACGATCTTCAATGCTCAAATCATCCAGCGATATGTCTTGCAGTTTGACCCAACGGTTGCGCCACAATCTGGTGGTATCCGCTGTCACTGAATACTTCGCAACGATTTCTTTGTTCTTTAGTCCATCCGCGGCTGCCAGAACAATCCTGGCTCGCAAGGCTATTTGTTGTCCTGTTTGATGCCGCTTGACCAGCTTTTCTAAGCCTTGTCGCTCGGCATCTGATAGTTTTACTTCTTGAGCTTTCGGTATGGGCATCGGTTTTCTCCTGTTTGAGATTACCCTATCCTATACCACTAAAGACTTGTTTATGCCAAGATGTACTAGTAGGGCTCTGGTTAGGTACCGGCGCACAAGTGGCCAGAGACAAAATCAGTATCCCGATAAAAAGAACAACCAATTGTTTCAAAAGTGATTTCATTTTCCGTCTCCGATCATGTTTTGCCATGAGATGCTTGCAACAACGAGTTTTTAAGTCGTACTCGCAAGCATCTCCAACGCCGTTAATGTCAGATGTAAGTTATCGGGCAGTTTTGCTTGCCAATGATCTGCATACGCTTTATTCTGCAAAGTGCTTACTGTTGCCGCGGTTCTCTAAAACAGAAACATGAGAAATTGTGAACATCTTTACTGCCTGCAGCGCGATCCAGGTAAACTCGATAATGAGCGACAAACGCTGGAAGAGGCCGGCAAAATCAACAAAACCTGCCATTTGTTTAAAGCCTAGGCGTGCAAGAAATAAAATTCCGAGCATACGAGGCCAGAAAGTGCTGAATAAATCGACCATCCATGTTCTCCCATTCTGGTAAATTGGCGGCTAAACACAAGACAAGCATTAGGCAAGCACAGAAACACTGGGACCCCGAAGAGATCGTGAAGCGCTCCATGAACCGTTCGTTCGATAGGAATCAGCGGTGTGCCCAGAGCATACCCATTTAGTGGATCAGTCACGAAGATACCGGGACCAATCAGTCCTACTCCAACCGATCCGATCAGCCAGCGACCCCAAGGCGAGTTGCTTGAGGCACGCCCCATTTTCCAATGTCCAGCCGCAAATGCGAGTAGGGAGCTCCTGTAATCAGAAAATTGGCGATTTGTGTCCAACCGAGCTCGCCGATCGAGAGCGAACTGACCGGCTGACGGAAGGCACTATATTCAGGTCGGGTCACACCTTCGATCAAAAACATAACGATGAAGAATACGGGACCGACTACAACAGAGACAAGGAAAAATCTGAACATCAGTAGATTTTCTTGTTTTCCATTTGCTGGTGTTTCCATAGCGATCTCCTTTCGTAAGCCTGCTCCAGAACAGAGGCTGCTTACCTAGTTGGTAATGTTATTGTTACCTGTTTCAATAACTCGTGCCATTTGGGCGGTTTACGGAGATTTTTCGCTCCATTTTTCTCGATTATGATAGATAGCATTGCATGTGTCATTGGCGTAGCGAAATTGATCGTCGATTGAGTTCCGAGCGCCTTGCAAAGTTGCATGAATTCGCGTGTAGCAAGCGAACATGGACTTATGGCTGACGATTTGATATGTCAATGATGATCCGCCACGCTCGATCATTTTCTCGTCTCCAGACCGTTATGTATCTTACTTTGTTGATCAAAGACTCACCGTCAGTTTCGGGAATGCGCAGAGTAACAATTCCCGTCAAATAGCCTAGATCTCCAGAACTCTCAAAATTCTGCACCTGGATGGTACGCTTAAGTCCTTTTTTCTTTGCACCTTCGCAAGACACATGCCAAAAATGCTCAAGAGCGGCATGTCCCTGCACTACTTCCATATCCTCTGGCAACAGTTTTGCATCAGAGGCATAATAGGATGCTAGACCTCTATAATCTCTTACATCGAACAATTCCTCAAATTCATGAGTGAATTGATCTATTTCTTGCTTACCAAACTTTTTCAAGCTCATGATGTCTCCTTTTTGCTTGTCTATTATTAACAATATTCGTTAGTTCTGCGAAACGACAGTGGATGCCTCGGATCATGCTTCGCTTTCATATTTTTTATTTTATGAAGGAGTGATGGGTCTGTCAGTGGACAAAAGGAGTATTATGGGGAGTATTGGTGTGGTTGCGCCAATTTGTTTTTTTTGTGATAAAAATGGTAAGAAATGGACGTATTCTTAGAGCTGGCCGGTAGCGAATGAAAAAGACAAGTACAGCTGGTGATAAACCTTCCCCCCCTTCTCACTACCAATCTGCGTATCCCACCGTTGCATGGGGACCAGATTCACAGAAACAACCTGATGGACAGGTTGACCCAGGCGAAAAACTTTCGGTTGACCTTAATTTCTGCGCCTGCAGGATTTGGCAAAACTACTTTGTTGAGCCAATGGGTTTCAATCCGTGGGGCTGAAAATTCTCCTAAACGGGTTGCATGGGTCTCACTGGAAAATGAGTGTGATCTGCGTCGATTCTGGACATACATCACAACTGCTTTAAGCGAGATTCAACCTGGAATTGGCAAATCCGCTTTCGCTTTGTTCGATGCCCCTCAGCCCAATTTCTATGCAATTGTCAGAACATTAATCAATGAGATTGCAGATGAAGCAAAGGAGTTTCTTCTCATCCTGGATGATTATCATCATATTGATGATGCAAGCATTCATGCCACGCTCAACTTCTTTATTCTCTACAGAATACCCCGTGGCTTGCTACGTGGGTTCTGTGCCTTAGCAAAATCTGTACCCGAGGGGGCAAAATTTCGTAATACGCCGTCCGCTTGCGGCGGGGATAGAAATTTTGAAGATTTTGCTAGTTTATTGATCATCTCCCATCGAACCTGCATATCATCATCGCAAGCCGTAGCCAGCCGCCACTCCTGCTCGCACGCTGGCGGGCAGCAATCAGTTATATGAGTTACGAGAAGACGACCTACGCTCCTGAAGAGGTGGCAGCGTTTTTCAATGAAACCAAGAAACTTAATCTCTCACCGCAGGAGATCACCGCCCTAGAATCTCGGACGGAAGGCTGGGTTGCCGGATTGCAACTCGTTGCTCTCTCAATTCAAGGGTTTGATGAAACATCAAAACAACGTTTTGTTTCAGCGTTCACCGGCAGTCAACGTTATATTCTTGAATATCTGATAGAAGAGGTACTGCAACAACAGCAGGGTTACATAAAAACCTTTTTGCTAGAGACTTCGGTGCTTGACCACTTGAACGCTTCGCTCTGCAGCGCTATTACCGGCCAAAAGAATGCACAAGAAGTATTGGAGTATCTGGAGAGCGCACGTTTATTTACTATTCCGCTGGATTATGAGCAGCAATGGTACCGATATCACCACTTATTCAAGGATGTTTTGTATCACCAGTTAACGCAAGTAAACCCGGATGTTGTCCCTGAGTTGCACCGCCGTGCTATGCAGTGGTTTATTCATTCAGGACAAACAGAGGACGCGATTCGACATGCATGCGCTGCGCACGAGTGGGATCAGGCGATCGAATTGATCGAATTAGTGATCGGTGCGGCTTGGAACCGGGCGGAGATGCGTAAGATCATGGAATGGCTGGAGCGACTTCGGGGTGAACACATGGATGCAAACCCGGATTTATCCTTGTATTACTTACGTGTCTTATTACATGGAGGACAACTGGAAGCCGCCGACCAGCGGCTCCGAAAAGCAGAGACAACCCTGCGGGCCAACTTGGGCAAGTCTTCCAAGAGCAACAGGCAACTGTTGGGCACGATCTGTGCTTTCCGCACCACAATTGCAGCCGTTTCAAGTGAGCCAGTCAATGCACTGCAACTCGGGCGCGAAGCTCTCCGTCTGTTATCACCTGAGCAGCTGGATATGCGTGCCTATGCTCTAAATGCGATGGGGATCGCCCAACATCTTTTAGGCAACATGGCGGAATCAGCGCGATTATTAACGGAAGGTGGCGAATTGGCGCAAAAAGCGGGTGTCCTTTATCCAATGATGGCAGCTGCCTCTTTTCGTGCTGAAACTCTCATCGATCAGGGACAACTCAGGCAGGCTGAAATCATCCTTCGGCAGGCGCTAGACGCAATCGTAGATCCGCAACGACCAACCCAACCCTGGACACCGGCAACGAGTTTGATTTGTGCAATTTATGGTCAGCTTCTTTATGAGTGGAACAGGCTTGAAGAATGCGAGTGCTACCTGAATGAGACCATTGAGTTGGGACAGCAAAATGCCTTCAGTCGTCCGCTCTGGCTGGCTTACTATACACTCGCTCATGTCAGGTTAGCGTATGGCGATCACGATGATGCTCTAGCAATGTTCCAACAAGCTCAGCACTATCAATGATTACATTTCCTCCCTGTACCCGTCGCTTGATTCAAGCCCAGCAAGTCCGCACCTGGTTGGCGTTAGGACAATTGGAACTTGCTGAACATTGGGCACGTACTTGTGATGGAGCTGGAACATCATCCCCTGATCTCATTCAAGAATTTGAGAACATTACCTTAGCGCATGTTTATCTCTCGCAAAATCAGTTTGAGAAGGCGCTAAGTAATGAGAATTAAATAACTTTCGCTGCAGGGATGGCACGGTAATTCCAGGCAGGCAGGAAATCATCGAAGACAATACGCATATTCTGTATGAAATCATGGGCAACCTTTCGGCCAGTTTGGTAAATCGTCTCAAGCACTTCCACAAATACCTTCAGTCCCTTGCTGGTCTGGGTCTTTTCGATCAGTTCTTTGACCAAAGCGACGCTGGTAAAGAGCACACCCTGACAGGCTCGGGTAACATGCGGGAATAGGCGGTGTTCAAGTGGATTGTATTTTGAGCAATAGGGCGGGTAGTGGGCAATGCGGATTTCGATGCCCAATTCATCGGCCAATTGTTGCAGGTCTTGCTTGAAAATATAGTGACGAGCACCCTTGCTGCCGCCCCCATCGCAGAGCGCCAAGATCGCAGTGGCATCCGGATAGAGTTTCCGGCCATATTGAAGCCACCAGGAACGAAGACAATCACAGGCAAACTGACTGGTATCCTTACTTGTGCCGAGATGGATGTAGCCGATATTGTGCTGCAAGTCATAAATCCCATGTGGAATGATCACGCCTTGCGCAAAAGTATTGAAATCATGGTCGAAGGTATGCAGTTCTTCCCGTGTATACAAATGACCTGCGCGGTAAAAATTGCCCACATATTCTTTCTTCTTGCTGTCAAAACTGATGATTGGGTCGCCTTTGGCCTTGAAGTCAGCCACCAGCGTCTTGATGTTCCGAAATTGGTCATCCCGATGCGCCACTGTTTTCATGGTTTTCTTCTTCTGGGGTTTTCTGCGTCGATAGTTGTGTTTCTTGAGCAGTTTATGGATCACACTTTTGCTCACCTTCACCTTGTGCTCTCGTTCCAGTAATTTCGAAATCTCGTCTGGCGTCAGATCCGTCCAAACCACTTTTGCATCCATCGGATCGCCAGCCGTATGCTCTTTCAGCACATTCAGAAATTGCTCGTCGATATTTGGGTAATGCACATCGTACCCTTTTCGTCCACCACCTGATTTGCGGATGGACGGATCATATTCAGGCTCATCCGGAAGTTGAGCCAACTCAGCGATTCCTTGATGGACTGTCTTTTCACTACAACCCAAAATCCTGGCAATGTAGCTTTTTCCACCTAACCCCAACTTCAAGGCTTCCACGGCCGCATAGCGACGCCGATCTTTTTCTGAAAGCGTGCCGTAATACTTCTTCATGGCTTGCTCAATTTCCAAACGATATGCTTGCATTATTTCCTTCTCTCCAAGGCGTTGGTTTTCCCTGAAGTTTACTCTCAAACCCATCTACCGGAAACTTATTTAATCCGCGTTCCTAAATATCCTTTATGGAATCCGATTAGAGGCCGAGTCAAATGACCACAAGCGTCATCTGATCGAAATCCTTGCGCTGACCGCTCTGTCGGAGCATGCTTTGGGTCAGGCGCAGAAGTCACTTGAAACTTTGCGGGAGGCTCTTGAAACGTCAGAGCCGGAAGGTTACCTGCGTACCTTCGTAGACTTAGGCCGGCCCATGGTTGCCCTGCTATATCAAGCCCTGACATTCGGCCTGTTTCAAGAGTATATAGCGCAGCTACTAGCGTTGTTCCCCGCTGAGGAGGCCGCCATCGAAGCATCCCACGGTAAGCCAACGTTTGGTAGTGCGCAGGCGAGTGACGAAGCTCTCATTGTCCCGCTGAGCCAGCGTGAATAAGAAGTCTTAGAATTAATGGCAGGCGGGGCCTCGAATGAGGACATCGCCGGCGAACTCATCATTGCCAAGACAACGGCGAAAAAACACGTGAGCAACATTCTCCATAAGCTCAATGTAGAGAATCGTACGCAGGCAGTGGCAAGGGCACGGGGCCTCGGCTTATGTGATAGATGATTCCCTTTTTGAGCTCGTGAATAAATACTACTCAAAATACTCCTTTCGGCTACTGCCAGCCAATCATCCTGCCGCTAAAATCATGGGGACAAATCAAAGCATAGGAGAACACGTTTGAAGCAGTCTGCTCACTCACAAGATACGAATCGTTCTGGCAATCCTTCTAAATCGACATATTATGAAATTCGAGTCGAGGGCGAATTAGATCGTAACTGGAGCGAATGGTTTGAGGGACTGGACGTCACTTCGCAGGAAAATGGCGAAACTTTGATTGCCGGACCAGTTACAGATCAAGCAGCGCTGCAAGGCATACTCACAAAGGTGTTCAACCTGAGACTTCCGTTGATATCCGTGAGCCGTATTCAGCCAGGAGCATCCCAATGATGACCAAACGCGAATTTACACCTTCTCAAGGGGCGATCTAAACTCAAGCCGAGATCCACATCGCCGCGCCGCCGCGACATGTAGCTGCTCTTTATCGCGATGTAGAAAAATGGGGTCAGACCTTTCCGGCAACGATCGAACGGGCACGCGTTATAGACTCCGGCGGGAACTGGCAGCAGATCGAAGTACGGCACAAGCTGGAAGGCTATGTACCAAATATGCTAATTTTTCTTTCGGATACCGAGATCGGGCTCGAGGAAAGCAAGAAAAAATATAATGCTAGCTTCCTCAATGAGTTCAAAATGTCGACTGAGGGCACGACGCATTATGTCATTACCAGTTTTGTCAGCCTGAAGGGACTCTATAAGGTCCTCAAACCTTTCTTATTGAATTATGTACGCCGTCAATCCCTCTGGCAAATGCGGTGCTATGTGTTGGAGCCACTTAAAGCCGCCGTTGAACATGAGAGGAAATAAGCCGGGTAAGTTTGCTGGGATCAGCGCCACCCGCGCCAGGCTCCCTGTTATGCTAAGGAGAGTAGATAATGAATACTTCCCAAGTTCTCGACCACTCATCCAATACTGCCGATCAAGTCGATCGGACTGGCTCTCCCTTTGTGAGCCGCTGGGCGACGGTCGCATGCACTATGTTGATGAGGGGGAAGGGGAACCGCTCCTGTTCATCCACGGAACACCCACCTGGTCCTTCGAGTCGCGCCACCTGATCCGTGCACTTTCGCACACGCACCGCTGCATTGCGCCCGACCATATCGGATTCGGATTGTCTGACCGTCCCCCTGGCTTTTCGTACACGCCAGAAGCGCACGCGGATAACCTGGAATATTTTGTTGAACAACTCGATCCGGATTTCTTTGTGCTCGTTGTTCACGATTTTGGTGGTCTATCGGACTCCCGCTCGCGCTGCGACATCTGGAGCGGGTCAAGCGACTGGTCCTGCTGAATACCTGGATGTGGAGTTTTACTGGCGAACCTGCGATGGAAAAGAATGCACGCATCGCGGCCGGACCCCTGGGCCGCTTTCTTTACCGGTGGGCGAATCTATCCCTGCGCGTGATCTTGCCAAGTGCTTATGGCGATAAAAGCAAGCTCACGCCTCAAATTCACCGCCAGTATCTGGAGCGCTTCCCGGACCGTTGGTCGCGCGGTGTAGTGCTGTGGACGCTTGCAAAATCTCTCATAGGGTCGAGTCAATATTACAACTCGCTCTGGGAGCAACGCGATCGGCCCTCATCCTATGGGAGATGCAGGATCCCGCTTTTCGACCGAACCAGCTTGCCCGTTGGAAAGAAGTGTTGCGTTCAGCAAGGGCGTTGGAAATGGAAGGTATTAGTCACTGGCCACACGAAGAAGCATCGGAGCGCGTGATTCTAGAGTTACAGAGATTTCTATCTCAGGACGACGCAATTTGGGATAAGTGAATGCAACGACATTGATAAAAAAATAGACGATTGGAGAAAATTATGAACCGCTTAAAACTACTACTTTTATTAACTGTATTGTTCACGATGGCTTGTGGATCGCTGCAAGTTAGCAGAGACTAGGTTAACGATGGTTCCCCTGATTCCGATTCCCAACAAGCTGGCAAAGCTGATTGCGCCGTTCGATGGCACCGTCACAGATACCTGTGCACAGCCAGGTGACCGGGTATCGGTTGACCGTTTCCGCTCGCTAGACTCTTTGATACACTGCAAATAACTTAACGAGACTAAGTTAGGTGGCTCTTAGGCCGTTCACGCAGTTTGTTGAAGAAATTTGAATTACATAATATTAATATGGAGGCCGAATATGGTTAATTTGATTTACGTGGCGAACATGTCACTCGACGGCTACACCGAGGACATGGATGGTAATTTTGACTGGACAGACCCAAGTGAGGACGAGGAAGTGTTCAGCTTAATCACTAGCATCGTACGGACAACGCGTACTCATCTATATGGACGGCGAATGTATGAGACCATGAGCCCGTGGGAGACTAATCCCAATCTAGCCGCGCAGTCTCCACTCATGCGGGACTTCGCAGAGACTTGGCAAGCCGCGGACAAAATCGTATACTCTAGAACATTGGAGACGGTATACACTCGCAGGACACAAATCGAGCGAAACTTCGATCCGGAATCTGTTCGACACCTGAAAGAGGCTGTCGAACAGGATATCCTAATAGGTGGTCCTGAGCTGGCTGCCCACGCCTTCCGGACCGGGTTGATCGACGAGTGTCATCTGTTCCTCATACCGATCATAGTAGGAGGTGGCAAACAATGCCTCCCAGAATACGTTCGCTTGGAACTCGAGCTTTTGGAGGAACGTCGCTTTAGCAATGGTACGGTTTCCCTTCGGTACCGAGTAAGGTAGGGCAGAGCCACCTACCTAGACAATGAAAGGTTACATGAATATGAACAAAAGACAACTAACTATGCTTTCATGGGCTCTAAAGGGATGTACGCCAGCGTTACCATCGTAAGAAGGAGTTTCGCCCCCAATCTGTTACCAGCACCGATCGTCACCGCGCTGGCCACGTTCATACCCCTCATCTTCCTCTTTGTGCATGGGTCGCTCAATTATCGTCTCAGGGATTTGCTGGTTTTTTCAGCCATCACGCTGGTGGTGAGCAATATCTTTGAGAACATGAGCGTACTCACAGGATTTCCGTTCGGGCATTACTATTACACAGATAACTTAGGGCCCAAGGTATTTCTCGTGCCAGTCTTGATTGGTCCTGCTTACCTGGGAAACAGATATTTGACGTGGAGATTGCCCGTGTGATTGTTCACGATGGCTTGTGGAGCGCTGCAAGTTAGTAGTAGACAGGTTGACGATGGTTCCCCTGATTCCAATTCCCAACAAGCTGGCAAAGCTGATTGTGCCGTTCGATGGCACCGTCACAGATACCCGTGCACAGCCAGGTGACCGGGTTTCGGCCGGCGAAGCGGCTTTTCGGGTAGAAGATCTATCGAAGTTGTTGATCGACCTGGATGTGTCCGAAATAGACCTCAACAGTGTCTCTGTGGGGCAGGTCGTCACAGTCAGTTTCGACGCGATACAACGCTTGAGTTCACGGGCGGCACGCGTAAAGCAACAACCAAGGGTGATGCACTGCATGAGACACCACTTCAATTTTACGTTAACTTTGCCAGCAAGCTCAACTCCAATTTGAGCTACCGTAACAGAAGAGACCTGTAACAAATAAAGGCAGCTTGGGCCGTCAAGTGCAACGATTTGTTGGGTGCGGCCTCTCAATAAACACGTTCAACTCTGAGTTGTCATAACGCTTGTTACCGAATTATCGGATGGCCTCCTGTTCTGGCTATCGCTTTATGGCGTCACGTATTCCCGTCCGTCGCGAACAGTGATGCTCATTACTGCTCCAGCCCGCGAGTCGTCCTCGATGAGTTCCACCACGCCAGCCGCTATATCCTTGGGCTTGAGAATCTCCCCCGTCTTGCGTAACTCCTCCAGACTCTCCTCACCGAGGGCGAGGGCCATCGGCGTGTCGACCAGTTCAGGGCAGATCGTGTTCACGCGGATATTCGATTCCTCGGCCAGATATGTCAGTGATCGCGAGAAGTTAACCACGCCTGCTTTCGCAGCAGCGTAGACCGGAGCGCTCGGCATTGGCCACAGACCGATCAGTGAGGCAGTATTGATGATAACCCCGCCTTGGCCAACCTGCTTCATCTCTCGAACAGCGATGCGGGTAGCATCGATAACGGCAGTTAGATCGATATCGATGATGCGTGCCCAATCGCCTGGATCGTTGGAGAACAAGCCTTCACCACTGATGCCCGCATTGTTAAACGCGATATCAAACCGTCCGAAACGCTCTACCGCGCCCATAAAGGTTCCGGTGAGGTCTTCGGTCTTTGTGACATCACAGCGGACAAAGACGGCGGTGCCACCTTTCTCGGCGGCCAAGGCGACCGTCTGGCGTCCGGCATCCTCAACGATATCTGCCACGACGACCTTGGCCCCGCGTTCGACCAAGGTGAGGACGGTAGCCCGGCCAATGCCTGAGCCTCCGCCGCTCACCAAAGCCACTTTACCCTCAATGTTCATAGCACACTCCTCGGCGATGCCTTCAAAAATGTATACATTTTATGATTTTTCAAATAACTTCCACTTACCGGTTGAAACAATTTCAATTTTTCCATCGACAACTTTCAAAGCGGATTGATCATCCAGCGCATAGAGTGGATAATCAACTTTTGCCGCCCATTTTTCTACATTTTCCAGATTCGCTTGGGGAAAATAGTCTGCACCAAAATGTGGGCGGATAACAAAATCGACCAGAGCTAATGTCTTAGCGCTTCCAGCACTCGTTGGCATTTCTTCGTCAAATTCATCGTCGTGATAAATGCCAGTTTTTCTTAAATGGTCTCGGTCGAAATTAAAACCTGGCGTAACCAACATACTCCCGGCACTGGCACCAACATATACTTTGCCTTGCTTTATAAGTTGAGGCAACATTTCAAGTAACCCGGATTCTTCCATCCAGTAACTCAAATAAAACTTGTTGCCACCACCAACGATGATAGCGTCCGCTTCCTCAATATGAGGAAGCCATACCTCTTTAGGTAAACTTGGTAAAGCAGTTAACTCCAGTACACCCAATGCTTTCCACCCTAATTCGCCTGGACTCTTTATCATCTGCCAACCATATTTTATACCTTGAGGATAAGCATAGATTGCCGTGGGAACTAATAGAGCACTAGACTCGCTGATTGGTTTGCCAAGTAAAGCGACAAGAGCATTTTGGATGTTATCATTGGTGATACCTGATGATGTAAGTAGTAGTTTACCTTTTGTCATACTTTAACAACCTCACTCCACTGGGAGTTGAAGCACCCAACGGCCTGCGCTTCAGCCGTGCGTTGAGCGTGTCGGTTGGAAGCGTGTGTTAGGCGGCGTTTCTGCATCGGTGCAGGATTTTGCAGGTCATTTGCGACCAAGCCACCGATGAACAGAAGATCTTTATTCTTCATACTCTTTGCCAAACTTGGCTGCCAGATATGTCTCCTAAGGAATAATTAGGATGTAGTGGCAGATCATAATCGAAATCAAAAGCGTGACTAATGCCCAGAGGACGTAGGATCCCTTGCAATAATGGAAATGGAACCACAATTTGGAGAGCGATGGCTAGGAGAAATGGGATGCCATAAACAACTTCTGCAATCTTCCAGCTACTTCTATGAGCAGAATCAGAGTCCATCTTGTGCTTGTCCGTGAGCGATTTGTGGTCTTGATTTGAGAATAGGCATCCCAAATACTCAATGTGCTGTGGATGTTTCAAGCATTAGTCAATCTCACTGCTCTGAAAACATGCGGTAACCGAGATAGGCAATGCCGACTAGCAATAACACGGGACCTAAATTTGAAAACAGGTTGATCGCCAAGTTAGAAGCTGGACCACTAGGAGCAATGAACAGATTTCCAATGATCATCCAGACTCCAGAGGCAACCAGTGTATAACCAACCCATGTAGGCGATACCCGTTTTCGGAGAAAGGGAATCGCAAGCAGTACGCTTCCAGCCAACCATGTGACCAACCCGATTACAAAGGCAATTACGAATGCAACGGGAAGGGGCTCAGAGTCGACAATAAGCGAAGGCGCCTTGTCAGCCAGCCATGGCAAGATAAGAACACTGTACAGGCTAAGAAACAGCCCGACAAACATCCATGCTATAGCAAGCAAGGCCATTCCAATAAAGCCAGACGTGCCGAGGAGATCGGATGTCCGAGCGTACATTGCTGGCAAACCTAGGAGTACCAGAGCAGCACCCACTACGCCAATGGCATTGATCGGCACCCAAAGGTCCTGCTTCGCAAAGGTGGAGGGATCTACACCGGCAGTAACCAATGACCTTAACACAATGTGGACAACGAATGCAACTGCACCCAATAGAATGCCAAGTCCACTGATGCGATAGAACTGCGAGATAGTCATTTTCCTTTTCTCCTTTATGTAAATCCAGTTGTAACGATTTGAAACACACCGCCATTGAGGTAGGACAGACAGTTACCCGACTAGCCCCACACAGATCCCGGCGTGCGGAACTACCGCACCGGGCTCTTCAAGAATACTCGTATCCGTAAAAGGTTTCATGCCGGACCGGGGACAAAGGCTTTCCTTTCACGTCTGGGGCGCTGAACGATATATGGTTTCACGAGGCCGATGTGAGCCAAGAGTTGCTTGGACCCTTCCCAATATAGCTTTTGCGTTGGCTGCGTTGGTTGAGAACCTGCCACAGACAATCTTTTATGACTTTGGTTGCGTGCAGATGTGGGGCGTCAGTATCCAGTAGCTGTTTGATTTCGGACTCGTGGCTCCATTGTGAGAAAGGCTTGCCGACTTCTTAGAGGTCGATACCGGCCAATCGGACGAGCTTTCCTTTGAACAGGTCTTCCATTCTTAGTTACCCTCCGCCACCTGCTTTGATGTGACTATCTGTGCTTGTGGTACTGGTGCGGGCGGCAAAACGGTTGTCGTTATGTTCCTTCCATTCCGAACGCAGCAAGCCAAACACCAGCAAGTCCCAGACGCGGTTATCGTGCAGGAAGGTCTTCCGGCGGCGAACTTCTTTTACAAAGCCGACTTTGCGCACCAAGGCGATTGCCACCTGACAGCACTCCGGCAGTACGATGGTCACTCGAAACAAGCTCAGTTTAGCGAAAGCGAAGCGTAGCAGCAGGTTGATCGCTTGCTTACCAAACCCCCGGCTACGGTCCACTTCCGAACCGATGCCCAGGCGCAAGAAGCCATTGCCGTTGCTCCAGTCGATAAATTCGAGAACGGCTTTGCCCACCAGGCGGTTATCGTCGCGGGCTCGAATAGTAAAGTAGTAAAGGTTCTTGTCCTCTTCGATTTGTTTCTCGAGGGACTCATAGCCTTTCTTGATCATCGCAGGTGTCAGCGGGCGAACGGGTTTGAATTCCATCAGACGAATGAACTCGCTGTCATTGGTCCATTTGGACTCCACTTCAGGGTCCTTTTCATGATCTATCGAGCCCAAACAGATGTCTTGGGCTTCAAACAGAGAGTTGTGGGTGTCTAACATTTTGTTTCTCTTTGTCACTCTGAGGTGCCTTTTCATCGTACTACCTTATCGGGCAACGTATATGTGAAATTTGGTTTGTCATGGAATGCCAGAGCCAGCACATCTGACAATAACTTGATCTGCCAGTTCTGCACGGATGTCTCCGGGTCAGGAACGCCGTAAGATACCAGGCGCCACTTGGTGTTTGTTGGATCCGCTGATCAGTACCATTGCTTTCCAATATGTCAAAGTCAAGGTTAGCGTCCACGATGTCTTTCTAAGAACTCCAGTGCTTGTCTCAATGTTTGCTGGGCTGGCTGCGTGTCTAAATTCATCATGTAGTCGTGTCCAAGGTGTGCGCCAGTGCCGGTAAAAAATACCGTCTCTACCTCAACATTATTCCTCTCAAGTACTTCTTTGAATTCAATTGACTGGGATTCAAGCGCATTGGCATCGCCAACTGTCAGGAAGACTGGTGGAAAATCCGCAGTTACATGCAGAATTGTCGACAATTCGTCAATCCTGTCGTAGGATTCAAAGCGCCGCATTCCTGTGTACGACCAGAGAAACAAGCCCATTCCAGGGGCACGCGTAGCACGCAGTGTTTGCATGTTGTAAGCCCCATCGTAGAGGATGGCTCCCCTCAGTTGTTCTTTCGTAACGGAAGGCTGGATGTTCATGGTTTCTGCGAATTCTTTGTTGGTTATCAGCGCAGCCAGTTGGCTGGCGATCTGCAATCCCGATCATTGAATGTTGGTTCATAATCGATGAACAATGAAGACGGTACCCGAGCGCTAGACCATCCGGATCCTTAAGTGACGTTACGTGCTCAACGGCGGACACGGTAGCGGATGTGGGTGGCCTCCGGCGTATCAATCACCCGAACGATCTCCAACTCGATACGCGACGGCAATACATCGAACAACCGACGGCTACCACCGAACAGCACCGGGATCTGGTGGATCTGCAACTCATCCAGTACGCCGGCCTCGAGCGCTCGTTGTGCCGTATACGCACCGTGCACCAGTACGTTCCGGTCCCTTGCGGCGGCTTTCGCCTGAGCCATCGTGTTCTCAATCCCATCGGTCACGTAGGTCACCAGGGGATATCTGGCAACAGAAGGGTCGAGCGGCCGGTGACTTGGCACGAAAATTGGGACACCGTGATGATCTCCACCCCAATGATCGACCTGCTCTACAGTGCGCCGACCGGCAAGCACTGTACCCGTCGCATTACCTTCGTCCATAAAGTGCGCCCCCCAGCCGGTCCCCTCCGTGTTGGGGGGTTGTCCTTCGAACCCGTACCATTCGTGCAGTCGCATGAAGCCGTCACCGCCAGGGTTGTCCGGTTCGTCATTTGGGCCCGCAATGTACCCGTCCAGTGACATCGACATGTAGAGTACTGATATGAAACTCATTTTGTCATCCTCTTGGTCATTTCTTATACATCCTATACAAAAAGTTCAATATTTCGTATTATGCGTCGCCGGCATTCCCCTATGAACGCTTCGTCAAAACGCAGTGTATCGCCCCGTCAGTGGACACGTGCTCTGTGCAATGGTAGTTCAATGCGAGGGTATTTATATTGGCGAAAAGGTTTTCGCCGGAGCCCAGGAGAATTGGGCTGATCGCGAGATGCAGTTCGTCGATGAGTCCGGCTTTGAGATACTGGCGGATTGTGGCGACTCCGCCGCCAAGCCGAACATCCTGCCCGTTGGCCGCCTGGCGGGCGCGCTCTAACGCCGCGTGAATGCCATCGGTAACGAAGTGGAAGGTTGTGCCGCCGCCCATAGCAACTGACTCGCGAGGGTGATGCGTTAGCACGAAAACCGGGGCATGGTAGGGTGGCGTATCGCCCCACCATCCTTTCCAAATGTCGTCAGGCCAGGGGCCTCGGACCGGGCCAAACATATTGCGTCCCAAAATCCAGGCACCTATGTTGTGGAAGCCATGGGCAGTAAACTCGTCATCCACGCCTGTGGTGCCCCCTTCGTTACCTGACATTTGTTGGAAAGTTCGGGTGACAACCATCCAGTCGTGTAGGGATTCGCCACCGACGCCGAGCGGGTTCTCGAGATTCTGGTTCGGCCCGGCGCCATACCCATCGATGGAGATTGAGAAAGAGTTGACAAGAAGCTTAGACATGGATTTTCTCCTTTAGTTTCAGTACGAAGTCCACTAACAGTTTCTGCTTTGTCATCTTAACTACTCCTTTTCGTTATTCATTTGAAATGATTCTGTTTCGAAGTCTCCTGCATGCTTGAGTGTCGTTATCACCACGCCACTTGGCGAAGATTTAGATTCGATCAATGTATAAGATGCAGGAATCGTGCCTCTACCAAACCTATGGAGACGGGCTTCTCGCGCCGAGCCAGTCCTGTTCTGGCGATGTATCCAGGGCCTAAGGCCCGGGCTTGACCGGCCCAACCGAGCGGTATGTGTTTTTGAGGACGCCCATGGGTGTGCTTCGCGTCTTGACCAGGGCCAGGCCGCACGGCGGAATACCGTTCTCGAACAGCCGCTTTCCTTTGCCGAGCACCAACGGATAAACCAGGAGGTTAAATTCGTCGACGAGTTCGGCGGCGATCAGCGTCTGCAGCAATTCACTGCTGCCCCAGATATGCAACGTCGGCCCATCCGATGCCTTCAGCCGGCGGACCTCATCCACAACATCACCGCCTATGGACTGCGAGGTATCCCAGTCGAGTTTGTCGAGGGTGCGCGTGACAACGTATTTCGTCGCTTTGTTGAACGCCTTCGCGATTGGGTTGTCGCCCTGCTGATTCGGCCAGTAGGCGGCGAAGATCTCGTAGGTCCGGCGTCCCAAAAGCATGTCGAACTCACCGGATATAATCTCGTCAATGGCCTGGCTCAGGGCGTCGTCCCCGAAGGGCAAAACCCAGCCTCCGTGGGTGAACCCGTTCCTCGGATCCTCCTCGGGGCTACCAGGCCCCTGCATGATGCCATCCACCGTGATTTGGGTATTAACGATGATCTTTCTCATTGTTTTTCTCCTTAAATTACTAATATCAATAACTGTGAGGCATGGAATTGCCTCATTTCCTGCGATTGGACTGGCGATGGGGGCCTCACCATTCTCCAAAAAGGTCAACGTCAATCTCTCAAACCAGGATCTCCAGTGACTATTGAGTTGACCCTGCAAATTTCATAGTTCTTGGCTCCTGTTGCCATCTAGAATTAATTTACCGGCAATTATCGGGATTGTCAGTGTACTAACGGAGTATTTGGAGGAGTATTCTATGATTAAGTGCGCCAACGATATTCGCGGCGCTTTCCAAACTCTACCCATCCTGTCCGTATAAGCGCATTAAGAGTTCGCGGACTTTGTCTATTTTGGATGTCCATTTCCCTCAAATCTATCCTTATTTACATCTATAACAATTATGAATTCTATTGAACGGCTTATCTAAGTAATTTACAATTTGGACAAATAAGATAAAATATAGACATAAGATGTAAGGATAAAATTGCCGATTGGTTAAATATGAACCGAGAAATTGTACAAACCGATTCCCTTAGTCCACTTCTGATAACTAACTTGCATGTTCCACAATTGCACGAGGAACTAATAACCAGATCGATCCTGATTGAACAGATTGATCAGATGTTGGATTTCCCGTTAACCCTGATCTCCGCTCCTGCTGGTTATGGCAAAACCACTTTGCTGGTCCAATGGATCGCTGGAAGAAGCGATAAGATTAAAAATCGAGTTGCCTGGGTTTCGCTGGAAGGTGAGGGCGGTCTGCGCCGATTTTGGACCTACATCCTGACCGCCCTGGAAGAGATACAACCGGGGATTGGTAAATCTACCCTTACATTGCTCGAATCGTCACAGCCACCCATCTATACTGTTATAAGATTACTGATCAATGAGTTCTCCGCAGTCGAGGATGATTTTGTTCTCATCCTCGATGACTACCATCATGTTGACGATCCAGCCATTCACGCCACACTCGTTTTTTTTGTTGATCATCTCCCACCTAACCTGCATCTGGCGATCACAAGCCGAAACCAGCCGCCATTAGCACTAGCCAGATGGCGAGCCAGCAATCAGTTAATTGAGCTTCGGGAGGCTGACCTGCGCTTTACACCCGAGGAGGTCACCGCTTTCTTCAATGAAACCAAGGGGTTAAATCTCTCAATGGAAGATATTGCCGCGCTGGAATCTCGGACGGAGGGCTGGATTGCCGGCCTGCATCTTGTCGCACTCTCTCTGC
>JASFRG010000099.1:0-18602 GCA_050115035.1 Anaerolineales bacterium | reverse complement strand
TCTTCAAAATTTCTATCCCCGCCGCAAGCGGACGGCGTATTACGAAATTTTGCCCCTACGGGTACAGATTTTGCTAAGGCACAGAACCCGCGTAGCAAGCCACGGGGTATTCTATGAAGAATAAAATGTTAGTTGAATGCAAAAACAATGTTGAAGATGTTGAAAACGGATCGATGGATCTTCTGAAAACACTAGCTAATTTGTCTAAAGAATTTGGAAACCTAGAGGAGAATAAAGCTTTTACGAGGCAATACTTAAACAAAACCCCAAAGATCATCAACGCAGATTCGATTTAGCATATAGTTACTCAGAAGCAGGAGAAAAAGACTTTGCATTACATCATTATCGAATTCTTTCGCAACAAAATCCATCTGCTTCCACCTGGAACAATTTAGGAGTTGCACTAAATAATCTAAATTTACCATCCTTATCAGTTTTGGCATATAGAGAAGCAGAAAAGCTTGGTGAAACGTTAGCAATGAGTAATCTTGCATATAAATTTATGAACGAGGGCTTTATTGCAGAGGCTGAAGAATTAACAAAAAAGGCTACGGCTATGGAAAATTACCATCCTAATATTGGAGGTGCCATTTCAAAAATAAAGAATTCACAGAAGGAGGTGGAAGAAAAAGAAGAAAAAATTCTAGAAAGCTTAGTCACATCAAAGAGATTTTTAATTGATTACGCCTATGCTTGTACAAAAAAGAGCGTCCAATCGATTCCTCAGGTGTGGCAAGGACCAAAATGTAAATTTCAAATAACTATTCAGAATGGAATATTTGAAGCAACAGGTTTTTATGAGTATAAAAAGAAAAAATCATGGTGGCCATCAGAATCTTCAAGTTCTTCTCCAGATGATACAACTGTAAGGGAAAACATGAAATATCTGGGAAATATAAATGGGAATGGCGTTATATACCAATATTGGACTTGGCAAGGTATCGAACCTTTTGTAACTTCAACCAATCCAAAACCCAATGGTTTTATGATTATTAGTGACGATATTAAACAAATTCAGATATATGAAATAGGTTCAAGAAGTGAAGATGATATCGTTGAATTAACTCTTATAGGAAATTAAAATTCTTAGAAAGCTTTGTCAAAAACAATATCGGTAAAAAACAATGTGGATCCATGCAAATCCACGATGTTTTCTCGTTGTCCTCAAGCGACCTCATTATCCATCTCCCAGATTAAAAACAAAAAAGCAAGCCTTATGGTTTCCTTAAGAGATTGAAGTAATCGCATTCAATTTGTATTCAACGACTTATAATTAAAGTTTGAGAGGCGGTGGACACAATCATGAATACGAAGAAATCAACCCTATTCATCATCACGTTTTCTTTGCTCCTGGCTTCCTGCGGCACAGGAAATGAGAGTTCTGAAGCGGATGGCGCAACCGACGTCCCACAAACGCAAACTGCAAATACTCAAGAAAGCCCCACACCTGCTGTTGAGCCTACAGGAGATTACCAACCACTCAGTGAGGAAGAGTGCTTTAACTTGAATACAACCCTGTCACAGCAAATCGGGCTTCCAGGTACGCTCACCAGCCCGGAGCCCTTTGAGGATTCCAACCATGACAAAACCGGCTTCGGTTGTAAGATTTCACTGATCGCCGATGCTGCGGACCTCAACCATAATCGACTGGGGGAGCTCGTTCCGTCAACGCTCGAGGCCGATGGCTGGGTCGAAGATAGAGCGTACATCCTGCGTGGGACTGGTAGCCTGGAAAATGCTTATCGCAAGGGGGATCAATTTTGCCTGACCGTTAACTATGTGGAGCCCTGGGAGGACACTTTATGTCCAGAAAACGAAGATTTTGTCACCTGCCTGGATAGGCTGCCACCTGAACAAATCCGAGAGGGATTCGAATTGAATTGTGCCCGACCTGTACCGTAAAATCTAAGAAGACAGAAATTTTCCATTTTCTCGTGTTCGCTCGTTTACTTCACTGACGGCATCCTCTCTATCTTATAATGTGCGATGTAGAATCCATTATCCATAAAATGAGAGGACCCATGAAGGCAAGTCGTTCCTTTGACCGCGCTGCCGATATCTATGACCAGACCCGCCCCCTATTCGAAGCCAGCGTTGAGAAAGGGATGGAAGCCCTGCTGGAGGCAGCGGGTGCAGGCGCGCGCATCCTCGAAGTGGGAACGGGGACAGGGCGTATCAGCATCCCGTTGCTGGAACGTGGCGCGGATTTAATCGGCTGCGATCTGTCGAGGGGGATGTTGTCCCGGCAGCGTGAAAAATATCCTGCGACCCTGCTCGCGCAGTCGGATGCAGCTCTCCTGCCGTTCCCGTCAAATCAATTTGAAGCGGTGTTGGTCGTGCACGTCATGCATCTGATCGGTCCTTGGAAAGAGGCACTGCGCGAGTTCAGGCGCGCCCTCAAACCGGGCGGCGTCTTCCTCAACGTGGGCACCAACGAACCGGTCGGGGAATCCATCTCTGGAAACATACGGAAGCACTGGCGCGGCTGGCTGAAATCGCAAGGCATCGAGGCAGGGCATCCTGGTGTGCTGATCGAGGCCCAGCTCCGGGAAGAACTGCGCTCACTGGGGGCACGTATTGAGGAAGTGGAGGTGGTACGCTTCCCACATGTTTTCACGTTGCGCAGCCAACTGGAGCGGTATGAGGCGCGCGTAGGTTCCGCTACCTGGTCGGTCCCGGAAGCGCTCTATCAGGCCAGCCTGGCCGATTTGCGAGAGTGGGTCGTGCGTGAGTATGGAGATCTCGACCAGGAACACGAAGAAATGGTCCGTTTCGTCTTCGATGCCGCTTATTTCGATTCTTAAGCGGAGGGAGCCTCCCTGTACATTGTTATTGGCAAAATTGAAGCGATATTAAGCCGCCAAGAACGCTAAGGCCTCTTTTCCGACGCCAAGATACACGCTCAGCGTCTTCGATAAAGCCTTTGCGACCTTTGCGAACTTGGCGGTTCTAAAAAACACATTCAATCAGAGATCATCTCGTTTAGGAAAACTGCTTTATCTATTTGATCTCAAACGAATCCACCATCCCATCACAAGCTTTCAAATGCGCTGTCGTATACACTGCCATCGATGAAAAGGTCGGCAGCCTTCCTGACCAACTCCAGATAGCCCTGATCCGTTTCGAAAAACTTCGAGAATTTATCAAGGGCTGCCAGGTCTTCGAAATCAACATGCCAGACCAGTAAATTAATGTCACCAAACGTCGATGAAAATGCCTGTGCCTCGTGATCGGGCTGTTTACTGTTCACATAATCGGTCACTTCCTTGGCCCATTGTACGGCTTCTAAACCTTTGCCGACTCTAGCGCGAATAGAGCGTTGCCAGCGGATCATATTAATACCTCCTGTTTTAAAGCGGATTCCAACATAGGCAGCGGATAAGATGGAGTAACGTTAAACTGCTTATTCAATTGAATTTATTGTGTATCGTTTGGTGGATCTTTCAACCTCCATTCCTTTATCCACAACGTATATTTCACACCTTTACGGTAGAAATAATCGTATTCGCCTTTATCAGTATACGTCGGTTTTCATCTGAATACAACAGGCAATCTTGGGCAAAATGTTATACTGGCCACACCCGCAATCTATATCGTATGTGTCATCCATCACAACATCGTAGACAGTCTATGTAACGAACCATCATAACATCGTGGACACAATAGCTAAAGCCACAACCATCACAACATCGTGGACAGTGGATTTCCGGCTTCCGGCCAAATTTTGGACAATTTGACCGTGAATTTGGTAAAGAACCACTTCATAAATGTCACATGATAGTTTAATAACAGCCTGTCTACGATGTGCTGATGGTTGCATATGTGCTTAGCTACGAAATTTGTCTACGATGTGTTGATGGTCGACACGTATGTATAAAGATGATTTGAAGTTATTTGGTACCGGGAGGAGCCCATGTCACCGGAAATACCCGCCTATCAGGACTTGTATCCAACACAGTTTTCGGCCGCAGATTTCACTAAAGAAGAGACCTACCGCTACACGCGCGCCCCGGTGGAGGCCGCATTGACCCTGCTGCCCGAAGCCTATACATCCCATGCATTTTACGAACTCGAACAGGAACGCGTCTTTGGGAACACTTGGGTGGCGGTTGCCCTGGCCGCGCAGGTGCGCCAGCCGGGAGATGTCCTCGTGGCGGAGGTGGCCGGGCAGTCGCTGATCATCACTCGGGACAAAGAGGGTCAGTTGCGTGGCTTTTACAACGTCTGTCGTCACCGCGGCGCCAAAATCCTGGATGACGATTGCAAGGGAGTTCGCGGAGCGCGCATCCGCTGTCCATATCACAGTTGGGCCTACGACCAGAATGGGGCTTGCATCGGCACGCCGCTCTTCGAAGGCTCCGACATCCCTGAAGACCAGCGCGGCATCTTTGATATGGGCGGGGTCGAAAAGTTCGACCGGGAGGATTATCCGCTTTTTCCTGTACAGGTTGCCAGTTGGGGCTTCTTGATCTTCGTCCACCTGGGCCAGAATTCGCCGCCATTGGAATCCCAACTGGGAGATTTACCAACCCGCTTCGCCGCCTACGATCTGGAAACCTGGACGCCTGCCCGGGAGAAAGAGTTCATCTTCGCGGCCAATTACAAGCTGGTGGCAGAGAACTTCATGGAATACTATCACCTGCCCTGGGTGCACCCCGAGTTGATCAAGGTCTCGCGCATGGAAGATCATTACCGCTGGCAGGGACCGGGCATGTACACCGGTATGACCACCTGGCCGATCTCGCAAGGTGACGGCGGCGGTTGGCTGGGACTACCGCCCATGAGCAAATTGCAGGACAAAAACCGCGAGAGCGCGCGCTTCATTTGGCTGTTCCCGAACGTGGCCATCAACGTCATGCCGAATCATGCCTTCATCATGCTGACCAAACCCGACGGCCCCGCCCGCACCGTCGAACAGACCTGGATCCTGTGCCACCCCGAATCCCTGCAAGCCGAAGGGGCTGAGGAGGAACTGGACCAGTTGGTCGATTTCTGGAGTCTGATCAACGAGCAGGACATCGAGATCGTCGAACGCGTCCAGCAGGGATTGTCCATGAAGCCCTATCAGGGCGGACGCATGTGCTACAACTTCGAAGAGCCTATCCATCGCTTCCAGAACATGATTATCGACAAAATGGTCGGAATCGAACGTTTTCCTCCCGGGGACGATGAAGATGGCCAGCCAATGTTTGCTTCCAAGGAAGAATGAAATAAGTATTTTTATTAATCTCCCCCGCAAAAGAACAGCGTGGACCCATTAAAGTCCACGCTGTTCTTTTTTTATTTGATCTCAAGCGACGCTATCATCGCATCCAACGCGCCTAGATCGGGCGTGAAGGCGCCGGCAGGTTGCCCGCCGATCATGTTCACCGTATCCGACAGGTAGGTCGGGAAATCCTCCACGAAATCCTGCGGCGGGTTATTAAGATCGACACTTTCATCGGCTGGCAGTTCTGGCAGGTTGACCGGCAGCACTGCGGCCACGTAGTACTTACCGTCACCGGTCAGACCCTGGAAAGTGTAATGCAGCTCATGGTTGTTGATCGGTAATATGGCCTGATCAAACTGGGTCAGATAACGCACACCATGACCGTTTTTGAAGTCCAGATATTCCACCTTGGCGTGCATCACCTGCGCCGCATTGTAGAGCGGCAAATAGGGCAGGCTGTCCCCAATCTGCTGAGTTTGCAACAAGGTCTGCAAACTCAGCACGTTCCCATTGGCGGTTTCATTGATACTCAAGCCGTCCACCGGGAAAACGAAAATCTGTGGTTTTAGCAGGTGATCCGGGGTCGGGTAGCCTTGCAGAGTAAGCTGCGTGTACTGTGGCATCACGCCCCACCACGGGCCGTCCGAACCGGGGTCTACTACCTCAACAACTTGCGAAGTGAAATCTTGCGCCACACCGCTGACATCTATGCTCACGGTAAACCCACCAGATTCCTCGGTCGGAGCCTGGGTCGGTGCTTCGGTGGCAACAGGTTCAGTCGGAACCTCAACAGGAACCTGAGTGGGAGCATTTGCCGGCACATTGCAGGCGGAAAGGAATAACACCAGCGCCAGCAAGGCACCGAAAAAATGCAGGAAAGGAAAGTGTCTTTTCATACGAATCATAGTTAGGTATCTCCAAAAAATAAGATTGGCTGAACATCAGCCTCTCAAATCAGGACGCACAAAGGCCTCTAAATGTTCCATATTCGTGCGATACATATGTGGATCATTCGAAATCACAATCATACAACAGTTCAACGGGGATAGATTCCCCGAGCACCTGCTCCATGACTTGCCTGTGTTCCAGGTCGATAGGAAGGGTGGAATTCTTGAAAACCTCTGAAGCCTGTTCGAGATCTTCTGCTTCGATCACATAGATAAGCGCAAGACCATCAGCAGTGTTCAGCAGGTATCCTTGTTCATGGCGAACGGTCTCCTGCTTGAATGTTTCGCGGACTTCATCCTTTCGGCGCATGAGTTCTGCCAGCCAATCGCGAAGCTTTCCTGCCTGTCCTGGATTAACCTTGCGTATTGTCACCTTGAGCATGAGCAATCTCCTACTACTTTTCAATTTGAATCCCGTGTGGGAACATTGTACAATGATAGTGAGAGAGCCCTATCCCGTTTCTTTTGACCGGAAGGAGGTACGCCTGATGAACGATCAAGAGCTTTGCCAACTTCTCGAAAAACTGCACAATGAAATTGAAGACACCCAGTCGGTAGATGCCAAGGAACGCGAACTGCTGCGGGATCTGGAAACAGACATTCGCGCGTTGCTGAAGCGCTGCGAGGCTGAGCAGGTCCGGTCCCATCCGTTGAAGGTCCGGCGGCTGGAAGAGGCCATCGAGTACCTGGCTGTCAACCACCCTACGCTGACATCTATGCTCACCAACATGTCCAACATTTTGAGTAACGCCGGAGTGTAATACAAAATCAGACCAGCTTCCGACTGCAAACTGAATGCATGGTAATATCTTAAGGATGAAAAAAAGCCTGACATTACGTCGCGTCATCTTGAATTTGCTGTCTATCGGCGCGCTTCTGTCTATGGGCTTTAGCACCATCACAGACGGATATTGGGGGCGCAAGCTCCACAGGTATGGTGCCATAAAACTGCCCGTCGAGGCGGTCATGCAATCGAGGCTGACCTCCTGCGGCGAGGCGGCCATCGTCATGGCTCACAATTACGTCTACCCCGAAGCACCCCTGAACGAGCGCGAAGTGATCGCGTTCGCTGCAGAATACGGCTATTACAACGAACGGTATTTCCCCTACACCAGCCCGGATAACATGCTCAGGATCGCTGAATATTATTCGGATACCGTTTTAGCCGGTCGCGTGGATGATGCGGATGAGGCGCTCGACTTTCTGATCGCAACCCTGACGGCTGGGAATCCGGTCATCATTGACATCCAAACGCGTCTTTACGACCCCGGGTCTGGTGCCCATTTTGTGGTCGTCACCGGTCTGGAATATGATCCCGATAACCCCAATGCGACTAAGATCTACTACAACGATCCGCTGATGAAAAAAAGCCGCGCAAGCGACTGGCTGGGTCGAGAAGGGATATGGAACGCCTGGATGAACAACGGTGACCCCGGCGGCGCTGGCTGGTGGATGATGATCTATTCCCCATAATATGCGATAATAAATTTGCAAAATCTTCAAAATTTCTATCCCCGCCGCAAGCGGACGGCGTATTACGAAATTTTGCCCCTACGGGTACAGATTTTGCTAAGGCACAGAACCCGCGTAGCAAGCCACGGGGTATTCTATGAAGAATAAATGCAAGAAAGTATGATGGAAAACACGAACAAACCGAAACCCACTCAGAAAGTACTGGTGCTCATCATCGTGATCGCCTTCATCCTGGCTGGCTGGTTGACAGGGCATATCCTGCGTTTTGCCTTTCCGACACTCTGGCACCCACCCGCCGAGAAGATCACACCGCAAATCCAAAATGGCTTTGAGTCCAAGGGCATCCGGCGCGAGATTGTTCTTTCAGGGGCGGGTGTCTTTACCAGTGATGGATCGACGATCACGGGTGAGTTCGTATTTGGAAGTTGTGTTGGAAGCACATTTTACACCTCTCTGCCCGCCAAATGCCGCTCCGTCAGTGGTGAGTTGGTCCTGGCAGGGAGAGTAGAAATGGAGCGCTTGTTCATTCCACCGGAAAAATAAGCTATCCAAATATATTGGCTGTCATCCATAGATGGCAGCTATTTTTATCATACTATCGTAACCTGTCAGATCGGCGCCCAAATCAGTAGAATCGAAACAATCCAAATAACAGCACGCGGATGGGATAAGTATGAAATTCAGAATACAAAGCCGGGGCAGGTCACACCAGTTGGATAAGTCAACGGCGCGGGTGAAATCCAGAGCTATCAAGATCAATGAAGTGCTCGAATTCGATCATCATCCTACGGGAGAAGAGATTCAAACCGCTATCTCAAAACTTCCAAAGTATAGAACCTGCCAGGTACAATTCCTGGAAACAATTGCAATCCAGAAACTCTCTGAGTAAGGATATATCCGGAACAAACATACTGATAGCGTTTAAACCAAAACCCTCCCCGGAGAGAGGGGAGGGCCAGGAGAGGAGAAATCTGCCGCTACTAGGCTTGCTCGGTTGTATCTTTCACGGTCTTATCGTTTGAAGGAGATACGGATAATTGTGGTTTGTAGACCGTTCGGGTTCTTAAGCCCGTTAGCTTCAGATAGTAATATCGTAGCATGAGAACCAAAAATATTCACAAACGCTTCTGAAAGGTAGATTGCAAATCCATGACATGGGGAGTTGGAATTATTGACGCCTTCCAGGCAAGAACAAGGTATCACCAGTATGCTACAATCCAATCATCTTATTGGTACCCTGAAATGAAATGCTCGAACTGTAATTCACCCACTCCTCCCAATGCCCGGTTCTGCCCCAATTGTGGGCATCCTCTAACATCCACGAACCTCACGACAAGTGCGTCAACAGATTGGTTAAATCCAGACCGCTACTTGCCCAGAGAACTGGCTTCCAAACTGGAAGCTTCACGCGCAAAGAAGAGTATGCAGGGGGAACGGCGCATCATCACCATGTTGTTCTGCGATGTCACAGGCTCCACCGCCGCCGCTGAACAACTCGATCCCGAAGAATGGACCGAGATCATCAACGGCGCTTTCGAACACATGATCCGCCCGATTTACAAATATGAGGGCATAGTCCCACGCCTGATGGGGGATGCCATCCTGGCCTTTTTCGGCGCACCCATCGCACACGAAGATGATCCGCAGCGCGCTGTGCTGGCTGGGCTGGAAATCCAGGAGAATATCAAACCATACGAAGAAGAAATCCGCAAACGCTTCGGGGTCAGTTTTGCGTTGCGGGTGGGCATCAACACCGGTCTGGTTGTGGTCGGTGAGGTTGGCTCAGACCTGCGTATGGAATATACCGCCATCGGGGACGCCATTAACCTAGCCGCCCGCATGGAACAGACCGCTGCACCCGGCTCGGTCCAGATATCCGAAGAGACTTACAAACTGGTCGCACCCTTTTTCGCATTCGAAGAGTTGGGAGGCATAGAGGTCAAAGGCAAGGTGCAGCCAGTCAATTCGTATCGGGTGCTGTCCGTGAAAGAGACTCCCAGCCAACTGCGTGGTCTGGAAGGGTTCTCGTCACTGCTCGTTGGGCGAGAGGCAGAAATGTCCGTGCTGGAAGAACAACTGGCCGCTCTGAAAGATGGAACGGGGGGCATCCTCACGGTCCTGGGTGAAGCGGGATTGGGCAAATCGTCCCTGGTGTCCGCCGCGCAGCGTGATCCAAAGTCTACAACCGTTTCCTGGCTGCAAGCGCACGCGCTTTCCTACACAAAGTCTGTTAGCTATTTTTCCTGGCGGCAGATCATTCGAAGCGCTATCAAGGCACACGAAAGTGACTCCCCAGCAGAAATGCGCGCTAGGCTCCATAAAGCTTGTAAGCGACTCGATCTCTCAGCGGAGGAAATCCCGTTCCTGGAAGCCATCCTGGCAGTGGAGAGTTCCGAAAGTGCGAAAACAATCGCAGGGTATCAGGGCGAAGCGCTGCTCCAGCAAATCACCGCCGCCACTCACGCTTTCATATGCAATCTTGCGCACGAAGAGCCTCTGGTCGTGCTCTTCGACGACCTGCACTGGATCGACGAAGCTTCCCTGACCCTGCTGTCCAATCTGGTGGATTTGATCCTGACAAATCCCGTTCTATTTATCTGTGTGATGCGCCCGGAAAAAGATACACCTGCCTGGAGATTCAACGGACGCGCCCAACAGGAACTATCCACCTGCTTCCGTCAAATCGAGCTCTCTCCGTTCTCGAGGGAGACCACCAATGCCATGCTGGTCAACCTGCTGGGGAGGCGCGAATTGCCCAGGGCTCTTTATGACCAGATCAACGAGAAAGCCGAAGGTAATCCCTTCTTCGTTGAGGAGATTATCCGTTCCCTGATCGAGACAGAACAGATCGTGCGGGACAATGGGGATTGGCGTGTAACACACACACAAACCAGAATCTCCCTGCCCAAGACGCTTTCCGGCGTGCTCAGTGCGCGCATCGATCACCTGCCCGAGGAGGCAAAACAAACCCTGCACTTCGCCTCCGTGATTGGCCGTTTGTTCGATATAAAAACCCTGTCAGCCATGGAAACTCGCACAAATGGCTTGGAAGTACAAATCCAAACCCTGGAGAACGCCGGGTTGATCCAGGCCGAAACAAATGGCGAGAACCCGGAATACAGCTTCCATCACGCATTGATGCATGAGGCGGCTTACAACTCCATCCTGCTCAAACGACGCCGCGAATTGCATACCCGCGTTGGCGAATACATGGAGGCCGCATTCTCCGATCGTCTGAATGAATTTGCGCCGTTACTGGCACATCATTTTTATGCTGCACGGGATGAGCGTTCGCTGAAATATGACATCATCGCCGGCGAAAAGTCAGCACGGTTATATGCCAATGCGGAGGCTATTACACATTTCAACCGCGCACTGGAAGTTGCCAAACGTGTCAAGGTTGAGAGTGACCAGTTGGCAGAAATCTACATTCAACTTGGACAATCTCAAGAGCTTTCAGGTCAATATGACCGCGCTCTGGAAACATATCAAGATATGCAAGCTGCGTCCATCGAACGCGGAGATCGTTTCATGGAATTGAAATGCTTGATGGGGCTTGCCACCATCTATTCAACCCTGACACCAATCCATGACTCGCAACTGGGCGAGAAGATTCTTAAACAGGCGCTTGATCTGGCAGATGAGTTGGGAGATATCCCTGCCCAGGCAAAATTGCATTGGAACCTGATGCTTAATTACTTGTTTTCTGATCGGGTGGCGGAAGCACTCGAACATTGTGAGCCGACGATCCATTTGGCACGGCAGGTGAATGATTCCGATCATTTGGCATTCACATTGAACGATGCCGGGCGGGTTTATCAGGGCGTTGGCGCTTATAACAAGGCCTTTGAAGCCTTCGACGAAGCAAACAAACTTTGGACACAGCAGGGCAATCAGGTCATGTTGGCGGATAATCTCGGTGCTGCTGCCATGGCAAATTACTTTGCCGGGAATTATGATAATGCCTTATCGCTCGCTGATCAGGCCTGGGAGATCAGTAAGGAAATCGATAATTATTGGGGGCAATCATACAGCCGAGTCATGCCAGTGTATATTTATGTTGATAGGGGTCGCCCCGATCTCGTGGTTCGATACGCCACTGAGTGTATAGAAGCGGGTGAAAAGGGAGGTTTGATTGCCAGCATTGTCCTTGTCCCTGTTGAACTTGCCTGGGTTTATGGTTTGTATGGAAAAGTCAGTCGGGGAATTGAAATGGCTGAACAGGCTCTAGAAATTGCAAGGGAAAAAATGCCCGATTGGGAATCACCTGCGCTGGCAGTAATGATTCGTCTGAACATACTGAAGGGGAAATTGGAAACCGCAGAAAAAATTGGCGATACAGAACAATTAAATCCGGTATTGTCAGTGGTCCGTTCACATTATTTGGCTTTGATCGGACTGACAGATGTCGAAATGGAACTCGCAAGAAAAAATTTCCAAACAGCATTGTCCCTCAGCGATGATTTGCTGGACGAAATATCACCATTGGGATGGATTAACAATCCTGAAATCATGAATCGGAAAGCAGAAGCGCTAATAGGGTTAGGTCGTCTGGATGATGCGCTTCAAACTCTGACTGAAGCCTGCTCTCTCGCCGAAAAGCTTGATGCAAAACATCATCTTTGGCCCATCCTATCAAATCTTGAGTATGTAAGTGCCAAGCTTGGAAATCATGGTGAAGCAGAACATTATCACAAACAAGCATGCGAAATCATTGAATTCATTGCGGAAAAACTCGAGCCGATTGGACTCAAAGAATCATTTTTAGATCAGCCAAGAATTCAGAAATTGATACATTAGGCTGCGAGGAATTGCACGAGATTGAACCCGGAAACTCGTTTCTGGAGCAGCCACGAGTGCGGACTTTGATGGGTCAATCAAAAAAAGGGTAAAATTTCAAACGAAGAGATTGGAGAACTCATGGCAAAACTTATCCCTGCCGAGGAACGCCTCGTCCGCGCCCGCAAACTGATCCAGAAGGCGCGTGATTTTCCCGAACCAGAAGGAGTATTGGGCAAGCGTGACCTGTCTTATATTGCAGGCGTAAAGGACTTGTTAAGGCAGGCTAAAGATCTGATCAAGTTTATTCCCATGAGAGCGGGCGTCTCTGACGAGATGAAGGCGGAGGTCGAGAAGATATTTGAGGAAATCGACCAGGCCAACCAGGAAATACTGAGATAATAGTGTCTAAATAGTATCAGGCTTCCAAATATGGGAAAATATTTGGAAGCCTGACTAAAGTCTTTGAAATCCGGGGTTATTTATTTGGATACACTGGCGCTTAGAACACTGTTTCCTGCATCAAATTGGAAACCATTGAGTTCCACTTTTTCAATTCTTAAAGTGTACGTTCCTGGACGTTTTAATTTACCCAGGTAAAATCTCACATTCCCAAAACCATCTGTCACCCCATTGATGGATTCCTGGCTGCCGTCCGGCATGGTCCAGGTGGCAAACACCACGGCACCATAAGCGTTCCGACCCAGATCATCCTGCACACGCACAGAGGCGGAAACTTTACCTCGTTTTGCAACCAATAAATCAATATCGGTCACACGAACAAAATGCTCTTCAGGCTCCGGTGGCGGCGAAGCTGGGAAAGATATACCCATACTCACTGACAGCGCTCCGGTCAGATAACTTGTATGGTAATAAATATGGATACCCAACTCGGGGTCATCGAGGCTCCAGTCAAACATCGATTGGTAGCTGACAGTCGCGTTTGGATATGCGGCCATAACGGCTTCAGGATCGTTGTATGCCAATGTTGTATTGACACCGGCAGTCGTTGTCCAGCCAGTTACCTGTTGGAACCAGCGAATAAAGTAAACAACATCCTCAGGAGAATTGCTGGCTGGGCCGCCATCCGCTCCCCGATAACGAACACTCATCTGACCGCCGCCCTCGACATCAAACTGACAGGAGCCCTGATCGTACCCACTGACATTCTGACAGAAGGCTGGACCTCCGTATGCTAATTCAACCTGGGAACGACTAAATCCCAGTTCAATGCCAGGTACACTCTCCCCCTCGACAACGACTCCTGTGCCAGGCGCATCTGCTAAAACGGGTATAGCTACGAGGGCCGATATCAAGATCACTGCTATCAGGGTTCCCCATCGTAGGCCATTCGTATAAATGTTAATCTGATTCGTATTCAGTGAAAACATTGTTTGCTCCTTCCTTTTTCGAATGCATGACTTGTCTTTACAGAATAGAGACTAAAGATTACGAAAGTATTAACGAAGTATTACCCCTTTAATAAAGAGACCCGGCATTTCTGCCGGGATTTCCTTTTTGGAAATCTTGCGATCACACAGTTTCGGTCTTATTTGAGGGTACTGTGTCTGCCCTGCCACGCACGGTGAAACGCCTGCGGTAGTGGATCACCAATAGCAGCAATAATAATTGAAGAGCAGCCGGCACAATGGTGGAGAATTGCTCGAAGTAAAATTCGAGCAGATCGACGACTGCCAGGAACAAAAGCAGTACAAAGAAAATCAAACGCAATCCTCGTTCCTCTCGTTTTGCAATGAAAATCCCAATCCCAACTAATAACACTAAACCCAGGGCGGCTTTCAGAGCAATCGTGGCTGTTAACCAGGCCAGGCTGGTGGTACCTGTTACCCGTCCATGCGTAATCTGGTCTATCAAAACCTGGATTAAGTGTTCGTAAGATTCTGTATCCAACAGCAATAATGTCAGGTCCCGGAATGCCCAGAATCCCAGAACAACCAAACCTCCTAACAAGATGGCCTTCATTCGTTTGCGGGTAAGCCAGCGTTGGTCGAAATCACGCAATGATTTTAATAAACGATCAAACCAACTCTGCTTGCGTGGTGCAATGGGAATATGTTTCGACTGGACAAACTGGAGCAGTTCCTCTGCCAGGTTGGAGAATTCGTAATGCTCGGCATTCTGTACGATGTAATGCAACCTGTCTTCCAACTCGGCGCGTTCAACATCATCCAGGTCGCGATCCAACACTTCTTCGAACGTGTCCAATGCGCGATACAGTTCCGAGCGCGCATCGCGACGGGTAGATCGACGGATTTCCATGTAGAAAATAACAACCAATAGGAAGAAAGCATAAATGATAGAAGCGGCAGGTGGGTAGAAATAATCATTGGACTGGGTAATGAATTTGCCCACTTCATCCATGAACAACCCCACGCCAACCCCGGCCAGGATGGCGCCTAAGCGATACACCCAACGGTTGGCATAAATCAGCATCAGCAAGGCGCTGACAAATAACAACAGCCCCCCCCACAAGACATGCGCGATGTGCAGGGTTGCGTTACCGAGTTGTGGGTATCCGGTCAACTCAAGGAATAGTCGTGTCAGGGAAACGCTGGCAGCGAAGCTCAACAACAGTAACAACAGATAAAATTCCGCACCTTCTCTCTCGACAGGTTTTCGAACGCGAGTTAACATGGGCTGCATAAAGTCTCCTTCTCTTACAAGTAAATCGGCTTTAATTCATTCAGATACAGTATTCACATCATGGCCAACATGTCGTTTATTCAACGTTTAGCCTCTAGCTGTTCTATTAAGCCCGGCAATTGTCCAATGTGCTCCAGTTGGTAGAATCCCGTCTGCCCTACTGGAGGCGGATCGGAATTCTCGTGCTGCCAGGTCAGGTCATGGGGAATATAGACTGTATAGGCTCCCAACTCCAGAAGCGGAATGATGTCAGAACGTAAGGAGTTGCCGATCATCAGGAAACGCTCGGGCTCGATAGAATGTCTGTCGAGCAAGGTTTTGTAAACGGAGTCGGTTTTCGTACTGACAATCTCGATATAGTGGAAGCGATCCATCAGTCCCGAACGAGCGATTTTGTTCTCCTGTTCGAACAGGTCCCCTTTGGTCAGCAGCATCAAAGCATAATTTTCTCCCAACTGCGTGAGCGTATTGGTCACATGATCTAATATTTCCACATCGGCGTGAAGCATTTCCTTGGCCATATCCACCAGGACCTGTAACTCTTTCCCTGACATGCGTCCTTCCGTCAATTCGATCGCGGTTTCGATCATTGAAAGAGCAAAAGCCTTTACGCCATATCCAAAATGATCCAGGTTGCGTAGCTCGGTTTGGTACAGTCTCTCGCGAACCCATTCCGGAGGATGGTACTGCGACAGCAACTCCACCAACCTGGCCTGCGACTCGGCATACAAGTGTTCGTTTTGCCATAGAGTATCGTCGGCATCGAAGGCGATTACATCAAATCTTGACATAGAAACTCCACTTCAAACTATATTGTATCGTGAGACAGGAGCCATTGCTTATACGCAGAAAGTATGTCATACTGAAAAATATCCAAACCCTCTTATTGAAAGGAAATGATGAAAGCCAATAAAATTACAGTCTTTCTCTTAGCAATCACAATCTTGCTTACAAGTTGCACAGCAGAAAATACAGCGACAGCTCTTCCACAACCTACCCAACAGCCCGATACATCACCTACTACAGAAGTAACACAAGTATCCCCTAAAGCGACGGAGGTCTCACCTATGAACCAGACTCAGTTTGCTGATGTGCGTTCGGTACAGGTAACTGGCGAGTCGGGGGCATACCAATTTGCAGTGGAGATCTCCAGCCCGGACACTGGCTGCGAGCAATACGCTGACTGGTGGGAAGTTTTTAGCGAGGGCGGTGAACTGCTCTACCGGCGCATTCTGCTGCACAGTCACGCGGGTGAGCAACCCTTTAACCGCTCAGGCGGTCCGGTGGAAATCAATGCGGATACCGTTATATACGTGCGTGCGCACATGAACACGAGCGGATATGGCGGCACGGTGATGCGAGGATCGGTTCAGGACGGGTTCAAATCTGTCGAGCTGGAAACAGGCTTCGGCTCAGACCTCGAACGAGTCCCCCCGCAACCTGAGGATTGCGCGTTTTAGCGGGTATCAAATCCAAAGCGCTTGAACACCAGCGCAAAAGTTTCTAAAATCTGTTTCTTCGTCAACCCCATTTTTCGCAGGGAATATTTGTGTTTGCTCTTGAATGATGTGGATGTTTGGGAAGCCTCAATGAGGGTTTCCTCGAAATCGGAGGATAATTCAAATCCGAATCTTTCGTAAATATCTGAGATGATCTCGCGTGGATTTTGCGCCAGGTCTTCATAACGGATAATGGCATAGCTGTCTTCCGGCGCCGTTGCGAAGCGCTCGAGGGGGTATTCATACCATTCTTTGGCGAGTTCAAGCATGTAATCTTTGAACAGATAATTTTCCGCCGGATCAGAGAATTGTTTCCATTGATATGACATCCAACTGATAATGGAAGGAACAGTATCCAAGGGATTGCGCACCAGATAGATGATCTTAGCATCCGGGAAGAACTCATAGAGCGAATCAATTTTCGGGCTGAACGTCGGGTTTTTGGAAAGAAATTTCTTGTCGCTTTGCCGGGCAAACAGATGCCTTCGTAAGCAAGAGCGATAAAAGCGCATGATCTTGCGACGCTCCAGCAAAGGTACCTGTTTGTCAAAAAAGGCGTACTTCCTGACCAGGTCAGGGTGAGGAAAAACAACGGTCGTGAAGATAGTTTCCCAGATATTGAAGAGAATTCCCTCATCTTCTTCGGGTTCCAGCAAACCCATCTTGTGGATCGGATTCGAGACGTAAGTCTTTTGTTCCTGCTTCAGTGTCCACTTCTGGAGCTTTCCACCTAGCGCATCATCGATTTTTTTGAAGAACCACAACAGTTTTCTCTGCGAGACTGAAGGCGCAAGGAGCACTTCCCACATGCGGATAAAGGAAAAATTCAATTCGTCTCGGGCCAGAAGGCGGTGCAAAAAGGTAGTCCCGCTGCGAGGGTTGCCAATGATAAAAACAGGCTGGGCTAGTTTTTGTTGTTGGTATTCCTTATAGAAAATATCATCCCAGGCAAAACCCAGCCAGGAGGCAAGTCTCAGCAGGGTGAAAATCGGGAAGAAAAAGAGCAGGATGGCAACTCGTCTGGGTGTGAGACGCGCGGGCGTGTTAATAGGGCTGGTCAATGAAGAGCCAACCTGTTTTAAAAACAGCCGAAGGTTGAAGTTCATTTTAATCCTTCAATAGACCTGACAGGTTTTTATTAAACCTGTCAGGTCTAAAAATTATTTTTCCGTGATGGTGACGCTTTCGATCGCATCGCCAACATAATCCGGGTTTTGCTGTGGGTCACGCAGACGGATATCCATGACCACATCCATGCCCTCAACAACTTGCCCGAAGATAGTGTAACCGCCATTCAAATATTCCTGGGAACTAAAAGTGATAAAGAACTGGCTGCCGTTGGTGTCGCGCCCGGCGTTGGCCATCGCCACCACACCGGCTTTGTCAAAGGTCAGGTCGCTGTCTTCATTCTCGAAGAGGTATCCAGGACCACCACCACCGGTGCCGGTCGGATCGCCACCCTGCGCCATGAAATCAGGTAACACGCGATGGAAGGTGGTACCATCATAATACCCTTCTCGCGCCAGAAAAACGAAATTGTTGACGGTAACAGACGCCTTGTCCGGGTAAAGTTGGATGACAAATTCGCCGCCCTTCGCCATCTTGACAGTCGCATAATATTGCTTGCTCACATCAATCGTCATTGGCGGTGGGGAATCATATTGAAGCTGTGCTACTTCCGGCGCTTCAGCAACCGGTTCATCGGTTGAAGGTAAAAAGATCCAGACCAATGCAACTACAACTACAAGAATTACACCCAGTGCGATCAATTGTGTGTTTCTCGTTTTACGGGCTTTCTCGCGTGCGCGTTGTCTGGCTGAATTCTTTTGCTTTCTTGCTGACATAAATTTCTCCTCAAGGGTATTTTTGTTCTAAACTTCACGGGAAATTCTAAAGAAGATAAGTGAGTCCTCTGAAAAAAGTCGATCTTTAACAACCAACAATCGAAGCGAAACCTTGAGCTGGGTGCAACCAACGGCTGATGGAGTGCCAGGCAGAAGTAAAAAAAGAATCCTGGGCTACCTGAGACCG
>JASFRG010000098.1:0-18605 GCA_050115035.1 Anaerolineales bacterium | reverse complement strand
CGGTCCGGATTTTCATTTTGTCAGGTTGGTTACCTGCTCGATTTCATCGACAGCCAATTCAATATCGGCTGCCGCAAAGTTCTCAGCGATGTGCTCGGGATTGAAGGACATTGGGATGGTAATCACACGCGGTTGCGATACCAGCCAGGCCAGCGCAATTTGATAGGGCGTAGCGTCATGCTCATCCGCAATCGACTGCACCGTTGAATTTCCTCGCAGGCGTCCCTCTTTGACAGGGGAGTAAGCGGTCAACAGGATGTCATTTTCCTGACAATACTCCAATACGCCGTTACGGACATTAGAACGATCTGCCAGACTATATGGAACCTGATCTGTGAAGATCGGCGCTTCGGACTCTGCCCGGGCCTGTTTCAGTAAATGGACATCAAAGTTGCTGACCCCGACGTTCCGTACCCGTCCCTCGCGGACCAGCTGATTCAGCGCCCTGAACGTTTCCTCGAGCGGGATGCTGCTCGAAGGCCAGTGGATCAGGTACAGGTCGAGGTAATCCATGCCCAGGTGGTGCAGACTATTTTTACAGGCGCGCAACACATCGTTGTAATGCAGATGTGAGGCGTTCACTTTAGATGTGATGAACAGTTTTTCGCGCGGCACGTCCGATTCGCGCACTGCTTGCCCAAGCAATTCTTCCGAATGACCACTGGCATACATTTCGGCGGTATCGAAATGGGTGTATCCAACTTCCAGCGCGGTACGCAGAGCCCGTAACGAACGTTCATCCTTCGACCAGTCGGGAGACATCCTGCCACCGATGCTCCAGGTCCCGAAGCCGATTTTCGGGATTTGTGCATTGTGCAGAGACTCAAACTTCATTTACCAACCTTCCATAAGTCACCATTATACCGACTTTATGATTCAGAAATTCCTATCTTATGATTGGTAAATAGTTCATTTAGGGTCTTCACTTTGTATTACGCGGTTTTACAACAAATTGGATTTATTCATAAGTGAAGAGTTAATCTTCGGTACAATGGTGTTGTGATGACGCAAGATGACCAGCACCTGGTTACGCGAGTAATTAAAGGCGACGAAAAGGCATTCTTGGCTTTGTATGATCGCTATGCTTCCCGTGTCTATGGCCTGACCTTGCGCGTGTTAGGCGACACGATGCTGGCCGAAGAAGTCACCCAGGATACTTTCCTTAAATTGTGGAGTCGGGCCAGGCAATTCGATTCTGGTAAGGGAGAGCTTGCCCCCTGGCTGCTGACCATCGCCCACCGTACCGCCCTGGACCGCTTGCGCCTGGAAAAACGCCGCCTGCCCGCTTCAAATGCCAGAGATCCCGAAGAGACCTGGCCAATTCTCCCCGATAAGAGCACACAAAGCAGCGAGGCTCGCTGGCGCAGTCTTTACTTTGCGGTGCAGTCTCTGCCTGAAGAACAACGCCAGGTGATCGATCTGGCGTATTACAAAAGCATGAGCCAAAGTGAAATAGCTGAAGTATTGGGATGGCCGTTGGGAACGGTCAAAACGCGCGTGCGCGCTGCCATGCAATCCTTGCGAGAACATTGGTTGGAAGAATATGTGGAATAAATCTAAAAAAGGTTATTTAGACGTATTAGAGATAGAGAAATTATGTCAGGTGTCTTATGTCTGATGAACGCTGCTTCCCTTATCGAGAAAACCTCGCCGCCTATGCCCTGGGTGTGTTAGATGCGGATGAGATTCGCGCGCTTGAAACGCATCTGAAAGGCTGCCAGGATTGTCAGGCTGAATTGGCTGATTATCAATCTGTGGCGGCCGGATTGCTGCAGGTTGTTCCTCCCCAGACACCTCCCCCGGATGTACGCCGTAAACTAGTCGCCCAACTGCCTTCGCAGCGAGCTCACCCTAACCTGTTTACCAATATCTTTGCCCGATTCTCCATCGGCCAGATTGCTATCGCGGTCGTTGTCGTGATTTTGCTGGGATTGAATATCTTTTCGAGCGTACAGATTCGCAATCTTAAACGACAGCAATCCGCGCTGGCCGAGCGTCTTTCCAACGATCAGACAGCGCTTTCCATGCTGGCTTATCCGAGTACGCAATCCCTGGTGGTCAACCCGGATATCCAAAATCTGGCTGGATCTATGCTGGTAGATAAGGAAAAGAGAATTGCTGTGCTTGTATTGTGGAACCTGCCCCCACTGGAAGCAGGGCAAACCTACCAGGCCTGGTTGATCGATGCTGATGGGAACCGCGTCAGCGGCGGGTTGTTTTTGCCAGATGGCCAGCGATATACAACGATAACTGTCAGGGCGCCTGTTCCAATTGGAGAGTTTGATGGGTTTGGAGTAACAGTCGAACCTGAGGGAGGCAGCGAGGGTCCCACAGGTCCGCGTGTGTTGGCGGTTGATCTATAGATTTACTTCCTTATGCAATCTCCACATTCCGCGCCATCGCATAACTTTCCAGCTTCTCGATGTACAAATCCATGCTATGCGCCGAGACCCAGGGTGAGAAGGGATTACGGAGGCGGAAAATCGGTAAAATTGTCTCAATAAGCGCTTCGAATGATCTTCTTACAAATGGGATGCCCCTATAAATTCGATATACGTTATCCACCTTGCGGCGGCTGAGGTAGCGCGGGTCGCCTACGTGCATGAATGTGCCCAGGAAAAAGGGGACCAGTGTGACAATATCTGTGGTGTTGACAATACGATAAAAAGGGGCTTTGATGGACTTCTCATATTTGCCATCCCCAACACGCGGACTCCCAAAGGTATAACAGGCTGCAATCAGATCGTCGAATTTCTCTTCTAATTCTTGTGTCGCAACCGTTGCCAGCGCAGCTCCTAAAGAGTGACCGGTGATGTACAGTGGCAGATCTTTTCCGATGCTCTTATCGACAATATCAAAGATTTCATCCCTGACATCGTCGAAGGCTTCCTTAAAGCCTCTATGTACTTTGCCATTTATTGTTTTGTGTTTTAGAGCCCTTAAATCGGTCCTGACATCTTCCCAGCGAGTTGGCTGCGTTCCCCTGAAAGCCAGCACCGCGAACTGGTCGTTCTTTGCCAGGAAGGCCTGCGTTCCTTTCTTATTAAAGGTTTCCATCAGGTTGAACCAACCGCTTTGCAGGCTGTATTCCAGTTGCTCCATGCCAAGGTCGCTTTCTTCGAATGGAATATAGGCCAGCTTGGCCATATGCGCCATGATCCATGCCATGCGGTCGGAGTAAGCAGCGCGGTTTACCGGAGGGGTAGGCAGTTTATCCAAATCGGCGAGCGGTTTTAGCTGCCTGAGTAATATACGATATTCCTCTTTCGCCCGTTCAAATTCTTTTGTTTTTGATGCAAAAATTGCGCTTGGTAATAATTCTTTTTTCTCCACGGTTACCTCACTGATCAGAGTTTAGTTGTCACTGTAATCTTACAATTATTCAGTAAAAATGACAACCATTTTGGCCTAATTCATCAAGTTTGTAACAAGTTGGATTATTGAAAATGAAAGAGCCTGTCGCATAGTAGACAGGCTCTCAGAACTTAACAACTTTGCTTACGCAGGTACGTTTTCCAACCGTGTTTTGGCGTGCGCAAATCCTTTGTCCATTGCGTCGAAGTTGTTGGGAATCAACTTCTGGTGCTTGGTCGGCAAATGTGCCTTGAGCGCGGCCTTGGCATCCTCGAGTTTCAAAACCGGAAAGGCGGCCAGCAGCGCACCGGTCATGACCATATTGAGCAGGCGACGGTCGCCGCAAGCTTCCGCCATTTCATTGCCAGGCACGTAAATGACAGTGATGTCGTCGCGTTCGGCTTTTCGATCTACCATCGATTCGTTGACCACCAGTACGCCGCCCGGTTGAACCAGCTTTTCATACTTATCAAAGGATGGCAGGTTCAGGGCGATGACCGCCGGTGGATTTTGCACCAGCGGCGAACCGATTTCTTCATCTGCGATCACAACCGTACAATTGGCCGTGCCGCCGCGCATTTCCGGTCCGTAAGAGGGAATCCAGGTCACCTCATGGCCGGTGTCCATAGCTGCATAGGTCAGCACCTGTCCGGCAAAGAGCACACCCTGTCCGCCAAACCCTGCGATGAGAATTTCTTTTTGCATAGCTCACTCCGTGAGCAGAGAATAGAGATCAGCTATCAGAGACTAGTCTCTATTTTCTACTCTCTAATCTCTATTTAATATCCGACACACCCGGCGCCACTTTGTAGTCACCCAGCGGGTAAGCCGGGATCATGTGTTCTTCCAGCCATGTGAGCGACTCGAGCGGGGAAATACCCCAATTAGTAGGACAGGTGGAAAGCAACTCAACCATCGAGAATCCCAGTCCGCGCACCTGTGTTTCGAAGGCGGTGCGGATGGCTTTCTTGGCTTTGCGGATGTTGGCCGGGTTATGCAGAGAGCGTCGGGCGATGTAGCCGGCTCCATCCATGTTGGCCAAAATTTCCGACATGCGCAGCGGATACCCTTGCACCTCCACATCACGTCCCAGTGGGGAAGAAGTTGTCTTCATGCCCGGCAGGGAGGTGGGAGCCATCTGGCCGCCGGTCATGCCGTAGATGGCGTTGTTGATGAAGACCACGGTGATATTTTCACCGCGTCCCGCTGCGTGCATGATCTCGGCCATGCCGATGGAAGCCAGGTCACCGTCACCCTGATAGGTAAAGACCACCCGGTCGGGCAGCACGCGTTTGATACCGGTGGCCATTGCAGGGGCGCGTCCGTGTGCGGCTTCGACGAAGTCACAATCAAAGTAATTGTAGGCAAACACCGAGCAGCCGACCGGTGCAACGCCAATCGTCTTCTCGGCGACGTTCATTTCATCCAATACTTCAGCAACCAGTCGGTGCGCAATACCGTGTGTACAACCCGGGCAGTAGTGGGTCGGGAACTCGGTAAACGCCTCAGGGCGCTGGTACACTAAATTTTCAGGTTTTGCTATCGTTGCCATCATATACCTCTATTTCAACATCTCTTCCATGCGCTCGAACCAGGCATGTCGCGGGTCCGATACGATGCTCAATTCGGTCGTCGCAATCCGCTGGATTTCGTTCAGGATCTCGTCCGGGAAGGGAACCATGCCACCGGGACGTCCATAAAATTCAACTGGCACACGTCCTTTGGCGGCTAGCTGCACATCGTTGAGCATCTGGCCCATATTCATCTCTACGACTAAAAAGGCTTGCGCTCGTTTAGACAACTCGTCCAGCACATCATACGGGAAGGGACTGACCGTGATTGGTCGCAGCAACCCGACTTTGATGCCTTCCTGACGAGCCGCTCGCACAGCCGACATTGCCACGCGTCCGGCCGTCCCGAAGCCTACTACTACGAAATCGGCATCCTCCAGGAAATATTCCTTATACCGAACCTCATTCTTCTGGACTTCCTGCCAGCGTTTGAACATGCGTAAGTTGGCTATTTCTTCTTCAACGGGATCAATATAAATTGAGCTGAGAACGCGTCGTTCACGACCGATGGCGCCGTTGGTGGCCCAGTCCCAGTCCTTGCGTTGGACGGGCCGCATCTCGGGCAATTCAGCCGGTTCCATCATCTGGCCGATAGAGCCATCCGCGATGACGATGCAGGCAGTGCGATAACGTTCCGCGAGGTCGAAGGAAAGAACCGTCATGTCGATGGCTTCCTGCACCGTCGAGGGGGCCAAAACGATCGGGTTGTAGTCCCCATGTCCGCCACCGTGGACAGCCTGGTTGTAGTCGCCCTGCGAGGGAGCGATGTTCCCCAGGCCGGGTCCGCCACGCATCACGTTGACCAACACCACCGGAATTTCGGTGCCGACGATATAAGACAGGCCCTCCAGCATCAAACTGACGCCGGGGCTGGAAGAAGTGGACATGACGCGCACCCCGGTGCAGGCCGCGCCGTACACCATATTGATGGCCGCCACTTCGCTCTCCGCCTGGACAAAGGTGCGCCCCAATTCGGGGAGACGTTTCGAAAGGTGTTCGAGGATTTCAGTTTGAGGGGTGATAGGATAACCGAAGTAAGCTTCCAGACCGGCGCGAATAGCTGCTTCCGCAATGGCCTGGTTGCCTTTTAAAAGTTCTCTGGGCATATGTTCTCCGTTTATATAGAAATTCGGTGAAAATGATAAGGGCGTAGCATGGTGCTACGCCCTTGTAAACTTATGCGGCGGCAGGAACCGCCCTGGTAATCTCCCGGTAGACGGTAATCGCTGCGTCTGGACAGACCAGCGCGCAAATCGCGCAGCCTGTGCAGCCTTCCTTGAAAATATGGGCCGGGTGATAGCCCTTAGGAGTCAGATGATCCATGTCCAGTTCGAGTACCTCCTGTGGACACGCGTTGACGCACAACTCACAACCTTTGCAGTATGTGTCACTGACTTCAATCCAACCAGTAGCTGGCATTCATTTCTCCTTTTTGAGAAGTTGAACAATAAATAGCGGGGAAAACCGCCATTTTGATTATGGTCTTTTTTGTCTGATTTGAATAGTGCCAAGCGTCATAAGCGTTTGATACAAAAATCCTATCTTTGCCTGTTTTGAAAAAGCAGAGAAAATAAATAGATTACCCAATACGATGATTATTTTTCTTCTTGATTAGAAGTAATCCGTGGACTAGCAGTCTGTCGGAGAGCAATCTGACTCCCCAATTTTGTGTTGTTTTTCGAGCTAAAATGGGACGATTTCCCCGATTTTTAGCCGAGAAACGGGTCAAAGTGGAACTTTTTTGCGAAAAAATTACTCTCTCCGACAAGCTGCTAGCCGAAGATAAATGCCGAGATCATAGTTTCTTTGCTAGCGGACACCGTTCTACCATGGTCATGACCATACTGCTGACCGAAGGCTACACCAGTGTTACCAGCCTGAAAGGCGGCTTCGGTGGCTGGGTGGAAGCTGGCTTCCCAGTTGTGGAGTATGCTGCTCCCTAAATTGAAAGAAAACTTTCTCCTCCTCTGAAAGTTTCAAAACGCCGCTCACCAATCAGGTGGGCGGCTTAACTTAACCTGATGGTAGAATCGCTCTACTCTAATTGATAAACAAATTCATGGAGGGACCATGTCCACACCTGTCATCGTTGACGCCGTTCGCACACCCATCGGGAATTTTCGAGGCGCGCTTGCGCCTGTCCGCCCAGATGACTTGGCGGCGATCGTGCTTATGGCCATTGTTGAACGCACCGGCATCGATCCGGCTATTGTCGAAGAAGTGTACCTGGGCTGCGCCAACCAGGCCGGGGAGGATAATCGCAATGTAGCCCGCATGGCAACGTTGTTGGCTGATTTCCCGGTCGAAGTGGCCGCGGTCACATTCAACCGCCTGTGTGCATCGGGACTTAATACAGTCAACATGGCGGCGCGTGCGATTAAGGCCGGGGAAGGGGAAGTATACATTGCGGGCGGTGTCGAGTCGATGTCACGTGGACCGTACTCAGTCCCGAAACCGGAGATGGGCTATCCCTATGGCAACTCCGTCATGTGGGACACCGCTTTTGGCTGGCGTTATCCGCATCCCAAAATGGAAGAGTTATACGGCACCGAAGCGATGGGGGAAACGGCTGAAAACATCTATGACCAGATGCCGGTCTCGCGCGAGGACCAGGATGCCTTTGCCCTGGCCAGCCACCAGCGCGCCATCGCCGCTATCGACAGCGGAAAGATGGCCGAAGAGATTGTCCCGGTGAAAATCCCGCAGCGCAAAGGTGATCCAATCATGGTAGACACTGATGAACGTCCGCGCCGCGATACCAGCCTAGAGGCCCTGGCCAAACTACGACCGGCTTTCCGCAAAGATGGTACGGTCACGGCGGGCAATGCTTCCGGCCTGAATGATGGCGCGGCGGCTCTGCTGGTGATGAGCGAAGATAAAGCCCGCGAACTGGGACTTAAACCCCTGGTGCGCATTGTGACATCAGCCGCCGCTGGCGTCAATCCCCGAACGATGGGACTGGGTCCCATCCCTGCCACGCGCAAAGCCCTCGATCGCGCCAGACTGACGATGGACGATATCGGTCTGATCGAATTGAACGAGGCTTTTGCTGTCCAAGCCTTAGCTGTGATGCGTGAGCTGGGAATGCGCCATGAGATCACAAACGTCAACGGTGGAGCGGTTGCGTTGGGACACCCGCTGGGGATGTCCGGTGCGCGCATTTTGGGGACGCTGGTGCATGAGATGAAACGCCGCGGGAGTGTGAAGTATGGATTGGCAACACTGTGTGTGGGCGTTGGTCAGGGCGAAGCTACGATTGTCGAATGGGTTGGAGATTGAGTCCGCCAACCTACGCTAATCTGCGCCGATAAAAGATCATAAAAATAATATCTGAAAGATTAGTGTGCATTCGCGAAGATTAGCGGACCTTGAAAAGCAAAATGGAGGTGTTGCAAATCACAGGCATTCAAAAGACAGCTTCTCCAATAACCGCCTGATATGGAACAACTACCCGGTTGGCAACGTCTATAAAAAAGGAGACTTGCCATGCGATGGAAACTTACGATTCTTGTTCTGACTTTAGCACTTCTTGCTTGTAACCTGGCTTTACCTGCGCAACCTGTTCCCGGAGTTCTTCCTTCCCCCACCCTGGAACCACCTTCCCCAACTGAGACACCCACGCCCAACATTATCCCTGCCACACCCATCCCAGCGCCTTCCCAAACACCATCAGCCACCCAGACTCCCATAACGTCTGATTCGGGGACTGATTTTGTAACAGAGGGGAATCGCATTCAATTCCCGGCAGGCAGCACCTGGGTGGAGGTGGGTGCGCATCTGGAAGAAGACACATCCATTGAATATGTTCTTTCCGCTATCCAGGGTCAGGTGATGGGTGTATCTATCGCACAGAGCCAGCCCTTCAATGTAGAAGTAGCGGATTCCACAGGTTTTTTGAGTGATCCGGACTATCAACATTCCTTCTGGCGTGGTACGTTGCCCGCCACCGGCGATTATTTCATTACTGTCAAAACCAGTGTCAGTGGGGATTTTACGTTGCGGGTGGCCATCAATCCACCGGGGGAAGCCCGGCAATATTTTGACTATGTAAGTCCTCAGGGAACCGCTGCATTGCGCTACTCGGATGAATTTGCTCCTACTATCTATAATCCAATCGGCCAGTTCACTGGCAAGTCTGGCCTTATTTTGGAGTTCATCCGCACGGAATTTTATCGTCCCACGACCACGCTGAGCGAGGCTTATTTTATTTTCAGTGAAACAAACGATCCCCAGAAGGTTGCAACCTGCAAGCAATTCCCTCCGCAATTTGAGGCAACCTTGGAACAAAAGACGATCAACGGTTTGGATTTCATCCGCGGCGAATCGATCAGCGCTGCTGCGGGCAATATTTATGACTGGATTATTTATCGGACAGAGTACAATAGTGTATGCTACGATGTGGTCTTTTTTATGCACTCCACGAATATTTACAATTACACTCCCGGAACTGTGGAAGAATATGATCGCGTCGCTCTCCTGCAAAAATTCGAAAGTATCTTATCCACGCTTAATGTTAAATAACCTGAGTTGCTACCTGTGTCAGAATTCACCGCGGAGTCGCGGAGAACACAGTGAAATTTATGAGAACTCCGCGAACTCGGCGTCTCTGCAGTTCAAAACAGGCATATTGGACACCGGTGACAACTTAATAAGAAAGGAATTGTCTTGCGGATGAATTTGAAATATCTCTTGCCAACAATCCTGTTATTAATTACCGCTTGTGCCGGTCCGCTTCCAACGCAGCCCGAATCGGCTCCCGCTGTGGAAACCACCTCCGCGCCAGAGCAGGATATGGGCCCCACCGATACATCCGTACCCCCAACGGAAGCAGCCCCCCCGACCGAAACGCCCGAACCAACCGACACACTTGCACCCTATGAGGACGATACCCCTTCGCCGCCGACCATCGCTGCACCAACTGTGTCGTCTCCTTCAATCACTTTCCTGCGCATGTTCAACGAACTGGATGGCTGGGCGATCACTGAGAATGCTATTTTGCGGACAACTGATGGCGGTTCCACCTGGTACAACGTCTCACCGAAAGGGGTAACGGAATTTGGGTATGGAACCGCGAATACTTTCATGAGCCCCTCGCAAGCCTGGGCCCTGGTTTCAGAAGCGAGTGATCCGGCTGGCTCAGGTCTGCTGTATCATACTGATGACGGCGGTCTCAACTGGACCGTTTATCCTGTCCCATTCGGTGGCGGCAACCTGGCTTTCACGAATGAGAACAACGGCTGGATGATGGCTTATCTGGGTGCTGCAGCGGGCAGCATGGCTGTTTCTGTTTACCGAACCGAAGATGGCGGCGCGACCTGGTCGCAAACGTACACAAACGATCCCAATCTGACCGACGCCGGCGACAGTCTGCCTCTGGGCGGAATAAAAAGCAACCTGACGCCGCTCGATGCAGAGACGGCCTGGGTGGGGGGGATCATCTACGCGCCCGAAACCTTCTATCTCTACAAGACCACTGATGGAGGCATAACCTGGGCTCAACAGACAATGCCCGCTGCACCAAGCATGCAGAATACCGATTTAGCCATTGAAAACGGTCCGATTTTCACCTCCCCGAGCGACGCCATCCTCCCCATCCGCTTTACGGGTGAGACGTTACGCACCGGTTTTTATGCCACGCACGATGCTGGCGTGAACTGGGAGTTCGTTACCTTCATGCCCGGCGCTGGGACGGTAGATTTCGTCTCTCCCTCCGATGGTTTCTTCTGGACAGGCGAGCAGTTCTTTTTTACAGTGGACGGCGCCAACACCTGGACGACGATCAATCCCGACATCCAGTTTGGCGACTCGTTTGCAGGTATGGATTTTGTCAATACGCGCACGGGTTGGGTTTGGACCTATGATGTGACCGGAGAATATGGTCTCTACAAAACAACGGATGGGGGCACAACCTGGTTCTCGATGGAAAATTAAAGAATGAAAATGGGGCTATTCTTTTTACTTTTTGGGACACTGCTGTTGGGTGCCTGTACCATGTTTCAGACCCCCACACCGGAGCCGCCTACACCCCTGCCTGCTACCGCTACCCTGGCTATTCCCACGCCCGTAATCCCTACCCCGCTGCCTGATGCCCCGGGCATTGGTCCTGCAGATGTTCGCAAGGCCCAATATCAACTTGGGTTTTCAGATCAGGTGCGTACCGTGCAATTGGAAGATGGCCAATATCAAGATGACAACCTGACAAGTACTGACTATGTTTCCGTGACCGTGACCGACTTCATCGTCCGTGGCGATTTGACTGGAGATGGAGAGAACGAAGCTGCTGCCATTATTGCTGAAAATTATGGTGGTTCGGGCACCTTTGTTTTTTTGGTGGTATATCAATTTATCAATGGCGAGGCCGTATTTCTGACCTCCACTTTCCTGGACGACCGTCCTTTGATCAATGATCTGGCTGTCGAAGATAGCGAGATATTTGTGGATATGGTCATCCATGCAAAAGACGATCCCATGTGTTGTCCTACAATGGCAACTACCAGCCGTTATTTACTTAACGGCGTCAACCTGATCCTGACCAGTTACAGCACGGAAACACCCACTGGTGAGCCACGCATCATCACAATCGAAGAGCCTGTGAATACTGCCCAGGTTTCTGGCATTGTCCGCCTCAGAGGGAACATCACTATTGCGCCCTTCGAGAACAATCTGGTTTATCGCATCTATGATTTAGGTGGCGTTGAACTCACCGTTGGACCTGTTAGCGTGGAAGCACCCGACTTAGGCGCTCCAGGTACGTTTGAAAAGGCGATTGACCTAGGAAATATCCTGACGGATACGACCGTCCGCATTGAAGTACAGGATATCAATATGGCAGATGGTTCGCTATTTGCAATGGATTCGGTTCTTTTGAAAGTACGCTGAAGAAACGACTATAATTGAATAAGTATTACTCTGGGAAATTCTGTGATATGTTTCCGGTACTTTATATTTAGAGGAGGTAAGATATGCCACATACAGTCCGTGATTGGATGAGCAAACCTGTTGTTGTCGTTGACCCCGATTCGAGTGTCTCGTACGCGTTGACGTTGATGCGTCGCCGCGGTATTCATAGTGTTGTTGTTAATAGCGGTGAGGGTAACCTCGCTTACGGAATCGTTACAACTACCGATATCCGTGACAAGATTGCCGCTGCCGACCGCAATCCGGCTGAGATCGCCATTCGAGAGATCATGTCTGGACCATTGATCCTGGCCAAGCCCGATTGGACCCTGAAAGAATGCTCGCGGACCATGCAGAAGCATAACATCCATCACCTGCCTGTGGCAGATGAACATGGTACCCTGGTAGGTCTCATTTCTACGACCGATATTTTTATGGCTGTGGAAGAAGGGGGCTGGGGCGAGGGCAAGAAATAAACCAGTCTTCCTCAACAAGATTTGCGTGATCTTTAAGGTTGCGCAAATTTTCTTTTTAACACCCAAAGCACGATAGCGACCAGTAGGATTCCCAGGCCAAGATAGAGCACATTGTATGATCGCGATGAAACTGATTCTATGGAAGACGATTCGGGAATTTGCGTACTTGTGGGGTTGGATGGTGATACTGTTATCGTCGGGGCTGGAGTGGGGTTATCTAACGGTCTGTCATTCATACTGAAAACATATTTGACAATGGCCTGGTATTGCTCGTCCTCCAGGCAGCCGGGATCCTGGGGTGGGTGGGTAGATTTCAGGAAATCGTAAAAGGCTTGCTGGGAGTCAAACTGTGCCAGCTTCCCGTCTTCGACAAGCGGCGGTACAACAGTAGGAATAGGAAAGCCTTCATCATCCATGCGGCCACCATGGCAGCCATGCGCCCAGCAGTTCTGTTCCTCCTCCGGCCAGATAGCGCGAAACTCATCGGTGAGACCCTGTCCCACGTCACCGTGGCAGGTCATGCAGTTATGCCAGTACCAATTGTGACCAAGTTCGTATTCGCTGGGGTCCTCCGGGAGAAATGGCTCTGCAAGCGGATCATACGTCGGCGTTGGTGTGGGGGCTTCCTGAGCATAAGCGCCATGAGGCTGCGCAGCGGCTATCGATATCAACGCAATCAGCAAAAGGGGAATGCCAAAAAATGAATATAAGCGTTTCATTGTCAGAGATAAGTAATCCTGCTCTGAGTATAGATAGTATTCTCGTTGGGTACAACGGTAGAAGGAATGCAATTATCTATGACAAAACGCTTAATATTGTGAACAATAAAGTTCAGCCTTTAACGTTGAGTTTTTCGTGGAAGGTATAAATTATAGCAATTATCCCCGCTTCGATCCTATATCTCAATCAGCGTCTGAAAGGGTCTCGACAAATAATGCCGCGGCTATGTCATGACCCAAAACGATTTCTCCCCGGCCATCGTGAATGCGGAAGGGTCCGTTGAACGGTGCCCGGAAGCGCAATTCAAACTTTACTCCGGGTACCAGGCCCAGGTCCGCAAAGTAGCGCAATTTTTCCGGTTCGTGAGTGCGTACCCGGCTGATAAGGCAGTGAGTGACGGGTTGTAGTTGCGCCAGGCTGATGTCATTCACTTCGGGCATGACTCCATCTTTGGATGGGATAGGTTCCCCGTGAGGGCAGCGCGTGGGGTGGTTTGTGATCTCATCGATCCGGTCTTCAAGCAAGTCATTGATGCCCAATTCAAAATCATCCGATAGATCGTGTGCTTCATCCCAACCGAAATTCATCACGCGCACCAGAAAAACCTCGACCAGACGGTGGCGTCGCAAAGCGGGCATCGCAATGCGTTGGCCATCATGGGTTAGGCGGACACCGCGGTATGGTTCATGTTCAAGGTAATCTAACTTCTTCATCCGGCTGACCATGCGTGAAGTCGCCTGTAAAGAGGCGTTTACGCTTTCTGATAATTCGGATACCCCGACAAACGGGGAATCTTGTTCCAGACGAAAAATTTCGGCTGCATAGCGTTTCATTGCTGGAGTGGCCATACTTGTGTCAACTCTAAATTAAGGGTTAGTCAGTCTAGAATATCATATTTTCACCCTGGGTGAAGAATGGATTCACCTGGATTTATATGAATTTATACATATTTATCTAGATTATTCTTGTGTTTCAGATTATAACATCCCTATTCCAGTGTAAACATTTTATATCAAATCCTAAGGAGTAACATTAATGCTGGCAAGTTTTTTATTATCACTACGAGAGGGGATTGAGGCAGCTCTAATCATTGGCATTGTAATTGGCGCCCTGCGAAAGATGCGCCGTATGGAAATGATCCCGGCCGTCTGGTATGGCACGCTTAGTGCTGTGCTGGTCAGTGTGGCTGGCGGGGTACTGTTGACGGCTTTGGGCTTGAGCATGGAAGGTATAGCCGAGCAAATCTTCGAAGGCGTAGCCATGTTGTTGGCTGCAGGTGTTCTGACCTGGATGATCTTCTGGATGAGCCGCCAGGCACGCGGCATGAAAGGCGAATTGGAAAGCGGTGTGCATAAAGCGGCCTTTGAAGGAGGTAAGCGAGGCCTGTTCGCGCTGGCATTCTTGGCGGTTGTCCGGGAAGGCGTTGAACTGGCATTGTTCCTGACGGCGGCTACATTTGCATCCGATACACAAAGTACTATCCTGGGCGCATTGCTCGGTCTGGGATTGGCAATTGTTCTGGGCTGGGGGCTATTTGCATCCACTATCCGACTGGATCTGCGACGCTTCTTCCAGGTGACCGGGTTTTTGCTTATCCTTTTCGCGGCGGGCTTGGTGGCACATGGTGTGCATGAATTCAATGAAGCGGGTGTGATTCCGTCCGTGATCGAGCATGTCTGGAACATCAATCCGATCTTAGATGAGAACGCCACCCTGGGGTCGATGCTCAAGGCGCTGTTTGGTTATAACGGAAATCCGTCATTGACAGAAGTGCTAGCCTACTTCGCATATTTTGTGGCGATTTTTTTCGGGTTGCGGCTGTCTGACCGGATGATTAAAACAGCGGTTCAACCGCAAGCATAGGATCTGTATTTTAGCGGAGGCAGGCTCGGGACCGGTCCGGGCCTGTTTTTGTATAGACAACAGCTTTCTAATAGCGTTATCCAATACAGGGTTGCAATCTTAGACATTCGCCTTTATAATCCAACCTACATATCTGAAAGTGGAGTCGTATAACGTGAGTGATCAAAATGAGACCTTGTCCGGGCAGGGGGCAGAGCAAGAAAACCTGCAGGGTGAGCCGGGAAACCAAAATGTAAGTCAGAACAACCAAAGTATGGAAGTCCTGTTGGAGAATGACGCGTTCAGCGTTGAGCTACCAAAGTCAGGTGAGATCCGTGAGGGAACTATCGCCAGTGTCAACCAGAGTCAGGTTCTGGTCAGTATTGGCGCGAAGTCGGAGGGCATAATTTCCGGCCGTGAGCTTGAAGTGATCGATGACGAAGTTCGCGAAGCGTTCGAAGTCGGGCAGGAGATTCCTGTATTTGTCGTAAGCCCTGAAGATTCGAATGGCAATGTTGTTCTTTCTTATAAACGTGCCCAGGAGCAGATGGCCTGGACAACTGTTGAAGAACAGATGGAAGACAATGAGATCATCGAGAGTAAGATCATCGGATACAACAAAGGTGGTCTGATCGTTGACGTGCAAGGGTTGCGTGGGTTTGTCCCTGCTTCTCAAATCAGTGCGCTGCGTCGCAGCCAGGCAATTGGTGATACTCCCGAACAACGTTGGGCTAAGATGATCAATGAGCCGATTTCTGTCCGCGTTATAGAAGTGGACAAATCTCGTCGTCGCCTTATCTGTTCAGAGCGCGCTGCTAGCAGCGAATCGCGCCAGTCTATCAAAGAACGTGTTATTGAGGAACTGGAAGAAGGTAAAGTTTATACCGGTCGCGTGACCAGTCTGGCCGATTTTGGTGCCTTTGTCAATATCATGGGTGCTGACGGCCTGGTACACCTTTCTGAACTTTCCTGGGACCGCATCCAACATCCTAAAGATGTTTTGGAAGTCGGGCAGGAGGTCAAAGTCAAGGTCATCAACATCGACCGTGAAAAGAAACGCATTGGCCTGAGCTTACGCGCTCTTAGTGATGATCCCTGGCGTGCACGGATAGAAAAATTCAGCGTTGGCGAATTGGTTGAAGGTGTGATCACTCGTCTTACGAAATTCGGCGCATTTGCCCGTCTTGAAAGCGACATCGAAGGTCTGATCCATATCTCCGAGATCAGCGAAACTCGTATCGAGCACCCCAAAGAGGTTCTCAAAGAAGGTGAAGTTGTGGCGTTGCGTATCATTCGCATCGACCCCGAACAACATCGGATTGGCTTGAGCCTGCGTAAGGTTGATTCAGCAGCTTTTGCTGATAAGGATTTCAAAATCCTGGCTCAGGAAATCGACCAGTTGGATGAAGAAGGGCCAACTGCAGAGATGGAAGAGGAGACGCCGGTAGCGGAAGAAAAAGTTGAAGAAGAGGTCAGTGCCGAATCTGAAGCGGAACCCGTTGCGGAAGAATCTGTTGAGGCAGAAACTGAGGCCGAATCCGAGGCTGAACCTGAGACCGATGAATCTGAAGAAACTGAAGGCGAGCCATCGGATGAGCCGCCAGACAAACCGGAAGAATAATGCAAAGAGCGCACCACTCCGGTGCGCTTTTTCTTGTCAATGCCCCTGATTGTCGACTCACATCAAGATCTAGCATGGAACATCCTGTCCTTTGGACGGGATTATACGCGTGCTGCCCATGAAACGCGCCAGATCGAAAATGGAAGTTTGACGGTACAACGGAATGGCGACACCTTGCTTGGATGGCCTAATTACCAACAAGGAGAAGTCGTCGTTGTTTTTGCCACACTCTTCTCGACTCCCGCGCGTTGGGCCTATGATTGGGAAACGTATTTCTATAAAGAGCCCAAAGAAGCACAGCGACAGTATCGTCAACAGTTGGATATATACAATCGACTGACGGACGAGCACCCGGATAAATTCCGATTTATTCGCTTCGCATCGGACCTGGACGAGGTGCTTGCCAGCCACCAAAAAGCAGTTTCCGCCGAACAGACTTCCCCGGTTGGCCTGCTGCCGTTGATGGAGGGCGCCGATTGTATTCTCGAGTTCGGCGAGCTGGAGGAATGGTGGGACAGGGGTCTGCGCTTTATCGGACCAGCCTGGGCCGGGACGCGTTTCTGCGGCGGCACAAAGGAGCCCGGTCCGCTGACAAAAGATGGCCGCAGGCTGCTGTCCACAATGGCTGATCTGGGCTTTACCCTCGACCTCTCCCATATGGACGAACCGGCTGTGCTGGAAGCACTGGATATGTACCCAGGCCAACTTGTTGCCACTCATGCCAACTGCCTGGCATTGATGCCGGAGTATGAGTTCAATCGTTTGTTATCGGATCGCGTCATTTATGGCATTCTCGAACGAGATGGGATCATTGGTGTGGTGCCCTTTAATACTTTTCTCAAGGATGGCTGGTTGATCGGAAAAAGTAAACGTGAAGAAGTCAGCCTTGAAAAACTTGTAGATCATATCGATCATATCTGCCAATTGGCCGGAGATGCCCGTCATGTAGGTATTGGCTCGGATTTCGATGGCGGTTTTGGGTGGCAATCCACCCCACATGAGATCGATACCATTGCTGATTTACAAAAACTGGTTCCATTATTGTCTGCACGCGGATATGCTGAGGAAGATGCTGCCGGTATCCTTGGCGGAAATTGGATCAACCAACTTAACAGGAGCTTACCAACCTCATGAGCGATACAACCCGTAAGGATTCTCAATTGAATAATACGGGGGGACAGCAAAGACCGCTTTCAAGAACACGCATCCGTATGGGGTTGTTTTTTACAATAGCAGGTTTTTTCATTTTTATTGTCGGCGCCAAACCGGATTGGTTGGGCTGGGACCGTAGCCCGGTGGTCGGTTTTGTGCAGATCGCGGTCTTCCTGGTGGGGTTGGCGATCATTTGTATGGGCGGGTATATTGGCCTTCTGGCGTTATGGGGAGGAGAACAACGCAGTATCGCTGCGGACATCGGCTTTCGTTTGGTGAGCACTGGTTATGTCATCTGTGTGTTTGCCGGCATGGCGGATGTCTTTGGAATGGGCGCGCATCCCTTGCCGGCAGTCCCGTACTTTGGGCCTGTGCAAGCGACCGGCGTGGTTTTGGGCGAGATTTTAATTGGGGTCGGTTTTTTGCTTTTGATCCCTTACAGATGGCCGGAAGGAAAGGCCCAAAGCTCTTGATCGTGAAAAGCAAATTCAGTAAATCACAGGTTTGCCATCGGAATGGTTATAGCCGTTGTATATTGGGGCAATTTCGGGCGAAAAGCACAGTTGGCAACAGTATCTTGAACGAATTGGTTATTTCTAGAAACCTTATCGGGTTCGAAAATGCCTGATTTTTCGGGTAAGTCGTCTAAAAACAAGTTCGGAAAGATTTTACTGTGCACTCTACAAGTCATTACCCAATTCAGTTTCATGGAAAAGGAGACTAAAATCGTCGTCAAGAAGTTTTCAAAGACTGAATCTGTGATTTACTGAATTTAGTTATGCGGAATATCTAGTAGAGATCGAGTGGAGCCCCGCTACCCTTAATAGCTCTGTATTAACTTTTAATGTAACTATTCAGCCATAGATGCAGATGTTTTCGTGTAAAAATATGCATTTCACCCATATATGGGCAGGCTTCCTGATGAAAATTTGTGCAGTTCTAAACCTTTGTGTAGTTCTCAATCAAATTAAC
>JASFRG010000097.1:0-18742 GCA_050115035.1 Anaerolineales bacterium | reverse complement strand
CGTCTCTTGGCTTTTTAGTGTCTCCATCCCCCAACTTTACCCTATTGTGCGAAATATCTTGTGCGAAATACCTTTGGTTCTTTATCACTGCCTTTTTATTGTTGTATTTGCAACTTTATTTCAAGTTGTTTCTTGACAACAGGCCACTCAGAATCAATAATACTGTAATACATTGAATCACGGAAGCGACCGTCCGGCAAGATCATGTGATTACGTAACACACCTTCGTGTTTCGCACCAATGCGCTCAATGGCGCGCTGTGAGCGCACATTACGGGAATCTGTTTTGAATTGCACACGGATACACTCCAATGATTCAAAAGCATATTGCAGTAATAAGTATTTACACTCCGTATTCACTGCTGTGCGCTGGAATTCCAGTCCATACCAGGTGCCACCGATTTCCAATCCACGAAATTCGGGGACGATATTCAAATAACGTGTCGCACCAACAACACGGCCTGTCTCCAAATGGATCGCCACAAATGGTAGATCTGGGCGTGAGCGAATATCTCGTACCCAGTTGCGAATATCTTTCTCCGAATGCACCTTTCCATACAGCATATGTTCCCAGATGCTGTCGTCCAAGCCAACAGCAGCCAGACCCGGCACATGAACTTCGGTCATCGGCTCTAGGCGAACATGTTTGCCCGTCAATGTTACAGGAGTTCTCCAATCCATTATGCTGCTCCAAACAACTCAATAATTTTTTGTCTGCGATATTCAAAAATATCTGACAATCTGTTATTTATCCAAACTGCGTTGAGCGTATCACCCAGGAAACTAAACGGTATTGCGTACGCAATATGATCTGTCATTTTTACGCCCGCATCCCAAGATTCAAATGCATGCTCATGATACCAAAACCGATAAGGACCGACTCGTTGTTCATCGACAAAATAAGAACCTTCGCGGACATGCGCAATTTCTGTCAGCCACTGTGAGCGTAATCCACGCACAAACTCGACACGATATTCTATGATCTGGCCTTCGTACATACAAACATCTCCGCCAGCCACAATTTCGAAATTCATATCTGGCGGTGTAATCTCATTCAGATTCTTAGGATCTGCAAAATAGCCCCAGATGATATTAGGTGATGCCGGGATGAATTGCTCGCGATGTAAATAGTGAATCATATTTGCAGCCAATCCTCTTCAGATGTATCCCGCGTGGGTAAATATGGCATCTCAGGGCCATCCAAGCCTAGATGCTCAGCCAGAGCAGCACGCATGGCAACCCTATCATCCCAGGAATGCTCAACGCTTCCGAAGCACATGGATTGCTCGTGACCCTTTCCGCAAGCCAGAACAATGTCACTAGAATGAGCCAACCGCAATGCAAATCTGATGGCTTCCCCTCGATCCGGCACCCTCCAAATAGTTTCTTCTTCGCGTCCTCCCCTGGACTTTGCACCTGCTTCCATTTCATCGAGGATTCCTTCCAACGATTCGGTGCGCGGATCCTCGGCGGTCAAGATCGTCAAATCTGCCAACTCTGCGGAAGTTTCTGCCATCAAACGGCGTTTTTCTTTATCGCGTAGGCCTGCCGAGCCAAAAACAACTATCACACGCCCCTCCGTCATCTGACGGGCAGTTTCCAGGGTAACCTTAAGCGCGTTCGGTGTATGTGCAAAATCCACAATAGCGGTGAAATCCTGCCCCATATCTATCACCTCCATACGACCAGGTATGCCGGGCAAGCTGGCGATGCCCTTGGCAGCGATATCCGGCTTGATCCCTAGACCAAGGACCGTTGCACAGAAAGCGGCCAGACAGTTCGAAACATTATATTTGCCAACCAGACTCACCGCCATATCTACACGAAAATCTTGATAATTTACAGCGAATTGCATTCTGTCAGAACGATACTGTATATCTGTTCCTTGCACATCTGCTTCAGTACCCAAGCCATATGTCACATCATTGACATTTACAACCTTGTCCAGGAAATCGAACGATCGGTCATCTCTGTTTAAAACAGCCAGGCGCGGATTGCCCTGCGATTTTTGGGCAGTCCTTTCCAGACTGCTGAACAAGCGCGCCTTGGCTGCTCGATAATTTTCATAAGATCCATGCTCATCGAAATGTTCATGAGTGATATTTGTAATCACGCCAATGTCAAACTCACAGGCGTCCACGCGATGCTGAGACCAACCATGGGAGGTAGTTTCCAGCACAACATGTGTCAGACCGGCATCAACCATTTTGGCAAGGTAACGCTGCACATCGTGGGCATCCGGTGTTGTCACGTGGAAGCCAGTGTTAAGCACCTCGTCCCCGATAACAGCATTGACCGTAGAAATCATACCTGCCTTGAGCCCGGCCTCCACCAGGATGTGATAGATCAAATTGCAGGTGGTGGTCTTACCGTCGGTTCCGGTCACGCCGATGACTGTCAGCTTGCGACCAGGCCAATCGTAAAACGCAGCAGCCAAATAGGTCAGGGATTGACGCGGATCATCTACACGGATGTAGGGAACGGGCAGATCCCGTACATCCTTCTGTCCCACAATGGCGATTGCACCATTGTCAACTGCCATAGGGATAAAAGTGTGTCCATCCACCGAGCCGCCTTGCATAGCAACAAACAAGTCGCCCGGCTTCACAACGCGACTGTCAATAGATATACCTGTAATGGAAAGATCAGGAAAAGATATCGGATTGTATGAAAATGGGAAGTCGTTGAAAACAGATTGAAGGTTTACGCTTGGCATGCGACGGTTTTACCACATTAAACAAAGACCTGACAGGTTTCGCAACCTGCCAGGTCAAAGCACAATCTAATTCAGTTATTTCAAGTTCTGGCGCAACCCTTCCAGTTTACCAGCTACGGATCCATCCAGCACTTTGTCACCAACTTTGATGACCAATCCACCCATGATCGAGGGGTCAACGCGGAAGGTAACTGCCTGAGCACCGGCTTTTGCCAACACATCTTTTTTGACCGTTTCCTGTTCCTCATCCGTGAGTGGTAACGCGCTGGTCACTTCGGCAGCTTCACCTTTGAAATCGGCGTCTTCAAGGACTACAACCTTCCCAGACTTAACACCAGAGAAGAATTCGTCCAGTAAAGCACGCTGCCGCTGTTCGTCCAGCGCCTCGCCAACCAGTTTTTGAGTAGCTGAGATGGAAAGTGCCGCCACCTGACCACGCAAGTCACCAAGGATGCGGTTACGCTCTGCTTCAGCTTCAGCCAGTGCTGTTTCACGGGCCTTAGCGGCTTCAGCTTCGGCCTCGGCTTTGACTTCCTTAGCTACATCCTGTGCACGCTCATTGGCGTCACGGACAACTTGACTAGCCTCTGCTTGCGCATCGGCAATGATTTTAGCCGCTTCTTTTTCTGCGTTGGCTCGCGCCTCAGCCGCTACACGGGCATCTTCCAAGCCCTGCGCAATACTCTGGCGTCGCTTATCCAACAATCCCAGAATGGGTTTGTAAACCCAGGCACGCAGGATGACAAACAAAATCAAGAAATTGAAAATCTGGAGTAAAAGATAGCCCAGATTCAGACCTAGTTGATCCAAAGTATCCTCCTATTCCTTTACCTGGGTTTAAAAAACGAACAGGATCAGGAGCGCAACAACCAGACAATAGATCGCAACGGCCTCAGCAAACGCAATGCCAAGGATCATGTTGGTCTGGATCGTGCCGGTCGCATCCGGGTTGCGGCCCATAGCCTGCACCGCACCGCTGGTGACAATACCAATACCAGCACCTGCACCGATGGCCCCGATCATAGCCAGGCCAGCACCTATCAATTTGCCGAGGATGGCAGCAGCTTCTAATTCCATTTTGAAAAACCTCCGTTTCAAGTTTCGGGCGGGGGAACCGCCACTAAATATGGTGTGTTTCCCGGGCGTTTAAGCGCCGCCCGAAATTTACGCGTGAACTAATTCTTCTTCTTGATGCTCATCACCGTGACCCTGTGTGGCTTGTGCCATAAAGGTCATAGTAAGCATGCCAAAGACAATGGCCTGGATAAGACCAACAAAGAACTCCAACATCAGAAAGGCTACCTGGCCAAAACCAAAACCGCCTGCCCCAAGCAAGGAACCCATCACAAAGAGTAGAACCGATCCAGCAAAGATATTGCCGAAAAGTCGGAAGGCAAACGAAAGAATCTTCGAAAATTCGGAAATCAATTCCAGCAGACCAACTACAAAATCTATTATTCCAAATATTGGAACGCTGAAAAATGTTTTTACATTGAAGAATTTTGTAAGATAGCTCATTCCTTGAGCACGGAATCCAATAACCTGAACCATGAACACAGCAATAAGAGCTAAAGCAACGGTGAAGTTCAAGTCGGTGGATGTAACTCGGACATAGGGAATCAAGCCGTACTGTGTCCCATGTGCTTCTGCGCCATGTTCCCCTTCCGGAGACTGGACAATCGTCGCGGCCCAGCCCAAATCCTGCACAGCGTACCCATGCTCTGACTCATGCAAAATACCAACGCTGTCTACTGCTGGAAGTAACTCCATCCAGTTGACTACCAAAACCAGCAATGTGATAGTTGCAAACCAAGGGAAAATGGCTCTGGTCCATTTGCCAGCAGTGCCTTCGGTCAGGTTATAGAGAGCTTCCAACAACGCTTCGACAGCACCAGATAAACCTTTCGGCACCATCTCACCGCTGTTTACTGCTCGATACACGCCAAATGCAATCAGAAGTAAGACTGCATCAGCAATCAGGACCGCGAGCATGGTATTGGTAAAATAAATCTCGCCAATGCCAGGGATAGTAAAGATCGGATGGTGACTGATATTTTCCGCTGGCAGTTGGACATGCGGCTGAATAGGCGGATATATACTGGCAGCATATGCGCTAATAATAATCAACGCAAGAACGATCCAGCGGTTTACGCCCCAGCGCCATCCACTCTTCTTTTCTTGATTTTCACTCACGATCAGAATCCTCCTCAGGGATGGGGGTTTTGTTTTTTTTTGAATTTTGTACTGGCTTGATACGGCTGGTAGCTGATCTCACAACACGGAACATGAGAAAAAGCGTCACCGGCACGCTGCCAATTAAGAGAACGATTGTAAAAAGTGGCTTGGTATCCAAATATCGATCCAGCCACAGCCCCGCAAATAGAGCCACAAAGATAATTACCAGGGTGAGACAACCTACCTGCCCGGCGATGGATGCCAGAGTCAGGTTCATGGCATACTGGAAACGGTTTTTTCCCTGATTCTCCGGCTGGCTCATTGGTTGCGGATTATATCACAATGCCTTAACGAGCGTCAATTTCACTGGTGACGGTCACTTTTTTCTGACCGCCACCTAATAGTTTTTTAGAATAGATTCAACGCCGCCGCACCGGAAAAGCCGAACCACGGAGCGAAAAGCGTACCGACCAAGAGAATACCCAGTGTCAGCACAACCAGACCAATTGCGTAAGGACGGGTCAAGGGGATGGGATGTTCAACCTCGTCCTCACCATCCATGCGATACAGGTAAACTACCTTCAAGACCGTCAGGTAGTAGTACACACCCACGATGGAATTAAGTATACCAACTACCGCCAACCAAACCATATTGACCTGTACAGCCGCAGCAAATACAAACACTTTAGCTACGAAACCACCAAAAGGCGGCATTCCGGCCAAGGAGAGGAAAGCGACTAGTATAGCGATCGCTAACCCAGGAGACCGACGACTCATGCCAGCATAATCTTTGATTTCATCTGAACCGGTCACACGTCCAAATGCCATTACGATCCCAAAGGCTGCCAGGTTGGTGAGAATATAGGCTAGAAGATAGAATACCACGCTTGTCGCGCCCAAACCATTACCATTCCCAGGGATGATGGCAGCAACGCCAATCATGGCATAACCTGCGTGTGCAATTGATGAATAAGCCAAAAGTCGCTTAATATTGGTCTGTTTCAACGCCACCAGGTTCCCTAGAGTCATTGTGATTGCAGCCAAAACTGCTAGGATGGAAGTCCAGTCATAGGCAATCGCTGGGAAGGCAACTACAAAGAGGCGTACCAATACTGCAAAACCAGCCGCTTTCGAAGCTGTAGACAGGAACCCAGCTACAGGCGTAGGCGCGCCGGTATATACATCCGGTGCCCAGAAGTGGAACGGGACGATGGAAACTTTGAAACCGAGTCCCACCACAATAAGCACCACCAACCCCAGCGCTACGCCCAGGGGCAACTGACCTGCTACCGTCATGGATGCCAGTTCGTACATACTTGTTGTTCCGGTAAATCCGAAAAGCAAACTGAAGCCATACAGCATGATAGCCGATGTCATCGCACCGAAGAGCAGGTACTTGAACCCGGCTTCAGTGGACTGTTTGTCCGCAAGCATGAAGCCAGCCAAAACGTAGAGAGGAATCGATGTGGTTTCAATCGCCAGATAGAGCATGACCAAGTCAGCGGAAGTAGCCATCAGGTTCATGCCAAGTGTGGCAGCTACTAGTAGAATGAATGATTCACCACGTTTACCGAGCACTTCATGATCAATCATGAACAAGGCTGTAACTGCCGCACCAAAGATGAACATCATCTTGAAAAAGAAACCCAGCCAATCATAGCGTACCATCCCGCCAAAAACCGTTGTCGGTTCCCCAGGACGCCCAGCCAACAAACTGATTGCCATGATCGCTAACAAACCACCAGCCGTTAACCAACCAGCGTTGCGTCGGTCTTCGCCTTTCCAGAATGGCTCTACAACCAGCAGCAGTACGCCTAAGACAAGGAGAAGAATCTCAGGGAGGATCGCCATGAACATAGTTGGAGTGTAAGACATTTATACACCTCCCAAAAGACGTAAGATGTTCTCAACGCCAGTTTGGACCATCGGCACCATCAGCCCTGGCATCAATCCGATTGCAATCATCAAAATACAAACTGTGACGATAGCAACTTTATCCAGAACATTTACGTCCGTGATGTGATCTTCAAGGTTTTCAGGCATCGGCCTGAAGAAAACATCCCGGATGTTACGCATGATGTAGGCCGCTGTAATGACAATTGAAATGCTGGCGACAATCGCAACCCAGGGTTGGATTTGCCAGACGCCCATAAAGATTGGAAACTCAGCTACAAAGCCGGAAAACATTGGCATGCCCATCGAAACCAAACCACCGATAATAAACCCAACAGCGGCAAATGGCATAACCTTGGCCATTCCACCCAGCTCGGAAATCTGACGGGTATGTGCACGGTCGTAAATCATACCGGTGACAGCAAAGAAGAGTGCCGTCATGACACCGTGCGAGAACATCTGAACGCCCGCTCCAGTGAGACCGGTCTTGTTCAGCGTGGACAGACCCAGCATCACCAGCCCCATGTGCGACACAGATGAGAAACCAATCATGTATTTCATATCATCCTGCATAAAGGCGATGAATGCGCCATAGACCACTGCAATGGCAGCAAATGTCATGATCAGAGGCGACCAGAATTGCGCACCTTGTGGCAGGAGCATGATGCCAACACGTAGTGCAGCAAAGGCGCCCAATTTCATCAGTACACCCGCATGGAACATGGAGACCGCAGTAGGCGCCGCAACGTGACCGTCAGGTGACCAGTTGTGAAAAGGCCAGATACCACCTAACACTGCAAAACCCAGGAAAACCGGTAAGAACCAGATTCGCTGGAATTGTTCAGAGAAATTGGCCTGTTCAAGCTGCAGCATATCAAAGGAAAGTACACCGGTATTCTGATACGAAAGCCAATACATCGCCAACGCGCCGACCAGCGCCACCACCGAACCGATGAACAAGTACAGGGTCAGCTTCATAGCCGCGTATTCGCGAGTTTTTATCCAACCCCAAATTGCGATGAGCAGGAACATCGGGAAGACAGCGATTTCATAGAAGAAAAACAGTTGGAATAGGTCCAAGGAAACAAAGACACCAAACACACCGCTTGCCAGGATAAAGAGGAAAGCGAAGAACTCACGCGGACGGTCGTCGATGCCCCAAGAGATCAACACACCGGTGAACATAACCACACCGGTTAGCAGAACGAGCGGAGTACTCATGCCGTCCACGCCGACATGGTAACCAATCCCTAAAGCAGGCAGCCAGTTGTAGCTCTCCTGGAATTGATAACCGGCGGCTGCCGAGTCATACGAGAAGTAGACCCAGATAGATAGCAGCAGTGCAAAAGTCGCCGCAGCCAACGCTGTAACACGCACTTCAGTCTTGCGCTCCGTGGGGAAGAGCAGGATCAGCACCCCGGCAACGATGGGAGTGAATACAATAACACTCAGGATCGGAAATGTCATGATCCGCCTCCTAGAACAACGAAACCACGGCTTTGTTGATCACGTTCAAGATCCAGGTCGGCCAAACGCCAATCCAAAGGATCATGACCATGAGCGGAGCCATGACAATAATTTCGCGGATATTGATCTCGGTCAGTTTATGCTCACCGTGCGCCCAATGTTCGTTCATAGGGCCGTGTAAAACCTGCTTGATCCCCTTCAGGATATAAGCGCCGGTGAAGAGCAAACCAAGCATACTGATAGCCGTGTAAGCGGTCAGTATCGGCCAGGTACCTCGCACCACCAGAAACTCAGAAATGAAGCCGTTCAGGCCAGGCAATCCGAGAGAAGCCATGCTGGTGAAAATCAGGATACCGCCATAAACCGGCACCAGCGGGAACAGACCGCCAAAATCGTTCAGATTACGGGTGTGTGTACGTTCGTAGATCACACCCACGAGGAAGAACATACCCGCCGCCGAAAGGCCATGGTTGAACATTTGCAAAATAGCGCCATTCAATGCAATCGGATAGCTCTCCCGCCAGATTTCATTGCTGGAACCGTAAGCTGCAGCGGCTGCTGCAATACCCAGCACCACAAAGCCCATATGGTTCACCGACGAGTAGGCGACCAGACGCTTGAAATCCGTCTGACCGTATGAACCGAACGCGCCAAAGATGATGGCCGCCGTTGCCAGGAATGCCAACGCTCCGGCGAAGACTTGGGCCTGCTCCGGGTACAACGGCAGGATCAAACGCAAGAAGCCGTAGGCGCCTAACTTCAAGAGCACACCCGCCAGGATCATTGACCCCGCAGTGGGTGCTTCTGTGTGGGCATCCGGTAACCAGGTGTGGAAAGGCCACAACGGAACTTTGACCGCGAAAGCAATCACAAAGGCCCAGAATGCTATCGTCTTGACAGTTCCTATATCCAACCAGGAAATGTTGGACAGGGTTTGGGCAGCTGGCCAAAGCTCGTAGAGGCTGAGCAGGTCATATGTCCCGAAAGCGACGCCCAGCATCTGGACGGCCAGTAAAAGCCCCAAAGAACCACCCATAGTATAGATCATGAACTTGAGCGAAGCGTAGTTCCGGTTGGCGCTGCCCCATTGATTGATAAGGAAGTACATCGGGACCAGACCAACTTCCCAGAAGACGAAGAAAATCAGCAAGTCAAGCGACATGAAGACGCCTAACATGCCTGTTTCCAGGAACAGGAACAGCATCATGTATGCTTTAACCCGGTCTGTAATGCCGAAAGAGGCCAAGATCGCCAGCGGTGTCAGCAGGGTGGTCAGTAAAACCATGGTCAACGAAAGGCCGTCCACACCTAAGTGGAAAGTGGAGTTGATAGCCTCGTACCAGGTATATTGCTCTTCGAATTGGAAGCCTGCCATACTGGAATTGAACGAGAACCACACCACCAGCGAAAGCGCAAATGGGAATACACTACCGACCAGCGCCGTCCACCGGATGAGCTTCATCTCATTTTTGGGTAGGAAGAAGATGACCAGCGCTACCAAGGCCGGCAGGAAGAGTATCAGGCTCAAAAGATGTGCATTGATGAAATACATCATGGTCTCCTTTTACCCGCCCACCAGCAGGGAGAATAATATGCCGCCAACAACGATCAGGATACCCAGCGAAGCTATCATATACTGTTGGATACGGCCCGTTTGCAAGGGTTGAATGCGTCCGCCGAACCACTGAGTCACACGGGCAGCCCCATCTCCTATGAATTCGTTGATGACCGGCGTATCGAAGTAGTTGCGAATGGCCGAACCTAACCAACCTGTAACCCTACCAAAGGCATGCAAGATGCTGTCAATGACGCCTTTATCCATCCACTTGTAAACAAAAGTTTCCGCAAACCAATACGCGGGTCTGACAAACAAATAATCGTATGCTTCGTCGAAATACCATTTGTTCTTCAGCCAGTGAATTTGCAGTTTATCTTCAGCAGGTGAACTGACTTTGCGATACATTAAATATCCCAAACCAAGACCGCCAAGTGCCACCACCAGGGAAGTTGTAAGCGGAAGCCAGTTGAATGTCAGCGGAGTTGGATGCGCAAGCAATGTACTGCCCACGAATTCGTGGAACCAATTTGGGGGCATGCGCAGACCCAGGAAATCTTCGGGGATGCCAACCCAACCGTACGTTATGGCGAAGAAGGCCAGAACCATCAGTGGGACGGTCATCGTCCAGGGAGTTTCCTGCGCGTGTTCGGCTTCCTTGGTACGAGGTTCGCCTAGGAATGTCAGCGTAATCTGACGCATGGTATAGAAAGCGGTCAAGAAGGCTGCGATCGCCAGGGTGAAAAAGACCGCCCAATGTTCATGTGCAAGGGCATCGGCCAGAATCTCATCCTTGGACCAGAAACCGGCTGTAACTAGCGGAAATCCAGACAACGCAAACCCGCCAATCAAGAAAGTCCAGAAGGTTATGGGCATCTTCTTTCGCAGTCCGCCCATATTGAACATATCCTGCGGATCTACATCATGGTTGCCAGTGTGCAATACGCCATGTTCCATGCCGTGAATAACCGAACCGGAACCAAGAAAGAGTAAGGCCTTGAAGAAAGCATGCGTAATCAAATGAAAAGCAGCCGCAATATAAGCGCCAATTCCAAGTGCAGCGATCATGAAGCCCAGCTGAGAGATGGTCGAGTAAGCCAGCACGCGTTTAATGTCGTTTTGGGCTACCGCAATCGTGGCAGAGAACAAGGCTGTGAACGCGCCAATAAAGGCCACAATGCCCATAGTCGGTGTCAGACCGTGACCTGTGAAGTCCGCTGTCAGCAGTGGGAACATGCGGATGACCGCATAAACTCCTGCCGATACCATCGTGGCTGCATGGATCATGGCACTGACCGGGGTCGGGCCTTCCATCGCGTCAGGCAGCCAAACGTGCAGCGGCCACTGCGCCGATTTACCAATCGTACCGATAAAGAGCAGCAACGCGATCATGCCTGAAACAGAGAAACCGAGAAAAGCTGGTGTGCTAGCCAGCGCATGCAACGTTTCTTCCGTGAAAATTTCACGAAATGTCAGTGTGCCGGTCGCACTATAAAGGAAGGCAATACCCAGTAGCATGAACACGTCGCCGATACGAGTGGTCATGAAGGCTTTGATCGCTGCGTCTCGTGCCGATTTCTTGGCATACCAGAAACCGATCAGGAGATACGAACATAGTCCCATGATCTCCCAGCCGACGAACATGGTCAACAAGTTATCAGAGACCACCAGCGTGTACATCCCGAAGGCGAACAAACCCAGGAAGGCGAAGAATCGCGAATACATCGGTTCGATCGAAGGCACAACATGTTTGTGTCCGTGTTCGTCCATCACGGTCGCGCCGTGCGGCGGCAGACCGGGCTTATCATGATCGCCTTTCGGCTGACCAAAGTTTTGATAACCAACACTATACAGGAAAATCATGAAAATCGTGATAGATACGAAAAACAAAACCGCCGCACCCAGAGGATCGATTAACACTCCGATGCTGAACCAGGAAGTCCCGGTTGGCAACCAGGGGATCGAGGCTGTAAAAGGATGCTCGCCCAGGTGCTCTACACCGATTGCACGGAAGAAAACCACCATGCTTCCCAGCCACGAAAGAGCAGCCGCGCCGACAGCCACCGTATGGCTGAGTGCTTTACTCTTGTTCGTGAACAGGACGATCAGGAAGAACGCCAGAATGGGCGGAAGGGGAAGTAACCAGATAAGAGTCACAGTTTCCATAAAATGTCCCTACCACTTCATCATGTCAAGTTCATCGGCTACCACGGTCTTGCGATTGCGATAAACCGAAATTACCAAAGCCAGGCCAACCGCAACCTCCGCAGCTGCCACAGCAAAAACGATAATGGCAAACACCTGGCCGGTCATCTGGATGGGGTCCAAATAGCGCCAAAAAGCCACCAGGTTGATATTCACCGCGTTCAGCATCAGCTCAATGCCCAGCAGGATGGCGACCGCATTCCTGCGGGCCAAAACACCAAACAGTCCAATACTGAAAAGCGCGGCGGAGAGAATAAGAATCCAGGAAAGTGGGATCATAATCGCCTCCTATTTGTTGTTTTCCCCAGAACGGGGGTTGAACGCGATGTAGACCGCGCCGACTAACGCCGCTACAAGCAGGATAGAAGCCACTTCGAACGGCAGAACATAAGCATCCGGAGAAATCAACGCACTCCCCAGTGCACTCACCGCATCGAACCCGGATGGGAGTTCTGCTGAGGTCTGCGAAAAACCGCTCCAGTTCGAAAGCAGGTACGTCAACCCGCCAAAGACCAGCAAACTGACTAGTACAGAAACTCCCCAGCTCTTGTTCAAGCCAGGGCCGCGGTCCCGCATTTCCCGGCGAGTTAACATGACCGCGAAGATGAACAGAATCGCAATCGCGCCGATGTAGATTACCACCTGCACAACTGCCATGAAACCCGCATTGAGCAAGGCGTACAACACCGCAACTCCAAACAAAGCTGAGACCAGCCACAATGCTGCATGCACCAGGTTGTTGGAGGCCACTACCATCACAGCCGAAGCCAGGATGACCACTGCAGTTACCAAAAAGAGAATTGTCATATCTGCTCCTCCCGTCCTAGTGAGCGGCTTCCGCCACGGGGCCTTCTACCTTTTCGCGTTCGGCCCGGCTGCGTCCACGCAGAATCTCGACTGTGATCCAGGCGATCAAAACGTTTGACAGGAACATGCTCAAACCCATGACCCAGACTGGAGCGTCGCGTAGAAGCGTGTTGAGCAAGGCTGTCACGATCAGCACAACCAGGGAAAGCGGGACCAGGAACTTCCAGTTGAAGGCCAGCATGTGGTCGATACGAATACGCATCAGCGTGTACTTGATCCACATAATGACCCAGTAGCCGAGCAAAGCCTTGAAAAGCACAATGGCGGCCGCTACCAACGGACCCAGGTTCTCCAGCCCAAAGAAATGGTAACCACCAAAGAACAAGATACCCCAGAAGCCGCCGAAGGTGAATGCGTGCAACAGTTCGCCAGCATAGAACCAGCCAAATTTCATTCCCGAATATTCGATGTGGAACCCAGCCACAACTTCAGATTCGCCTTCGCTCAGGTCGAAGGGCGCGCGTCCCAATTCTGCCACGGCGCTGATCAAGAAAATCAGTGCAGCCAACGGCGAAAGGAAGACATACCACATCCCACCCTGCGCTTCACTGATGCCAAGCATTCCCATTGTTCCGGCCAGAACAGTTGGGATAAGTAAGGTGATCACCATCGGGATTTCGTAAGAAACCATAGCAGCAACCTGGCGGAAGGCACCCAGAAGTGCGAACTTGTTGTTCGAGGACCAACCTGCCATAATGATGGACAGCGTGCCAATCGCGCCAGCCGCCACTAGATACAATAGACCGACGTTCAGGTCCACGCCGATGATGGCCGGAGCTAAGGGTATGATGGCCCATAGGATCAATACAGAGAACACTGACAGAATGGGGGCCAGGTTGTAGACCACTTTATCAACTCCTGCCGGCGTGATGTTTTCTTTGATGAACAACTTGATAATGTCAGCAAAAGGCTGGATCAAACCGAACGGCCCCACGCGGTTCGGCCCCAGCCGGTCCTGGAAGCGCGCAACAACCTTGCGCTCGATCCAGACCAACAAGATGTCGATCACCAAAATAATGGAGATCAGTACGACGATACCAATCAATTGTGTGAGTATGCTCGCCAGCACTTCAGTCATCCCCCAGCCTGTGAACAATCCCATCAGCCAGTCAGCCGTAATTTGAATTGGGTTGGTCCAAAAATTCATGGAACGCTCCTCAATAAATCGTCCCATTAGGATTTTTTATCCTGTCGGGACACAAATAAAAGGCTGAGAGGAGGTCTTTTCCTTTCAGCCTTTTTTATACCTGGAATTAAATCAAACCCACTCCAACGCGTCCTTGCGCCAGATATAAGCCAATCCGGCAACAAGAATGAGGATAAAGACGATACCCTCCAATACCGCAAACAGCGGCAATTTGCCGAGAGTGACAGCCCATGGGAACAAGAAGACCGTTTCCACGTCAAAGATCAGGAAGACCAGCCCAAAAATATAATATTGTGCCTTGAACTGGACCCAACTTTCGCCGACGGTTTCCATTCCGCACTCGTAAGTGCTGTCTTTGATTGGATTTGACTTTTTGGGCGAAATCAACCACGCCAAAACCAGCGCAGCAGCCGGGAGGGCCACTCCAACGACCAGAAAGAGCCCAATGTAAAGCCATTCATTCTGCATATGCACTCCCAAAAGCGATAAAATTTACCCTAATAATGGATCGCTGGCATTGTACCATATAGCCCAATTGGGGCATACGAATGCTTGTCAATAATTCAGGTGATATTCGTCACGTATTTGTAGAATGAGAAAACTGCATGTTGTATGCAAATCATCTTAACTTTTCAGGCTATTTGCGCCGTAATCTCCCCCATAGCCACTTCATAAAATCATCCACAAATGGAAAGCCAAGCGCACTTCCGATCAAGGATCCTAACACCCCAACGCCGCGCGCTACACCACCATTCAAGAAACCCAGGAAAGATTTGGCTTCAATCTCCAAAAATTGGACTGAGATCGTGATACGATTTTCCTGTTCTCCATTTAAGCTCGTCATCGGTATAAAGCGCAAATATAACCAGGCTGTGCCTTCGTATCTCCCAGAATCTTCCGGGCGCACACTCCAATAATACGTGACTGAATGTCCCGGCATGAGCGACTCACTGATCACCCCTGGAGGCTGCACCTCCATCCCGGCCATGTCCAGACGCGCCTCGGCAACCACCAAATGGGTTTCATATAAATTGGGAATTTCAATCACTTCGCCTGTAACAACATTTCCTTCGACAATCGCTGTTGGGGTGATGTTCCCCCGGTCGTCCACCTCCAGCTGCATGCGGATGCGCGCCGAATCCCCTGTGCGCATCACAGGCGGGAACTCTAATGTCAATCGCCGGGACTCAAGGATGGCAGGTTGCGGTTCTTCGCCTCCGCCTGTATCAGGCAAGCCAGTGTCAGGTGTTGGCATTATGCCATCCGGTGGCAAATCAATGTGCGGGGTGGGCGTCTTAAGTCCACTGAGCAAAGGGGGCGAAGTCGCAGGAAATAATACAGCTTCCGTTGGCTGCTCAGATGCGGGCTCTTCTGCCGCTGGTTCTTCGGCAGGTGGAGGCGCTGCTTCTTCGGGAGCGGACCCTCCTGCGCCAAGCCCACAGGCGAGACCCACCATGAGCAATGCCAATCCAACCAGTAAAAGTTTCAGGTCCCTTCGCATGGACATCTCTAACCCGGTATCTCCATATAAAATGAAACAGGCGTCGGCAATTGCATCTGACCTGGCTCCACAGGCACAATGCGCGTTTCCTCAGCATTGGGCCATAGACCCCAAATCAAAAGCCCCAATGATATTGTTAGTATTAGTATTGCCAGGGTCAAACGAAGTTTTCTTGCCATAACGCAATTATACACGCCGAAGAATCATTTCTGTTGTAGAATGGAATACATCACACAAACGGAGAAATACATGCCCCATTATCCCCCCGAACCCTTCCGCATCAAAGTCACCGAACCCATCCGTCTGATCTCAGCCGAATCACGCGAAGCTCGATTGAAGGAAGCCGGCTACAATGTTTTTGCGATCAAGGCCGAAGACATCTTCATCGACATGTTGACCGACTCCGGCACAGGCGCGATGAGTCAGGACCAGTGGGCCGCTCTGATGCGCGGCGACGAATCCTATGCAGGTGCGCGATCTTACCATCGTCTCAAAACTGCAGTCGAGGATGTTTTCGGTTTCAAGTATTTTGTTCCCACCCACCAAGGACGCGCCGCTGAGAACATCCTGTCTGCAGTGCTGGTCAAGCCAGGCAACTACGTACCCTCCAACATGCACTTCGACACCACGGATGCCAACATCCGCGCGCGCGGCGGACGTCCCACTAACCTAGTCATCGACGAAGCCTTCGATACGGCTAATCCGCATCCCTTCAAAGGAAATCTGGACATCGCTAAGCTGCGCGAGTTCATCAAGCAGACCGGCGCGGAGAATATTCCCCTTGGCATGATCACCGTCACCAACAATGCCGGTGGCGGACAGCCGGTTTCGATGGAAAATCTCAAAGCGGTAGCCACTGCCTATCACGAACACGAGATTCCCTTCTTCATTGATTCTGCCCGCTACGCAGAAAACGCTTACTTCATTAAACTACGCGAGCAGGGTTACGAAAACAAATCCGTGGTCGAGATCGCACGCGAGATGTACAGTCTGGCCGACGGTATGACATTCTCTGCCAAAAAGGATGCCATCGTAAACATCGGCGGTTTGTTGTGCTTGAATGATGAGAAACTCTTCCAGAACGTCCGGAATGAATTGATTCTTCGTGAAGGCTTCCCGACCTACGGAGGTTTGGCTGGGCGCGACCTGGATGCGATGGCCGTCGGTCTGTACGAGGGACTAGACGAGACCTATCTGGCTTACCGACTGGCACAAACTGCCTATCTGGCCGGGCGCATCAACGAAGCTGGCATTCCCACTATCCAACCCGCGGGTGGACATGCTGTCTATCTGGATGCAAACGCCGTCCTGCCGCACATCCCGCAGGCAGAATTTCCCGGTCAGGCGCTGGCAGTCGAACTCTACCGCGAAGGCGCCATCCGCGGCGTGGAGATCGGCTCGGTCATGTTTGCACACCCCAACCCCGACACGGGTCAGATGATTTATCCAAAGCTCGAACTTCTGCGTCTCGCCATTCCGCGTCGCACCTACACCCAGACCCACCTGGACTACGTGGCTGACTCCCTGGCACGCATCAAAGAACGCGCGCCTGAAATACGCGGTTATAAATTCACTTACGCGCCTGAATTGCTGCGTCACTTCACAGCAAGATTTGAGCCGTTATAACGATCAATCGAAATGAAAATCAGCCTCCACGAGATTGTGGAGGCTTTGTAGTTTCATGGGGAGTATTGTCCCAATTCTGGAAGTGATTGCAAGTACATCCACATTGCCTTCAATTCGTTTTCTGTCATTCCTTCAAAAATCTCTCGCGGCATAAACTCAGGATCCAATTCATGTCCATGTGGGGTAATGCCGGTTCGCAACGTATTAACGAACTCTTCTTCTGTCCACATGCCAAGTTCACCGCCCGGGGTTAAGTCCGGTGTTACTTTTGTTATTGTGGGGTCAGGGATCCTAGCACCTGCCAAATCCGCACCATGGCATGTGCGACAATCGTTGATATCAACAAGATACTTGCCATATTCAACGGTCACACCTGAAGGAACATTATCCACATGAACTTCGTGAATTGCGTCCTCTACAGGCAGGTTTCCGAGTTGTCCAGCCGCAAGCATGATTTTTCCTATCGGGGTAATTTGATGTCCATTCGTATTGTGGTCAACAGGTGGAATCGTCTTCAAATAAGCAATAATATCCGCAAGTTCCTCATCACTGAGATGTGAAGTCGCAGGAACGGCAAACATCAGAGTGGGCTTGCCGTTGGGATCAATACCATGTCGAATGGCACGTACATAATCCTCATCTGATGTAAATTCACGTCCAACTCCCCCGGGACCAAACGTCAGATTGGCAGAATCGATCTTTCCGATCGGAGCTTCGTCAAACCAATTGCTGACACCACTTAGATCATCTCCATGGCAGCCGGCGCATAACGACTCCGCTCGGTGTTTACCTATGGAAATACTCTCCTCATCTGTGGGGATGGTGAGATTGGACGGTGGAAAATCATATTTTTTATTCAAGCGTGCATTACCAATAATATACAACACCACGCCTGTCACAAGGATCAAACCTAAAATCGAAGCAAATAAAATTCCAATAATTCGAAATACTTTTTTCACGATTAAAAATCTCCTTTCTCAAACGAAACTCTGATGGGTCGCATCGTTAAACAGGCTCATCCTTACTCTTTCCAAAGATGGAGCGAAATGATACAGCAAGAGCGCAAGGCCATGCAATGAGGTACAGATAAAGAGAAGCCCAGCCGAATCCCTTGACCGGAATCCCGAAGAGAGCATAGAAGGGGGCTCCCATCTGGAAAATGAAGGCCCCTGCCAGCAGTTCCGCTCCCCCTCCAACAAGAAGGACTCCGAGGATCGCGAACCAAGCTGAGCGGCGGCCATGTAAAAATCCATCCCACGCGATGAACAAGATGAGCGCCAAAGCGATCAGAGTGTAGATAGCAGCCATGAAGAAGTGTTGACTAGCATGCTGGGTGAGGACCAATTCATAAGCCTCAGGCACCACACCGCCGAGTCCGAGCGCAAAAATGATGGAGAAACCAGGATGCTCCAAGAGACCCACAGTACCCAAAGTTACCAGTAAGGTGGAGGTACGAAGCTTTCCAATTTGTCTTTGAAAGGCGAGGAGAGCAAGGATGATAGCTGGACCTGTGAACGGTGATGAGAAAGCGAATAGAGCAATGATCATTGCAATGATGATAGCTAGTTCTACCGGATTTTGTGGTTTATAA
>JASFRG010000096.1:0-18815 GCA_050115035.1 Anaerolineales bacterium | reverse complement strand
TCCTATTAATCAGCCTAGGTATTTACACAAAAAACTCTATGCTGACCTTTGGCGCATTCTTTGCGATCAACGCAATCTTTGCTCCACACTCCGCTGATTATGACTTGGTTGCGTTCATTCCATTACTCGTTTACCTCGGCCATCGTTATTTAAATGTGAAACAGGGCAGCTGGTATATAACACTTTTTTTTATTCTCATCTGGTTTCCATGGGTTAGTTTGTTCATTACATTTGGTCAAGTGGCATCGAATACTATCGAAGCCTGGTATCGTTTAATATGGCTGGCATATCCCCCGATCATCCTTATGCTATGTTTGCTTGCAAATTTCAATGTAGTAAAAAATATCGCATTAAAACATTTGGGAAGCTGTTATGCCAGATAAGAACAACAATGTCCCCACTCTACTCATCGGTCTGGGTGCCACCCTCTGGCTTGTGATCGCACTGATTGGATATTATTACACCCACAAGCCCTTTACCGTCGAATTCGTCAGTGGTGCCATGCTTTCATTTTGGCGGATTCTTATTGTCACTGCAATTATCTCGCTTTCAGGTGGTATTGGCTCTCGGGTACTTTCGAAAGGGGTGAACTTTTCCTCGTTAACCAATATTGTATTGCAGGCAACCCTGGGAGCAGGAATCCTGGGCTTTATTTTGCTAATCATGGGAATGACGATTGGTTTTCATATAGTTTATTTTGCCATATTCATGCTAATTGGGGGCTTACTATTCCGAAAACATATTCTCACCTGGATAAGACAGTGGATGGAAATCAAATCCTTGTTCCGCAAGAACGCTTTGGTAATTATGCTTGCAATAGGAACCGGACTGATCCTGCTATGGACAATGGCCATTTCACTTGCGCCGCCACTGCACTTTGATGCGTTGACTTATCACCTGGCTCTTCCACAGACCTATTTATTAAACGGCGGCATTGCTTATACACCGGACAATATGTTCTGGGGTATGCCGCAGCAAACCGAAATGCTGTATACACTCGCAATGGGATTGGGAGGCGCAGAAGCCGCCACCACGCTTGGATGGGGATTTGGAATCATCACCCTGATCGGGCTGCTGGGATATGTAAAAGAAAGGTTGAACCTGACAGCCGGTTGGGTGGCAGTTGCCTGCCTGTTGGGCGGACATTCCTTAGCCACTTCCCTGTCATGGGGATATACGGAATGGCCAGTCATGCTATTTGGATTGGGATTATTCATCGCGCTCGACACCTGGAGGGACTCATCAAAAAGAAGTTATTTACTACTGGCAGCAGCCTTCGCGGGTTTTGCATTAGGCAGCAAATATACTGCCGGGCAGTTGATTTTGATCGGCCTGGTCATCATTGCCTGGGATGGATTCAATAAACGAGATAGTCGCACGCTAATAAACCTTGTTCTATTCGGTGGGTTGGCTGCGCTTATCAGCTTCCCGTGGTGGGTCAAAAATTGGCTGACGACCTCAAATCCCTTCTATCCGCTACTTTTCCCTTCCGGCGCGATGACACAGCTACGTCTCGATCACTACACTGGAAAAATTTGGGGGTCGTGGCTCGACATGCTCATCCTGCCCTGGCAGGCTGTGGTTTGGGGCGTAGAAGGGAAACAGGAATTTTCGTGGTCAATTGGCCCGTTGATGCTCGGGTTTGGAGCCCTGTCCTGGGTCGGCTGGCAGGCCAGAAGGTCCGAAGAGAAGCGTCTGCTGTCGACGGCGGGCATCGCGACCGTAACGGGTTTCATCATCTGGGCACTTGCCAGTCGTCTGAATGGGCTGCTGATCCAGACCCGCCTGTTCTCAGCTTTCTTCCCAGCCTGGGCTATCCTGGGTGGGATCGGTTTTGACTCCTTGACCAAACTTCGCTGCGCGGGCATCCGCTTCGGGCGTATTGGCGCTGCCGTCCTCTTGATCGTATTCACCTTCAACCTGGTCGAGATCGGGAGAGAAGTCAGCCAGAAAGCACCGTTCGCTGTGTTGAACGGGACCTTATCTCCCGCTGCATACCGGACCCAAAACCTGCTCAGTTACCAAGAAGCCATATCTACACTTGAAGAACTCCCGCCAGATGCACGCGTGCTGATGCTATGGGAAACGCGCAGTCTGGGATGCCTGCCAGGCTGCGATCCGGACGAAACGATCGATCGTTGGTATGAAGCCAGTCTGACATATTCCAACGCAGACGAAATAATGGCTACCTGGCAGTCGCAAGGTTATACCCATTTGCTGTTGAATAAGATTGGGATGGAATTTATTCAAGAGAATGATGAGCGCATCAGCTTAGAGAACTGGGATAAACTGAAAACTCTTCTAAATATGCTGCCCTCACCAACCTCCGTTGCTCCAGGATATGAATTGTATGAATTGGATGGAAAATAGCAGAAGTTACACCATGCCTCTTTAACCGAAAAATGACTGTCATCTCCGGAATAACAGTCATTTTGACTTTAGTTAAACCACCGCGTCTAACATCAAAGCCAGGAAGATAAAAGCCAGGTACATACTCGACCAGCGATACATCCTCCATGCAACTTTATTGCCCGGCACCTTCCAAACCTTCCAAGCAGTATATATCAAACTGCCACCCAACACCAGCGCAGAGATCAGGTAAATCGTGCCAGTAAATTTGAAAACCGGTAACAACAATGTAATCGCGACCAACTCCAACGTGTAAATCAAAATCTGCCAACGCGTCGCTTTATCACCACGTACCACTGGCATCATCGGAACCCCGGCGCGTGAGTAATCCTTCTTGCGAACGATGGCCAACGCCCAGAAATGCGGGGGGGTCCACATAAAGACAATCGCAAACAGGAACAACGCCGGTACGTTCAAGCTCCCCGTTGCAGCTGCCCAGCCCACCAATGGTGGAATCGCTCCTGCGCCGCCGCCGATGACAATATTTTGCACTGTCGCCTTTTTTAGCAGAACGCTATATAAGATCACATAATAAATGATTCCCGCCAGCGACAGGAACGCAGCCAGCAAATTAACAAACCCAGCGTAAATATAAAAACTCAAGACCGATAATGCCAACCCAAATGCCAGGCCTTCAGCAGGAGACATGCGACCGGCAGCCAGTGGGCGTTTAGAAGTGCGCTGCATATTCTTATCAAGATCCCGGTCGATGTACTGGTTCAATGCTGAAGAACCGCCTGCCGCCATAAAGCCACCCAGTAGTGTCCAGAAAGTCAGCGATAAAGTTGGCCAGGCCTTTCCCCCCACTACCATGCCTGCATAGGTTGTCACCAGCAGGAGCAGAACCACGATGGGTTTGGTCAGTGTTAAGAAATCGCGTGCACGCTGACGAAGATCGAGCGGCGGAAAAGCCACTGTCTCGCGTGCCATAAAACCGGAAGCCAATACCAATCCCACTAAGCAAGCCCATAATGCCACCACCGTCAAACTATGCAAAACCATCAGATACACTGGGAATCCGCGCGTCACCTGCATGGCGCCCACAAAAACCTGCGCAAAGAAAAGGATAACTGTCAACGTAGCAAGCGGCAACAACACACGATGATCACGCTCGTCGCGCCAGGCGCGATAGAGCAAATAAACCATCAAAGCTCCGGCAAATCCGGCCGAGATACGATGGAACATCTGCATCCAACCTTCCGTTCCTTGCGGTTGACATAAGGGCCATCCTGTGCACACTTCGGTCACTCCGGTCACACTTACCAAACGGCCGCCAATCGTCACCAGAAAAATAGCCACCAATACAAATAATGTCAGTCGGGCAAAGGATGATGACAGCGAAAATTTCATTTCTCCTCCAACTTCTTGCACAAATAAACTGGATATCCAAACACCAATATCGAGGCAAAGATAAACCATTGTCCGGCATAACCCAGGTGCGGACCTTCAGTCAGTTCGATCTCAGGTTGATACGGGATGGGCGGCTCCACGTCACCCGGATCAACATCCGGTTGAACGAACACATCCAGGAGTGGATATGGAACCTGTGACTGAATGCGTTCCAAATTGACGATATTCCAGGAATCGAGTCTGGTCCGACCTGGAGACAAAGTCGGGTCAGGAACTCCGCCCATATCTGGTTTTGTCTGCCCCAGCCGAATCTGTCCGTGAAGCGTAACTGTCCCGAGTTGGTCGTATTTGCGCCAATCCGGGGGCGAGTCGTTTCCGTCAGCGGGAATCCAGCCTCGGTCTATCAGCACAGCAGTCCCATCGTCCAGGACTAGAGGCGTGAGCAGGTTATAGCCATATTGATTCTGAAAATAGCGGTTGCGTAAAACAATCTGGTTCTCGAAATCATACGTTCCACGCACCATCACAGCCCGGTATTCCATATCAGTCAAGTTAAGCGCGGATTGTCCAGTCAAAGTTATTGGGTCCGCATTCCACATCTCTTCGACGTGCGCATTGAAAGCGCGACGCTGTTCGAGGCGATCTAACTGCCAGATACCCAGACGGACGCAAATCGCACCGCCGACCAGAACGAGCAGCGTGGTAAGTACCCATGACCGGGAAAACATCGCACGAAAGATCACGTAGCGGACTCCCTCTCTTTATCTTTATCTTTATCCTTCGTGAGCAGAACACTATACACGGCAAACAACGCGCCAAGCGGGAAACCAGCAAACAGCATGCCGACAAGCCGCGTACCCATCGTTACCGGCTGAAGCACATCGATACCGAAAACTTTTGTCGGCTGAAACGAACACTCGAAGGCATAGTTCTGTTCGGTGTCAAGATTCAGGCTAGCCGAGGTACCTGAAGGAATCCAGAGCGGCCCAAGTTGATGATCAACCTCATCCTGATTGACCACCACCAGTGTATCGCCGATCACAAAAGTCATATCTTCCGGGATGGAAGGAGGCGTCTGGCCTTGAGCGATACTTTTCGCCGTACCAGCCGGGATGACCAACTCGATCTCCTGTGGTGCGCGATTCTCACGCTTTAGCAATTGGTAGGCGATTTCCATCGTGACGGCCCCCAACAGAACGCCCAACAACGTCGCGATACCAATACGTTTGAGGGTAGATGATTGCATAACTTGATTGTTAGGGTTCCCTGACCGTGACATCCAATGGCATTTCACCAGCTGAAGCAAAATCCAGCGTCACTGCAAAAGAATCGCCCGGCTTCAGGTCTTGTTTCAATCCAATGAGCATGACGTGCAATCCGCCAGGCTCGAATTTAGTTTCACCAGTTGGGATTGTTACTTCGCTCTGCGGCATCATTTGCATATTGCCATCTTCCATTTTCGTCATATGTATTTCAACGGCATCTGCCACATCACTGGAAGCAGAAAGCAGGGAATCAGCCTGTGCGATTCCATTCTCGATCACAAAATAGACCGCGCTATTCCCATCTGCGAGGGCTGGCCGTGCCCAAATATCATTTACGTGCAAAATTTGGTCATTTACAGAACCACAGGCCACCAACAGAGAAGCAAGAACCAGAATTAGGAAAACAAAACGAGAGTTGAACATAGAATTCTCCATCACCGCAGCAGTATTTTTATATCGTGCAGGATATCTTCGGGCGGCGTACCATAACTGTATGACAAATGCAGATTTCCATCCTGATCAATCAGAAACACACGTGCCGTATGATTTACCAAATATCCGCTGGCCGAGTTGGGAAACTCCGTTTCCTCCCGGTAAATCCCATATTCATTCCAAACCTTCTGCAACTCTTCCATCGAACCACTCAATCCTATAAAAGTTGGGTCAAACATTGAAATATATTCGTCCAACTTTTCGAGCGTATCACGCTCCGGATCAACAGTCACAAAGAGGACTTGCACACGTGATCCGTCATTCCCCAGATCTGCTTTAACACGCCGCAAATCGGATAACGTGGTCGGGCAAACATCCGGACAAAAGGTATACCCAAAATACAACAAGACAATCTGTCCCCGCGTCTCACTCAACTTGAAGCTGCTTCCGTCTCCCTGGGTCAATTCGATCTGCGGTGCAGGCAATGCCGGATCGAATACCGAGCCAAGGAAAGAATCAGTTTTGGGAATCAGTACGATAAGTGCCATGACCGCCCCGATAAAAACCATCAGCCCCAACCCCACCAGCAAAACTCGCCTATTCATTTTTCCTCGAGTATAAACCCCAGAGGTTTTTTCAAACCTCTGGGGTTTATAACTATCCAACAACCGAACCAATCAAATACAAAGCCGGGTAGAAGAAGATCCAAACAACATCTACAAAGTGCCAGTAGACGGCGGATGCTTCTACAGCCCAATGCTTCTCAGCACTATATATGCCACGTGCGCCGTTGCGCAAAACAATCCCCAGAAAGATGACTCCCGTCAACACGTGAAATGCGTGCATCCCGGTCATCATGAAAAAGATGGCTCCATCCGCACCGGAGGAAGGGGTCACACCTTCTTTAATGGCGTTCGGCCATTCAACTCCAACTACGCCCAAAAAGAATCCAATCCCTAATATGAGAGTTATGGTGATGCCTGTGACGAAGCCTCGGCGATCGCCATGTGCCATAGATGTCTCCGCCCGGTTCATGAAGAACGAAGAGATCAGCAGTACTGCGGTCACAACCAAACCAAGGGTCTGGCTCAGGTGTGGACGAGAAAGTCCCAGTAGATTGAAACGCGCCACTGCCAATCCGCCAAAGACAAATGCATCTGAAAGGAGAAACAACCACAAACCCAGCCGGTTTGACCCGGTCTTATAAGCATATGAGTGCTCATCACCCTCATTGTCCGCGTTGAGCTTGTAGATGTGCATATAGTAATACCCAACCAGACCAGCTTTGACCAGCGCGATCAGCACCAACAACGGAACCACGGTCATTGCAACTGCGACAAAAAACTCCAACGCGGTCAAAACCGCCAGGAAAATGAATATGATCACGCCCTGGTTTAGAGCTGTCTTTTTATCAGTGTGTGCCATGTAAATCTCCTCCGCCTCTATTTCTCGTTATCGCTCTGTTCAAATTCAACGTACTTTGACCCTTCCAGACCATAGTCGTAAGGTTCACCAACAACCACAAAAGCCCGATCGTAATTGTGGACCGGCATCGGAGAAGGCACTTGCCATTCCGGTGAGCGTGAATTCCACAAATTGTTATCGGCCTTCTCACCATGTTTCATGCTATGGAAGAAGTTATACAGGAAGATGACCACCGATGTGAAAATCAAATAACCGGCAATCGTGGTGATCAAATGGACCAGATCGAACCCCAGCAATGGATCATAGTCCGCAATACGACGTCGCATCCCCAGCAAGCCCACCCGCATCATAGAGAAGGTCATCACCAAAAAAGAAGGAGTAATGATCCAGAAGTGCAACTTGCCAAGCTTTTCGTTCATACGGCGCCCCGTCGCTTTAGGGAACCAGTAGTAAATGGCCGCAAAGAATGGAAAGATGTAGCCGCCGAACATCGTGTCGTGGAAGTGGCCTACGATGAAATATGTATCGTGCAAATGCAGGTCTGTCGAAACGGTGGCATTTGGAGGTCCAGAGAGACCGCCCATTAGGAAGACGATGATCCCACCTAGCACAAAAAGCATTGGTGTCGGCGTGGAAATCTTGCCTTTCCACAAGGTTGCCACCCATGAAAAGAATTTTACACCAGTCGGAACTGCAACCAGTAAGGTGCTGTACATAAAAGGAACGCGTAGATATTCATTCATACCAGAAGTGAACATATGATGCGCCCACACCAGGAAACCAACCAGCGCGATCCCCAGCGAGGACATCGCAATCCACTTATAGCCAAACAAAGGTTTGCGCACAAATACCGGGAGGAGCTCAGAGATCACCCCCAACCCGGGCAACACGAACACATACACAGCCGGATGCGAGTAAAACCAGAACAAGTGCTGGAAAAGTACCGGGTTCCCACCGCGAGTCGCGTCAAAGAAACCCATATCCAACAGACGCTGGAACATAACCAACTGGAAGGAGAGACCAATCAACTGAGTGGCGGTCAAAGAGATCATCGAAGTGGCAATTGCTCCCCAGACGAAGATGGGGAGGCGGAAAGCTGTCATCCCTTTGGCACGCAAACGTATAACGGTAGCGATAAGATTTAACGCGCCCAAAATGGATGACCAACCCGCTACAAACACACCCAGGAAGAACATCTGGACTCCAAGTGGGGATCGAGTAGACAATGGAGGATAACCGGTCCAGCCAGTGTCGAAGCCGCCCAGGAAAAGTGCGGAGAGCAGCAATACCCCCGCCGGGACGGCGATCCAGAATGAAAAAGCGTTCAATCGTGGGAAGGCCATATCCTGCGCACCAATTTGCATTGGCACCAAATAGTTCATCACACCGGCGATGCCGAGCAAGATCGAAACGATCATTACCATGCCATGCAGGCTCAATAATGTGTTGTACATTTGCAAACCGCTTTGATCAAAGGCGCGGAATGTCGTTGTTAAAAATTGCAACTGCGAGGCGGCTAACTCTGTACGGAAGATCAAGGCAAAGATGCCACCAAATCCCATCAGGGCAATAGCTGTTATCGTGTACTGTATACCAATGACTTTGTGATCGAGGGATACCCCGAAATATTTTTGCCAGCCCGGTTCATCCGCATGATGCTCGGGGGTTTCTTCCCCTTTAGCCCACTTGAACCAGTCAGTCACAGCACCAACCCCAACCACAAAAGAAAGCGCTCCAACCAGGCCGCCGAAAACCCAAGCAGGCTCGGTGAAGAAAAAGTTTCCAAAGGCGCTCAAGCCCATCAAGGCGCGGATCCCAGTTACAAAGAATCCACCAATCAACGTACCGACTACTTGAAAGACCAACCCCCGTGTGACACCTTGATAACCAACCAGGCCAAAGAAAAACGCCGTAACTGAACCGAGCAGGGCGAAAAGGCCTGCTAATGGAGCGACAAAATCCAGCCGTCCAGAAACCAGGGCATCCAACCCCAGTCCAACAGCGTAACCAACAGCCCCTCCAATCAAGAGCAGCAACAAGCCGCGCCAAATAGGTTTCATTGTTTTCATGTTTGCTCCTCTACCTATTTCAAAGTTTGCATGTAAGCGATAATGTCCGCAAGTTGTTCATCTGAAAATTCATACGGCGGCATGAATACACCCTCGAACCCGGCTACAGTTTTCGCCTGGGGATTCAGAATGGATTCCTTGATGTATTCCTCATCGATCGTAATGACACTTCCGTCAGACATTTCTTCTTGCCTGCCAACGAGATCCAACCAAGTTGGTCCGGTGCCGGGACTACCATCCACTGAATGACATCCCTGACAGCCATTCTGAGTGACAAGGATTTCGCCGCGACCTTCAGGAGTGTTCGCGGCTGCCTGGGCTTCTTCCTGGCGAGCTGCCACCCAGGTATCGAACTCGTCTTGCGTGACAATTTGCAAATCAGCCAACATATAAGCGTGGGAAGCGCCACACAGTTCGGCACAGCGCACTTTGAATGGCTGATCCCTTGTTAAAAGCGTGGGGGTGATACGATATTCCGTAATGCGTCCAGGCACAATGTCCTGCTTGATGCGAAACTCCGGTACCCAGAACGAGTGGATGACGTCCCGGGATGTCATCCGAAAGACCACCTGCTTATCTACTGGCAGATAGAGTTCATCTGAAATAAATCCGTAATCAGGATATTCAAAAGTGAACGCAAATTGTTGCGCAGTAACCTTGACTTCCATGGCTTGCGGATTTATTCGCCGCGTTTCACCCAGGTTATACGCCCCAAGGTATGCAAAAATTAGAACGGTAAACAGTGGGATAACCGTCCAAATAACCTCTATGGTTGCATTTCCCTCGATATGTTCGCCATCACCAGTTTCTCCCTTTTTCCGTCGAAAAACGATCAAACTGTAAAACAACGGTACAACGATCAACGCAAACAGAAAGGAGATTGTCATTACCTCCAGGTTAAAGAGCCAGTCAATAAAAACTGCCTCCGCACTGGCTTGAACTGGCATTAGTCCGACTGCGTCCAACCCAAAATAGGTAAGGAATGCCAGAACGATGACCAATATTCCTACAATCACAAAATGGCGCATAATATTCTCTCCAAAATTAAAATTGGACTATTCGTCCCATGGATAGGCAAGCCAGTCCTCCGCCTGGGCCGCCGTCAAATGCACGCGGTTATAGATCACAACAGGCTCGGATGAAGCCAGTGAGACCAGAATTACCTTCATCGGCATTTCATCGATCATAAATCGGTTCAAGAACTCATCGCGGTTGATGGTCTTGTCATCATGGTCTACAATCACAAGATCCGGTTGATGACTTTCCAGCATATCAAGCGTCTCTCCCATAGTTTTAGCAATCAAAACCCCCACGTTCTGCTCCCGCCATTGTTCAGCGTAGACTTTATGCAAGCCTTCGCGAAACAAAGCGTTAGCAGAAGCAATCAGAATTTTGCGAGAAAAATCGGAAATTTGATTCAATTCAAGATACCTAATTTATCCAAATGAAGGGACCTCTATAATTTACCAAATATTCTCGGGTTTGTCATGTTTTTCGCGGGAGCAAATGAAGGATTTTTAAATGCAAAGTGGGTGATTCATCAATCACCCACCCTCATCACCCGTTTGTCACTATTCTAAATCAAACCCAACTGTGTGGCTTTGGCTACGGCTTCAGCGCGATTGCCCACCTCCAGCTTATTAAGGATATGCCGGATATGTGTCTTGACCGTATTTTCAGAAATGACCAATTCAGATGCAGTTTGGGCTGTGGTATAGCCCTGCGCTAAAATCTGTAGGACCTCGATCTCTCGCTCGCTTAATATCCCGGAAGTTCCCACCTGACCGCTTCGCATCAACCGAAAAACCTGATCGGTGATCTCGGGAGCAAGGACCGACCTCCCGGCTACTACATCAAAAATCGTTTTGCGTAACGCTTCCGGTTCGGCATTTTTTAGCAAATAACCGCTTGCACCCGCACGAATGGAACCAATAAGATCCTCTTCATGCTGTGAGATTGTCAGCATCAGCACTTGCGAACTGATATCCGCTTTTCTTATCGCTGACAACGTGTCAACACCGCCCATTTTCGGCATGTTGACATCCAAGAGAACTACGTCAGGCCGCTGTTCAGCAACGACTTTCAACGCCTCCACTCCATTTGTGGCCTCCCCCACAACCTGAAAATCCTGCATCTCTGAGAGTAAACTGACCAACCCGCGCCGGAAGAGAGCGTGGTCGTCCACCACAACGATACGAATCTTTTCGTCCATCACTGCGCTTTCTCTCGAACCGGGATGCGCAACCGGACAGTTGTTCCAGTGCCTCGAGCACTATCAACTTGAAAATCCGCACCAATAGACTCGGCTCGTTCACGCATGCTGCGTAATCCATATTGTGAGGACTGAATATCCTCCGGAGAGAATCCGCGTCCATTATCTTGAATTTCGATCATAACCTCACCGGTATGCTCAATGGCGGAGATGGTCACCGTACATGCTTGCGCGTGCTTCCGGATATTGGTCAGCGCTTCCTGCACGATTCTCATCACTTGCGCCTTAACCGGTGACGTTAAGGGATAATCGATTTCCTGAGATGAGAGTTCAACGGTTGTCCCGGTCAGGGTTTCGAATTCATTTGCTGTGGCATGCAGCCAATCGGTAAATACTTCATCTGGAACACGTCGCAAATTGTCGATAGCCTGACGCGCATCCAGATAGGCATCCGAGAGTGTACGGTAACAAGCCTGCAGCGTGCGGTCCACCGAGCCGACTTCTCCCTTGGCGACATATCCCTGCATACGTGCCGCCTCCATCTTAAGAAAGGCCAGCGTCTGCGCCAAACCATCATGGATCTCACGTGCCAGTCGTCCCCGCTCTTCCAGTACGGCACGATATTCCAGTTGTTCCCATAGAGCCACATTTTGAACATCCATCGAAATCATATTTTCGCGGGATACTTCAGAGGCCCGCTCTCGCCTGATGGCTTCCTTCTCCTGCGAATGCATCCGAAGAGAATCCAGGGCCAGGTCTGTCAGGCGAACCATTTCAGCAAGAAAATGATGCTGACTATGGCTTATATCTGGTGGATCAGTGAAAAAGAAATTGAGCACACCAATTTCTCTCCCACCGTATCGCAGGGCAATACAACGGACTTGTCTGTCCGCAGCAGTTTCCTGCAGCAGAATGCACTCATCTCCTGCCTGCTTCTTCTGACAAATGCGACAGGTATGCCGAGTTTCAGGGAAGGACAAACGTTCCAAAAATGCAGGATCAACCAGGAAGTCTGCCTCGCCATGTTTAAGTTTGGGTAAAGTCTGCTCCCACTCATTGAAAGGCACAAAGGTACAACCCTCGGCACCCAGCAATTCTTCCCCAGCCCGCATGGCTGCCAGGATAATCCCACCTTCATCCTGAGCTTCGAGCAAATACCCGGCCAGTGAGAAACTGGCTTCTAGTTGTTGCGTGTTACTTTCTTCCTCATGGTTTTTCATCTGTTACCGCATAAGACCAGTCATTGAGAAACTCAATTCGTCACACAGTTCTCAGGGAAGCCAACACTTCCTCGCTGTGCTCAGCCGGTTTTACCTTTTCAAACACACGCACAATTTTTCCATCAGCATCGATCAGAAATGTTGTTCGTAAGACGCCCATGTATTCGCGCCCCATAAATTTCTTTAAAGCCCAGACATCATACAACTCACAGACTTTATGATCCTCATCTGCCAGTAATGGAAAGGGTAGGTCATATTTCTCTTTGAACTTAACATGCGATTTGACCGGGTCTGGACTGACGCCTAGAATGACGACATCTGCATCTTCATAGGCAGAATAATCATCCCGAAAATTGCAGGCTTCCGTTGTGCAGCCTTTCGTATCATCTTTTGGATAAAAGTAAAGCACGACCGGTTTACCGCGAAAATCAGATAACTTACGCGGCGTGCCCGTGTCATCAGGCAATTCGAAGTCAGGTGCGGTAATTCCGCTTTGGATTGGCATAAACACCTCCGCGCTAATTATATCAAGCGTTAAAAGACAAAACCGGGCCGAAACACCCGGTTTATCCAACAAAGCATCGAAGATTTTTAGTCTATAAAACCTTGGCTTTCTTCAACGCGCCTTCCAGTGCATCAAGTGTGGCAGGTTTAATCAACATTTCAGTCGCACCACTTTTCATAACCCTGTTGCGGGTTTCGGGCTGATCGTCAGACGTGATTACAACCACGGGAACGGAAGCAAGCCGTGGTTCCCGGCGAAGATATGCCAGAACTTCCAAACCATCCACCCCGGGCATATTGATGTCCAGCAGGATCAGGCGCGGCGTCATGACTCTTAAGATTTCGATCGCCGGACCCGAGCCATATGCAACTCGAGCAGGTACATCCAACACTTCCAGCATCTGTCCCAAAGCATCAGCAGTCTGTCGATTGTCATCGATGATAAGTGCAGTAGACATTCTTTTTTCCTCAATCCTCCACAACCAGGGTTCCCATCCGGCTGATATCATACCCTGGTAAGGCCGCAACCGCTGCACGAAACTCCCGATTCTCGAGCACATCGAAGAGCGGCGCGAGCAGGTCGCTTTCGGCGTGTTCTTTCGGGATGACCAGATCGTATCGTTCTTGATAAAGTGGGACGAAATCTAGGCTCAGCGCTTGCGCCGCAGCTGCGATCCCCAAGCCACAATCGGCTCTTCCGGAAGCAACTGCCGCAGCCACACCCAGGTGAGTGTATTCTTCTTGATTGTAGCCAATTATACTATCAGATGCTATCCCCAATTGGTTCAATTGATAATCCAACAGGACGCGCGTACCAGCACCGCGCTGACGATTCAAAAAGCGCACACGCTCCGAATCCGACTCCGCTTCCGGCCTGCTGAGGTCTTCCAGACTATGGATACCCTTCGGGTTTCCCTGTTTCACCAGCAAGCCCTGTTCGCGTCCCACCAGCGTCACGACTTTTACCTTTACGCCCGGCAAATACTGACGAATATATGAGATATTGTATTCACCCGTTTCCGAGTCGAGCAAGTGCGAACCCGCCAAATGCGCTTCACCGCGCCGTAATGCCACCAGTCCGCCTTGAGAACCAACGTTAGCTGAGGCCAAACGTCGATCGTGACTGGCTAAGAACTGTGCGATCAGGTCAAGAGTCATATCGTGCGAGCCGATGCAGAAGATGGTCTTATTCAACTTCGTCCGCGGCCGATATAAACGTATCTGTACCTGCTCTCCGGCTTCGGCACCCTGCGTGCCACGCGGTAGCAACACCAGTCCGTCCGCACGCACAAGCGAAGTGATAACCCCCGCCCCGCGCGACAATGGAGCAGCCAGCAACTTTTCACCCACACGCCCCACCGCCACACGAATAAAATCATCGTCGCCACCCGGAGAGGTGATCTTGCGGGTCAGTTGCGCGATTTCGGTTGGTAATTCGTGCGGCTGCCGCCCCAGCCATTGAGCGATGAGTGGTTCGACAAAGATTTCAATGGTCAGCGCCGCAGAGACGGGGTAGCCGGGAACGCCAATTATGGGGACGGAAGACAGTTGACGGTGTACGGTGCCATCCGTCCTCGGTCCGCGGTTCACGGTCCCAAGAATGACCGGATGCCCCGGGCGGACTGCCACACCATGCACCAACAACGTCCCTAGCATTTCAACCACTTTGGAAGAGAAATCCTCCGCGCCTGCTGAAGAACCCGCATTGACCAGAATCAAATCATGATCTTGAGCAGCCTCCTGAACACGCTCACAGATCAGGTCAAAATCATCGATCGTAATTGGGAAGCGAGTTGGTTCCCCGCCCATGTCCTTGACCTGGGCTGCCATAACCAACGAGTTATACTCGAGAATGTCGCCCGGTTTAAGTTGGGTGCCAATAGGGACAAGTTCCGTGCCAGTCGGCAGGATAGCCACGCGTGGTTTGCACGCCACCAGAATTTCTGTATGACCGGCAGCGGCGATAGCGCCTAAATCTGCGGGACGCAGCACATGACCAGCAGGCAGCACCAGTTCGGTAGCAACGATGTCCTCTCCCAACGGGCGGACATGTGTCCACGGAGCAACGCTGGCACGGATGCGGATGGTAGCCGGATCGCGGATAGCATCTGTCAATTGACCGTGCTCATCGAGCGCTTCGGTATTTTCGATGGGAATGACGGAATCAAAGCCAGAAGGCAACGGATCGCCCGTATCAAGGTAGCAGGCCTGGTCGGGGATCTGAAGCGAAACCGGTTTGGTCTGCAAAGCGCCAGCCGTCTCCGCCGCGCGGACAGCGAAGCCGTCCATCGCGGAAGCGTGATAATGCGGCGAAGACGTCTTCGCCCAAACGGGTCCAGCCAGTGTGCGTCCGAGTGCATTTTCATCCAATGGGATAGTTTCCGTGCTCAGCACACGCCACAGATCAGCCTCACGCAGCGCAGCTTCCAAACGGGATTGGGCTTGAGAAAGGGGAATATCGTGAAGATAAACGGACATTAGAGAACAGCCTTAAGTTTATAGATGTGAGCAGGAGTAGTTCCACAACAACCACCCACAATTTTTACTGGCCAGCCTGCAGCGTGCTGGCAGTAAACCGTGGGGTTTTCCGCATTGGTATTGACCCACCCAACCTGCTCATCTGCATAGCCAATGTTGCCATAAGCGATGAGCGGAAAATTGGAGCCGCAAGCTGCGCGCAATTCTTTCAACGGAGCAGCGAGATGCGCTGTAGTACCGCAATTGACGCCTAAGGCCACCACACCCAATGGCAACAGTTGCTCGGCAGCCTCCGTCAGTGTTTCGCCGGAGAGGATGTGTCCATTGGAATCCGGCACAAAACTGACAATGACGGGCGTGCCAGTGATGGTTGCCAGTTTAGCGGCGATAACCGCCTCACGAATCGTGTTGAAGGTTTCGAGTAGCAGCAAGTCCACGCCACAGGCAACCAAATGGTGAACGCGTTCAGAGTGCTCAGCGCGGCATTCGTCGTCCAGTGGAACCAGTTCTGGCCGGTAGCAATCTTCAAGCGTAGAGATAGAACCAGCCACAAAGTGAGATTTGTCACCGGGCGTTTTAGAGATGGCTGCACGGGCGATCTCCACTGCACGCCCTGTCAGTTCCAACCCGCGCTGAGCATTCCCACTGGGAGCCAGCGCACGGTCATGCGTACGGAAGGTATTTGCAGTAATTATCTCGGCGCCAGCCGATAAATAATCAGCGTGGATTTGCTGCAGCACGTGTGAGCCATCATCAGTCAACAAAGCGTTAGCCGACCAGAGCGGCAAGCCAGTATCTACCCCACGCCGAGTCAGTTCGGTGCCGGTTGCGCCATCCAGCAATATCGGTTTCGGTTCTTTGAGTCGAGTCAAGAAATCCATCGGGGGATGATTATAGTCAATATTTGAGTTGGCGTAAAATCAGACAGGCCGCAATTCAAAAATTACACCTTGCCACACCCGTTAGAGTCAGATATACTCACTCGATGAGTATATCACTATGAGCAACATCTCACCCGAATTTGCACTGCTTGGATTTTTGATCGCCGGTCCCGGGCACGGCTATGACTTGCATCAAAAGTTCCAGGCTGAGCTTGGGAGCGTCTGGCGGCTCAGCCAAAGCCAGGCCTATGCCATTCTCAAACGGCTGGAGGCGCGCGGTGACATCACCAGTCAACAGGTCGAGCAGGATAAGTTACCCGCCCGGCAAATCCTGCACATCACAGAAGGTGGGAAACGCCGCTTCAAGGTATGGCTGCTCGAATCCGGTCACAACGCGCGCTCCATCCGTCTCGAGTTCCTGACCCGTCTGTACTTCTCTCTAAAGCACTACCCCGATCAAACGGCCCACATCTATGCAGCCCAATGCGCCGAAATCCGCTCCAGCATCGAACGATTGGAAGATCTTATTTCGCGTCTCCCCCCCGAGCAACCCTACAACCATCTCAGTCTGGACCTGCGTCTACGGCAGTTGCAATTGATCCAGGATTGGATGGGGGAAATCCAGGCGCAATTCGACATCCCGGACGAATCAGCCTCATGAAACGCACTCTTATCCCGATTTTGACATTATCCTTTTTGAGCGCCTGCGCTTCGAACGCCCTTCAGCCTGCTCCCGTCACCCTGACCGTCTTCGCTGCCGCATCCTTGACCGAGTCCTTCAGCGAAATAGCGACTGCCTTCGAAGTATCTCATCCAGGCGTGAACGTTTCACTCAACTTCACCGGTTCCAACACGCTGCGCGCGCAGATCGAGCAGGGAGCGCAAGCAGATGCATTTGCCTCCGCTAACACCAGGGAGATGGAAATCTTGGTCAAGAATGGATTAATCGAGGATGCCCCACAGATTTTCCTGACCAACCAGCTGGTGATCATCACACCTGAAAACAACCCGGCCGGCCTATCCACGTTCGACGATCTGGCCCAACCCGACTTGAAGCTGGTGTTGGCTGCTGAAGAAGTCCCTGTCGGCAGGTACACGCGCTTGATGCTGGAAAACGTCGGCGCAGACTTCAAGGAACAGGTGTTAGTGAATGTGGTTTCCAATGAGAGCAACGTCAAACAGGTGGTAGCAAAGGTCCAGCTTGGCGAAGCGGATGCGGGCATCGTTTACGCCTCAGATGCGGTTGCCGCACCGGAACTACCTGTCATCGAAATTCAACCTGAATTGAATGTGCTTGCCGAGTATCCAATTGCCGCGCTGAAGGATGCCCCCCAGCCTGAACTGGCGGATGAATTTGTAGCTTTCGTACTTTCGCCAGAGGGACAGGCTGTATTGCAAAAATGGGGATTCTCAACCCCGTAAATTCGTCGGAAGCCTTATTGGGATCTTTCACATGTCAAAAATACGCATTTACTTCCAACATCTAGCCACAGATGGACACAGGGACTGGCTGTTCGTCATCCCCAGTCTGCTGCTGCTGGCTCTGTTCGGGGTGCCAATCCTGGCGCTGTTTACCCAGGCGATGGGCGAGACCTTTCTATCATACGCGCTCGCACCGGAAGCGTTGTCCGCTTTGAAGATCAGCCTGGTGACCAGCCTGATCAGTGTAGGAATTGCAATAGCGCTGGGTACACCGCTGGCCTATATGCTGGCGCGCTGGAAATTCAGTGGAAAAGCTGTGATCGAAATGTTAGTAGATTTGCCAGTAGTCTTGCCCCCCTCAGTGGCGGGACTGGCGCTCCTGATCGCCTTTGGTCGCCAGGGATTGCTGGGCAGTACATTGGGGATGTTCGGAATCAGACTACCATTTACGACCACAGCGGTGGTCATGGCGCAGACCTTTGTCTCTGCGCCGCTGTTCATCCGCGCAGCGCGCATCGGCTTCTCAGAGATCGACATGCAACTGGAGGAAGCCGCGCATGTAGAAGGCGCAGACCAGTGGCAGATGTTCAGTGAAGTCATGTTTCCTCTGGCAGGACGCTCGCTAATCAGTGGCGCGATCCTGTGCTGGACGCGCGCGCTGGGCGAATTCGGCGCAACGATTTTGTTTGCGGGGAATTTAGAGGGCGTGACCCAGACAATGCCACTGGCGATATATTTAGGGTTCGAGAGAAGCCTTGGGGTAGCGGTGGCGTTATCGGTGGTCTTGGTGGGGGTTTCGGTTTTGCTGTTGGGGGTGACGAGGAGGTTGGAAAGGAAAGAATAATACTCCAAAACCATTGAGGATCAAAATCATTTTCATTGTATTTTGATCCTAGCAGCTTGTCGGAGAGAGCAATTTTTCCGAAAAAAAGTCCCACTTTGCTCCGTTTATCGGCTAAAAACTGGGAGAATTGCCCCACTTTAGTTCGAAAAACAGCCCTAAATTGGGAAGTCAGATTGCTCTCCGACAGACTGCTAGTACATCTTGGCATAAACAAGTCTTTAGTGGTATAGGATAGGGTAATCTCAAACAGGAGAAAACCGATGCCCATACCGAAAGCTCAAGAAGTAAAACTATCAGATGCCGA
>JASFRG010000095.1:0-18888 GCA_050115035.1 Anaerolineales bacterium | reverse complement strand
GTATTTTGCTGGACAAACAAAATGTTAGAGCAATATGGACACATTATGACTTTTTCGAATCACTCGACTCATGTAGTAATCGTATCACGCCGCAAGCGGCGGGGTATTGAACCCGCTAAGGAATAAAGAAGAATGCGGCGGCATAAGCGAATTTGGATGCGACAGTGTCTTTCATGATGTTCTTCTCCTGTTCAGGCAGGCATCATCTCTTCCGGCACATCGGATTTCAGGATGTAGCCCAGTCCCACCAAGGCTGCGCCTTGTAGTGTAAGGAGAGCATAATCAACGAGGTCGCCGAGGCTAAGGTCTGGCGATGGATTCCCGGTGATCAGAGGAAGGAGTATGGGAACGAGGAGAACCGTTGGGAACCAAAGCCCAGCTATGACCGGTAAGAAATTCCAGCGCGGTAGTGGGTTTTTGAATAGTGCCACAACCCCGAACAATGCCAGGCAGACGAGCAAGACTGCCGGACCGACATAGATCAGGATCCACAAATCTGCGACCGCTGACCCGATAAGACTAGCCAGGCTAATCACAGGTCCGAGGATCGCACCAAAGAGTAGAATGTTTCTGCCAAACCAACCAACTTTTCCGCCGTAGCGATTGCGCACCGCTAACATGCCAACCAGCAAAAGGGGCATGCAGAAGAACGTTAGAAGTATAGCGGAGACACCCCACAAACTGGGATTGATATCGCCCAAAATCCCTGTGATGATACTGACTACGAATACTACACCTCCGATCATGAGCGCCGAACCAGCAAGCCGAATATCTTCGGGTTTCATTTCCTTTTTCATTTCGATCTCCTTGTGCGCATGTTCCGAGACCAGGCATTGTACGAGGTCGAAGAGCGTGACCGCCCACAACCTTGCCATCCCGTTCGTTCCACCTTGATGGAACGTCCGCAGACAACAATCACGGAACACCTGCAACATATGTGAACCATATTCCTGTTTGAATTTTTTGGGGTATGCAACCAGGAGCGCTTGATAGACTCTGACTGACAACATTATTAAGGTGATGTCTGATTGCTTTCTTATCATAAGTACTCCTAAACCACTAAAACAGGAAGGGTCATTATCAGTCTACTGCCTCCGGTAACCGGAGAGTCAAGACCTGATTTATCTGATTTCGAGTGCAATATATGGGGTGGGACAAGTTGGTGACCCACCCCGTGTGTGTAAACCGCCTATTAAGCTGTTGCTAGTGTTTCCTCCGGCACATCGGATTTCAGAATGTACCCCAATGCCACCAGTGCAACACCCTGCATTATCAGTAGGGTAATTGCTACCGCCACAAACCATTCAGGGGCACCGGCCTCGAAACTATCCCAATCTCCAGTGCGAACTGAGACAATAAAGTAAGCAAGGATGAAGATTGGATACCAAGCTCCGGCAATAATCGGCACCATATTCCAGCGAGGCAAAGGCTTTTTGAACAACGCCGCCATGCCAAACAATGCGAGACAAGCGAATAACACCATGGGGCCAGCAAGTATCAGGACCCAAATCTCGTCATCCCCCATGCCAAAGGATCCGACTTCACCGATATACCCAATGATGCTCATGAGCGATCCGAGGACTGCGCCAATCAGGAGTATGTTTTTTCCAAAAACACCGGCTTGATCCCCGTATCGGCGCCGCAGTCCCAATAGACCAAATGCCAAAAGCGGCATGCTTATCAACGCAACGAGGGCAATCATTACATACCAATTTTGCGCGCTTGCGAACATGCCGAGGCTGAACACCACACTTCCTACCATAAGCGCCCAGCCAGCCATGCGAATATCTCTAGGCTTCATTTCCTTTTTCATTTCGATCTCCTTGTGCGCGTGTTCCGAAACTACACTTTGGATGAGGTCGAAGATCGTGACCGCCCACAACCTCACCATTGCGTTCGTTCCACCTTGGCGGGACGTCCGCAAACAGCAATCGCGGAACACCTGCAACATATGTGAACCATATTCCTGTTGGAATCTGGTTGGGTATGCTACCAGGAGCACTTTATAGATTCTGACCGAGACTGCGATAATGGGGTTCTCTATGGGATTGCTGATCATGGGGATCCTCCCAAAATTTCCGGGGCGAGAACGTTCTTCGTCCGCGCGACCATCACCTGCGACGCCAGCCGCTCCGCTTCCATGCTCAGGACACGTCTGCCCAGATTGGTCAGCTTGTAATACTTGCGGCGTTGGTCGTCCATTTCGAGGTCGGCGCGCTCGTCGCTTTCCTCGATCAATCCGGCTTTAAGCATGCGTTTGATCGAGCCATAGAGGGTACCGGGTCCCATGATGACCTGTCCCTTGGTGTTGGCTTCCACCTCCAGCATGATGCCGTAGCCATGTTTCTCGCTATCTGCTAATGCCAACAGGATGTTGAACACAGCCGGGGTGAGGGGCAGGAACTCTTCGGGATTTTGTAAAGTATCTGTCATTATGATGCTCCTTAGTGAAGATGTACATCTGTAACGGATATATCCGTTACAGATGTAGTACAACAAATAATATGATATGTCAAGTCTTAATTATCAGATTTGACATTTTCCCAGACCAATTTAGATACATAAAGCCCTTGATAGTTGTGAAACTGTCAAGGGCCTCAGTGCCCTACTTCTTTTACAAGAACTGTCTCTTTCAGGCGATGGCAGGGATTTCCTCCGACACATTGGCCTGCAACATGTACCCCAATATAAACAACGCAATGGATTGTAGTAATAACACCCCATTGGCTATATTTAGAACCAGGCTTCCTGGCGCTCCATTGGCGTTGGCAATCATCATCGCGGGTAACAACACCGGAAACCAGAACCCGGCAATAAGAGGCAGACCATTCCAGCGCGGCAGCGGTCTCGTGCGTAGGGCCGATATACCAAAGATTGTCAGGCAGGCTAATAGAACCATATTGCCTGAATACAGCAGGAACTCTGCCCACGTGAGGACTTTTGCTACTGCGCCAATTACTCCAAGAAGGCCGATTGCGGGTCCGGCAATTGCGCCGATCAAAAGAAAGTTTTTCCCGGAGAAGCCAACCTGCTCGCCATAACGCGCACGCAGCCCCAGTTCTCCCACGGCCAATAGGACTGTACTAATCCAAAGTGCGAGGACCAACCCGGTATTGTAGAACACGAAAACGTTCAGACGCATATAGGAGTCATAGAAATTGGATTCCACAAGCGCACTGAGCGTGGATATTGTAAAGGTAACAGCTCCGATCATAAGAGACCAACCACTTAGGCGGATGAATTTTGATTTCATCATGAAAGTCTCCTTCTGCAGGTATTCCTCGATCAAGCTGCGTAGCAGATCGAAAAGGGTGAGCGCCCACAAGTTGAGCACTCCGTTCGTCCCGTTTTGTCGGAATGCTCGCAGACAACAATCTCGAAACACTTGCAGCATGTGTGAGCCATAGATCTGACGGAATCTGGCTGGATACGCAGCCAGGAGCGCTTGATAGACTTTGACTGAAAACACGATGATAGGAGGATCCATGTGCTTTTTTGTCATGGTGTGCTCTCTGAAAGGTAAACTCCGAAGACATTCTTGACCTTCGCGATCATCACCTGTGAAGCCAACCGTTCCGCCTCCATGTTCAGAACACGCCTGCCAAGATCGGTCAAGCGATAATACTTGCGGCGCTGATCGTCCATTTCAGGATCAGCACGCTCATCACTTTCCTCGATCAGTCCAGCCTTGAGCATGCGCTTGATCGAGCCATATAACGTGCCCGGCCCCATCAACACTTGGCCGTTCGTGTTGGCTTCCACTTCCAGCATGATTCCGTAACCATGTTTTTCACTATTTGCCAATGTCAGCAGGATGTTGAATACGGCAGGAGTGAGAGGAATGAAATCATCGGGATATTGTAAGATGTCAGTCATAGCGGTGCTCCAATGCGAGAATTTATATCTGTAACGGATGTATCCGTTACAGATATAATACAATATTATATAGAACATGTCAAGAACAAAAAGCCCCTGATAAGTTTATAAACATCGAGGGCTCAAGTTACTCTAAGCCATCCTTACTGCATGCTTGCCAGATCGTTATCAAACGCCGACACATCCACTACCGGATAATACGGCCCTTCCATTTGCGAAGGTGTCAGGGTCATTTCTCCACCTGAGCCCCCATTCACAACCAAATCTTTATATGCAAGCTTCACTGGATTTCCGTTTGCATCCTGTGCGTCGTTAAAGTTAAGCAGCAACATCTCTCCGGCAGCTCCAAACTGCGAGGCATCCACATCGCCTGAGAAATAGAATTGCGAGGTCAGCACCTCCGCGCCATCCTTCTTGACCTTGAAATGGATGTGCCTGGGGCGCGGCTCGTAACGCGCCGGTACGATTGTTCGGAATGAGAACAACCCGCTCTCGTCCGTCACGGATGCGCCATAGAACTGGAATCCCATATCGCGCCCATTGGTATTTCGATCGCCGGGGTGGTCATAGATTCCGTCCGCGTCCACCTGCCAGATTTCCACTGTATATCCATTAAGCGGCTGCCCTTTTCCATCCAGCACATGCCCGTACAGGATCAGAGTCTCCCCGGCTGCGGTCACGGGCTGGGAGAAGGATGACAGAACCATCTGCTCCTCCGTTTGAATCGATTCATCATCTGTAGGCGGAACTGCGGTTGGAGATGGCTCCGCAACATCCGTGGACGATGGGCCTGCTACCGTTGCCGGGACCTCCGTCGGCGGGATTGTGGTTGGGAGAACAGAAACAGGCTCGGTCGCGTTCGAAGCGCAGGCGGTCAGCAGGATCAGGATAAATAAGTAGACTATCCGTGAAGTTTTCATGGTCGATACTCCTAAGGTTTGCGTTGTAATTCATCAAGTATAAAAACAGTATATTGGGGGCGTATTAAGAAAATATGAAGATCGTGTGGAGAATCGATCCGCCGTTTAAAAAGATAGACCGAGGGTATTGTTCCACAATCTATCTTCCAGGGACTACGGTCCGGTATCTATTGCCAATCCAACGCGCCAGACTTGCGGTAGTCGGCGGCGTCTGGAGAGGCGGTGTTATAGCTCATATCAATGATCAATGCATCGTACTGATCGGACTACGCCGTTCCCATCGACATCACCTACCAGCAGACTGATGGTGGGCATTGTGGTGGTATTTCCGGCAGTGATTGAAGCAAGACCCTTAGCGCTGAAATAGCCGCTGGCTGTGGCTTAAATCGTTGATTTAGGTTCATTAAATGACGAAGCCCTTGAGAAAATCTCAAGGGCTTCGCGTATTTTCGCTGTCGCCTTTTATACAACAATGTTTACCAGTTTCTTTTGTACCACAATAACCTTGTGCGGTTCCTTACCATCCATATATTTTTGTGCGCCTTCGGTTTCCAATGCAGCGGCTTCGATGTCTGCTTGACTGGCATCGGCAGGGACAACTACCTTATCGCGCAAGCGCCCGTTGACCTGCACCGGAATTTCGATGCTGTCTTCTTTGATGGCCTCCTCGTCCACATCCGGCCAGGGCTGCTGGTGGATGGAATAAGGTTTGCCCAGATACTCGGTCCACAGTTCTTCGGCGATATGTGGCGTGACCGGGGCCATCATGCGCAGGTAGATATCTTGCGCTTCAGCCCATTCATCCGAACCGACTGCTCCCGCATCACGGGCTTTGTACATCTCGTTCATCAACTCCATTAACGAGGAGATGATGGTGTTGAACTCGAACTGCTCGAAGTCGCGGGTGACGGATTGTAAAGTCTGGTGAACTTTTCGGCGCAGAGTCCTCTTCACTTCATCGTCGGCCTTCGACTGCGCCGCTTCGCGGCTCCGCTCAGGCTCATCGGTGAACAATGTCCACACACGGCGGATCCAGCGTACGGTCCCTTCGATGCCTTGCGAGTTCCAGGGGCCACCCATATCCCATCTTGCAAAGAACATCAGGTAGGCGCGCACCGTGTCGGCGCCGTACATCCGTACCAGTTCGTCCGGCGCGATGACGTTGCCACGGCTCTTGGACATCTTCTCGTGGTCTTCGCCCAGCACCATGCCCTGGTTGCGCAGTTGGGTCATCGGCTCGGGGCCTTCGGTGATGCCCATATCGCGTAGCGCCTTATGGAAGAAGCGCGTGTAGATCAAGTGCATGGTGGCGTGCTCGATACCGCCCGTATAAATATCCACCGGCATCCAGTAATTGTACTCGGCCTCATCGAATGGGCCCTCGTGATAATCGGGGCTCAGATAACGCAGGTGATACCAAGAAGAGCACATAAAGGTGTCCATTGTGTCAGTCTCGCGTGTGGCGGGTTCACCACAGACGGGACAAATCGTGTTCTTCCAGGTCGGGTGCAGTTTCAGCGGGCTTTCACCGGTGGGCTTCCACTCCACATCATCAGGCAACAGCACAGGCAAATCTTCATCCGGTACGGGGTTCCAGCCATGCACGTTGCAATGGATCATCGGGATAGGCGCGCCCCAGTAGCGCTGGCGGCTGATCAACCAATCGCGCAGGCGGTAGTTGACGGCTTCCTTCCCAACACCTTTCTCTTCGATCCAATCGATGGCGGCAGCGACGGATGGATTTTTGCGACCTTTTTCTTCGTTGACAGGCGTACCGTTGATTGGACCGGAATTGACGATCTCTCCCAGACCGATGTAAGCCTCTTCTTCAATGGCCTTTTCCGCATCTTCCTGCCCTTCAGGCTGGATGACCGGGATAATGGGCAATTCGAACTTCCGGGCAAATTCATAGTCGCGCTCGTCGTGAGCCGGGACAGCCATAATGGCGCCCGTACCGTAGGACATCAGCACATAGTCCGCGATCCAGATCGGGATGCGTTCGTTGTTGACTGGGTTGATGGCATAGCCGCCGGTGAAAACCCCGGTCTTCTCTTTGTCAGTCGCCTCGCGCTCGATGTCAGTCTGACGGGCGGCCTGCGCTTTATAAGCGTTTACTTCGGCCTTTTGCTCGGATGTGGTGATCTCATCCACCAGCGGATGTTCGGGGGAGAAGACCATAAAGGTCGCGCCCCACAAGGTATCGGGTCGGGTCGTGAAGATCTCGACATCGTGGTTCCCAACTTCGGTTTTGAAGATGACCGAAGCGCCTTCCGAGCGTCCGATCCAGTTGGTCTGCAATGTTTTTACACGTTCTGGCCAGTCGACGTTTGAGAAATCCAGCAGTTCATCGGCGTATTTGGTAGTGCTGAAGAACCACTGGTCCAGATCCTTCTTGATGACCGGCGTACCGCAGCGCTCGCAATGACGGTCCTCGCCCCAGACCTGTTCGCGTGCCAGGGTGGTGTTGCAGTTCGGGCACCAGTCCACGGGCGACATCTTGCGATAGGCCATGCCGTGCTTATACAACTGGGTAAAGAACCATTCGCTCCAGTGGTAGTATTCCGGATCGGCAGAAATTGCCTCCCGCTCCCAATCGAACATAGCACCCATGCTCTTCAATTGTCCGCGCATGCGTTCAATATTCTTGTAGGTCCAATCTTTAGGATGGATACCGCGTTTGATAGCCGCGTTTTCCGCCGGCAGGCCAAAGGCATCAAAGCCCATTGGGAACATGACGTTGTAGCCCTGCATGCGCATGAAACGAGCGCGCGCATCCGAGGGTGTCATCGCATACCAGTGACCGATGTGCAGGTCACCAGAGGGGTATGGCAGCATGGTCAGCGCATAGAACTTGGGCCGGCTCTCGTCAATCACAGAACGGTACAGTTGGTCCGCTTCCCATTTGTCTTGCCATTTCTTTTCTATATTTGCATGGTTATAAGATTTATCAGCCATTCTTGCCTCATTGTTTTCGATATTTGTTGAAGTCAATATTTTACTAGAACGGAAGAAGACAAGAAAGGAGAAGAGGCCCTTCGCTCCAGAAGATCGTATTAATTCGGATATTCGCTTTCATTTCGGCCTCCTTTCGTTTTGACCGTGGACCGTTGACAAAGGACGGGTGTTTATGGGCTACCGTCTATCGTCCACCATCCGATAAATAAAAAATCCTTCATCCACTCAGGGACGAAGGAATACTCCGCGGTACCACCCCGAATTGCGTTTCGCGCAGTCTTAGAAGTCGATGGTCTTACACATCTGACATGTCAGACCCTTTCGACCTGTTGGACCGACTAACGCCACTCGAATGCTATAACGGGCTTACCCGGCATTGGCTACTTTCCTTTTCACCAACGCAGTCTCCCTTCACATAGGGCAACAGGCGAGTTCGGTCTTATCTAATGACATTCCCGCTTATGTCATGAAGGGCTTCCACCTCGCTCTCCCTTCTCGCTGACGGGATGACCTACTACTCCTGTCCTGACTTTTGCATCATTATACACTTGCAAAACGGATGATGCAAGCCGTTTGTTTCTTACAAGATTTGAGGGTAACAGTCATATTATCCTGATTATGACAACAGATTCTTTTCCAATGTGTCCTTATAAAACGCTTATGTTCTTACTTGGAGGACCAAAAATAACGATGATATTTCTCTGATGAAAAGGTGATTGGTTGTTCTGTGCTTGAAGCCGGAAAACGTTGGAAAACCCATGGATCAGATGCTTTCTTAACTGACGCTTAATTTGACTGTATCCATCACTAAGGAAATATTAGCTCACATTTCCTACAATAAAGAGTGGATTACTGCGATTAGCAAAGTATTTAAGGAGATGTATGGGCATGTTACGCAAATCTAGCGTTATTGCGGGGTTGATGGTTCTACTGAGCGCCTGTCAGCCCTCACCAACCTTTCTAAACTCAGCTTCCCCAATTGCTGGTCACGAGGCCAATCTGTATTGGATTATTTTTATCCTCGCTTTAATTGTTTTTGTCCTTGTCGAGGGAGCATTAATATGGATTTTGGTACGCGACCGGAAGCGGGAAGGAGATGATGAAATTCCTACCCAGGTTTACGGTAACACTCGTCTTGAAGTGATCTGGACGGTCATACCAATCTTGTTGGTGATCGCACTGTTCGTTATGACCGTGCAGACTGCAGATGCGGTGGCCGCCCCGAAATCGCTCTCTAGCGACCTGAATTTGCGCGTTGTTGGACATCGCTGGTGGTGGGAGTTCGACTATCCGGATCTGGGTATCGCCACCGCCAACGAACTGCATATCCCGGTTGGGACGACAGTTCAGATTGCACTTAAATCGGTGGATGTCATCCATAGTTTCTGGGTTCCTCAACTGGCCGGTAAAACGGATGTGGTCCCTGGTCAGAACAATACCATGTGGCTGAAAGGGGATCAGGTGGGTGAATACCTGGGTCAGTGTGCAGAATTTTGTGGAATGGAACACGCCCTGATGCGATTCAAGGTTGTCGTCGATTCACAGGATGACTTCAATGCCTGGGTCGCCAATCAGCAGAAACCTGCCTACCAACCTCAAACAGAAGACGAACAGGCTGGTTTTAAAGAAATAGATTCAGGCGCGTGTGCTGCCTGTCACTCCCTTGATCCGACTGAAATTGATACGGATAAAGTAGGTCCAAATCTGGCACATCTTTATTCACGGACGACTTTTGCAGGCGGTACATTTGATTTGAATGAAGAGAATCTGCGCAGTTGGCTTAAGGATACTCAGGCTATGAAACCAGGAAATGATATGGAAATTACCGTTCCGCCTAAGCAAATTGACCAGATCATTGCCTATCTTAAGAATCTCAAATAGCAGGAAAGGGAATTATGACTACCCAAGCACAAGAAGTACCAAAAAAACGAGAACTCGGGAGAAGCGGTTTGCTTTCGTGGCTCATGACCGTTGACCATAAGCGGATCGGGATCCTGTATATTTACAGCGCTTTCATATTCTTCCTGATCGGAGGCATTGAAGCGCTCTTAATGCGCACCCAACTGGCTCAAGCAGATAACACTTTCCTGAGCCCGGATGTGTATAACCAGGTTTTCACCATGCACGGCACGACCATGATCTTCCTGGTAGTCATGCCGCTTTCCGCCGGCTTCGGCAACTATCTTGTCCCCTTGATGATCGGCGCGCGGGACATGGCCTTCCCGAAACTGAATGCGTTGAGTTACTGGACCTTCCTCTTCGGTGGCATCTTTATGTACAGCAGTTTCGTCTTTGGCGGCGCCCCGAATGACGGTTGGTTCAGCTACGCCCCACTGACAGAGAAAATGTTCTCTCCCACGAACGGTATGGATTTCTGGGTGTTGGGCATCCTGATGTTAGGCATCGCAACCACAATCGGTTCGATCAACTTCATTGTCACGATCATCCAGTTGCGCGCGCCTGGTATGTCCCTGACTGATATGCCATTGTTAGTGTGGACGACCTTCGTTACTTCCTTCCTGGCAGTTTTCTCGTTGCCGTCTTTGACCACAGCCCTCTTGTTGTTGCTCTTCGATCGCCAACTGGGCGCTCATTTCTATAATGTAGCACAAGGTGGAACAGCTTTACTATGGCAGCACCTGTTCTGGTTCTTTGGACATCCTGAAGTTTATATTTTGATCTTACCAGCCATGGGTGTTGTTTCGATGGTCATTCCGGTATTTTCAGGCAAGCCATTGTTCGGCTATGCCGCGGTGGTCTTTTCAGCCATCGCAATTGGCTTTTTGGGTTTCACTGTTTGGGTGCATCACATGTTTGCTACCGGAATGCCGACTGCTTCACTGTTGTTTTTCTCTGCGGACAGTTTTCTGATCGGCGTGCCAACCGGGGTCAAGATTTTCGCCTGGCTGGGGACCATGTGGAAGGGCAAGCTGCGTTTTACTGCCCCGATGCTGTTTGCTATTGGGTTTGTGGCGCTCTTCCTGATCGGCGGATTGGATGGCATTCACATGGCGGTTGTACCGGTAGACTGGCAGGTTACCGACAGTTACTATGTGGTGGCACACATCCATTATGTCTTGTTCGGCGGTGCGATCTTTGGCCTATTCTCCGGCATTTATTACTGGTTCCCAAAGATGTTTGGTCGCCGTTTGAACGAATCCATTGGCAAATGGCATTTTTGGCTGATGTTCATTGGCATGAACCTGGTCTTTATGCCCATGCATGTACTGGGGATCGAAGGCATGCCGCGCCGCATCTACACATACGGAACCGGACGAGGTTGGGAGATCTGGAATCTCGTTGAGACGATCGGGGCTTTTACAATTGCCCTGAGTATCCTAATCTTCCTGGTCAACTACTTCATCACCATGCGGAAAGAACAAACCAACGAACCGGACCCCTGGGATGGTTTCACACTAGAATGGACAACTGCTTCCCCGCCGCCGGCATACAACTTCGCTGAGATTCCGACTGTCCGCAGCAGCCGGCCGTTGTGGGATCAGAAGCATCCTGACCGTGCAGACTGGCATCGCCGAGATTGGCACAAGGATGAAGAAGAATGAGCACGATGACTTCCACCCATCCTATGAACAAAATCAGCGCCGGACGGATTGCTCTGTTGATCGTCCTGGCCATCGAATCGGTCTTTTTTATCACGGTCCTGGTAGCCTATGCAGCCCTGCGCGATCAGGTTAACTGGGATGTCCCTCACACGCTGACCCGTTTGACAATCCCGCTGGTCAACTCAAGTATTTTGCTTCTCAGCGCACTGGTCGCTTGGTGGTCGAACAATGCTATTCGCAGGGATGCACAAAAAGCTTTGCGCAATGGCCTGCTGCTGACCGTAATTCTGGGGTTGATCTTCGTCGCCGGGCAGATGTACGAATTCAACCATGCAGGATTGAGCATCGACGACCAGGCCTTTGGGGGCGTATTTTTCACGCTGCTTGGTTTCCATGCAGTGCATGTGCTGGCTGGCGTAATTTTCCTGACGCTAATCCTTATGCGGACAATCCTGGGTGATTTCACAGCCGAACGATATGAAGCTGTGGAGCTGAGCGGGTGGTTCTGGTATTACGTGACCGCTGTCTGGGCGGTGTTGTTCGCGGCGTTATATCTGGTATGAACGAGCTTCTGCAGATCGGTTGGACGTGGTACCCTAGCGTGGTGATCGGTTTCAGCCTCTGGACCGTATTCTACGTTCTGGCGAATCGGAGCAAGCAAACACCCTGGTGGCAACAAGCCGCTTTCCATCTTGGAACACTAGCCGGGTTGTTGGCGCTGTTCTCACCTTTGGATGAGCTTGGTGACGAATATCTATTCAGCGCGCACATGGTACAGCATCTGCTGCTTATGTTTGTGACCGCCCCGTTATGGTTGCTGGGCACGCCCGGCTGGCTGGTTGACGGAATCATTCCTGAACGGCTGGATAAGTTGGTGAAACGGCTGGCAAGCCCATTGTCCGCGTTTGTTGCGTTTGTAGGCGTATTGTGGTTCTGGCACGTTCCGGCAATCTATGAGCTTGCGCAGGAGAGCGAAGCCATCCACATCTTTGAACATTTGAGTTTTATCGGCGCGGCCTTGATCGGCTGGTGTCCGGTGGCCGGAGCAGAGACGTCTCGCCTCCCAAAACCTGCGCCGCCCGTGCGGATGCTGTACCTGTTCCTGTTGACCGTGCCCTGTACGGCCTTGGCTGCCATTTTGACGTTTGCGGGTACGCCGATGTACCCGTTTTACGTAACAGCGCCACATATCTTTGGTCTGGATGCCCTGCAAGATCAACATCTTGGCGGGTTATTGATGTGGCTGCCAACGCATATGTTCTTACTGCTGGCGATTGGAATTACTTTCCTGAGGTGGTTCATCGACTCAGGTCGTAAATCGAGACAGAATTTTGAACCTGCCGAACATGGAACCCTGTTGAAGAATGACTTGGAAAAATTAGGAGTTTGAAATGAATGATCATCCTGAAATTCATATGCCATCCCCCAGCTTCTGGCCAATTGTGCTGGCGTTTGGGTTAGCACTGATTGCAAGCGGTGTGATTTGGAGCATTTTCATCAGCATTGCAGGGGTGGTTGTTTTGCTGGTGTCGATCGCCGGTTGGGCGTTGGAAAACCGGGCTGAAGACCAGGAGGCGGCTCATGAGTGAGGTGCAGGCAACTAAGAATGCTCCTGTTTCACAACGTGATAATACGAAAGTAGGCATGTGGGTATTTCTGGGAGGTGAAGTGGTTTTCTTCGTCTCACTGATCCTCTTGATCATCTTCACGCGCATGACAAACACCGGTTACGAGGAGCAGTTCCGTTCACACTTGAGCATCCCCATCATCGCGATCAATACATTTGTATTAGTGACCAGCAGTTATTTTGTGGTGAGAGCGCTTGAAGCGATCAGTTTCAAAGGCGATCGAAATGGTTTACGCAACAACTTGATCGCAGTAATTGTGCTTGGTCTGCTTTTCTTAGGCGGTCAGGCCTTCGAGTGGATCACATTGTTTGGTGAGGGGTTGGGCTTTACCAGCACGTATGGCCTACCCTTCTTTACTGTGACAGGTATTCACGGAACACACGTTTTTGTGGGCGTTCTCTGGGCAATTTATTTGCTGGTCGGACACGGACGCATGCCATTTACGAAAGAGAACCATCTTGGGATCGAGAATTTCGGCCTGTATTGGCACTTTGTGGACATCGTTTGGATCGTGCTCTTTACTGTGATTTACCTGATTTAGGAGGCAATATGGCAACCGAAAAAAGACCGAATTATTTGTTTATCTTCATTGCGCTGGCTGTCTTTACCTTGATTGAGACTTTAGTGAGCTATGTGCAGCAGACATCCATTAAGTTCCCTACGCTGGTGTTGCTGTCAGTGGTCAAAGCCTTGTTGGTGCTTTTGTATTTCATGCATCTTAAATTCGATTCGAATGTATACCGGTATCTTTTCATCGGAGGCTGTATTCTTGCAATCCCATTGATTCTGGTCATTGTGGTAGTGTTGCCCGGGCTTGTTTGATATTAAGCAAATTTTAGTGAGAAGGAAATGATGCAAAATCCACACCCCATTTCGACGGACTCAAATACATTACCTGGCTCGGTCTTGAACCTTGATCTACGCACAAAGATCAAAACGATTGCCGGACTGTTTAAGTTGCGCATCGTGCTGTTACTGCTGATTTCGGCTTTGGGCGGCGCAATCCTGGGTGCAGGCGGCTGGCCAGGGATGCAAGCCCTGACGTTAGTGCTCATCACCGGGGGGCTGTCTGCTGCGGGAGCTTCGGCGGTCAACCAGTATCTGGAGCGTGATCGTGATGCGCAAATGAAACGTACTCGAAAACGACCTTTACCCTCAGGTGCGGTCAAAAAATCCACCTGGGTGCTGATTGTCGGCGTGGGAATGATAGTATTCGCTGTGGTTTTGTCTGCGGTTTACAACCCGGCACTGGCCATTTCTAATGCATTAGGAGCGATTATTTACATTGGTGTTTACACGATCTGGCTCAAACCGCGCACCGTGTTGAACATCGTCATCGGGGGAGCGGCGGGCAGCATGGCCGTTGTCAGTGGCGGAGCAGCGGCAGGAAACTGGAACGAACCCGGTGTGCTGGCGCTGGCTTTGCTGGTCTTTGCCTGGACGCCGACCCATTTCTGGAGCCTGGCGATGGCCTATCGCAAAGACTATGCTCATGCGGGCTTCCCGATGCTGCCGGTTAATGTAACCATGCAGCAGGCGGCCTGGTGGGTTGCAGTTCATACCCTGGCAACCGGATTTATCGCACTGGTGCTGGGATTCCATCCTGCATTAGGGCTGGTCTATTTGGTTCCAGTGAGTTTTCTGTCCATTCAGTATGTGCGTCTGACAATCCACTTGCTGCGCAACCCTGAGGGGAAGCTGGCGCTCAGTCTGTTCAAGTATTCCAATATTTATTTGAGCATAGTTCAACTCATTATTATCTTCCTGCCATTGTTCAAATAGTAAGCTTATAAGCTTACTATTGCACCATGGGGGTAAGAGAGGTACACTAAAATTACACCATGTCCAATTATCATGTTTTAGTTGTTGACGATGACCCACTGGTCTGCAAGGGGCTTAAATTCAATTTAGAGCAGGCCGGTTATAAGACTTCGACTGCCAGCACGGCACACACCGCCCTCGAACTTGTCGGGCGAAATGCCTTCGACGCAGCCATCCTCGATATTGGTCTGCCCGATGAAAACGGCCTCGACCTGTGTAAAACGCTCAAAAAGCAGCAAGATATCCCTGTCATTTTTCTGACCGCTCGCCGCCGCGAATTGGACGAAATTGTCGGCCTTGAGATCGGTGCAGATGATTACATCACTAAGCCTTTTAGCGCAGACATTCTGCTGGCACACTTGCGGGCCGTGTTGCGACGGGCATCCCGGCCAATCACCCAACCACGTTCGGTGGCACGACCGCTTCAAATCGGACCCTTCAAGCTGAATCCCGTCACCCACACCGCTCATAAAAATGACAGGATTCTCGACCTGGCTCCCCGTGAGTTCGACCTGTTGCACATGTTCATGTCACATCCCGAGCGCGCTTTCACCAGCGATGAACTGGTTGAAGGTGTATGGGGTGTAGAATTCGTCGGAGAGCCCCAGGTTCTTTATGTCCAGGTGCGTAGCTTGCGTATGAAGATTGAGGAAAAACCATCCGACCCAAAACACATATTGACATTGCGGGGAGTCGGTTATAAATTTGTGCCGTGAAAAAGACACTCAGTATTCGAGCTTATCTGGGTATCAGTTATGCTATTTTGCTTATTATCTCTCTTGGGGGAATAGGTTTAATTTGGTCGCAAAACGAATACAAGGTAATTACCAATCAACTCCAGAATCTAATGCGGGAACGTGTTACGTTGCTTGCAAATATTCTCAGCCATGAATTTGCGGAACATGGTGAAGCAAGGCTGGATAAAGCTAACATTCCTGTCATCAATCAAGAAGAAGATTTGATTGCTGTTTTCGTAGATAAATCCGGTACCCTGTATGAACTAATACCAGACACAGTCAGCCCGCTTCAGGAAGAACTATTTATACAAATCGTTAGTAATCACCCTGTATATGAAGTCAGTTATGCTACGTTGGTCCATTCTGAATTTGAGACCACCAGCGTTTATGCTGCGGCTCCTATCTTTGATCCCCAAAACAAGTTTATTGGAGAAGTCTGTATTCTAATGCCTCTGGGGGAGTTGGATGCCTATATCCTGCGTCTGCGCTGGTTACTGGTAGTAGCGATTGTCATTGTAGCTTTGATAGGTGTAGGTGTCAGCTTTTTGCTGACTCATTATTTTTCTCGACATTTCTCGCGCGCACAAGGATTGGCAGCAACGGTTGCTAACGGCGATTATCATTTGCGCATCCCTGAGTCAGGACCTACTGAATTGCGCGATCTATCTCATTACCTGAACCTAATGGCTGAAAAATTGCAGGAGCAATTGAGGACGCGCCAGAGATTGCTCTCCAATGTGGCTCATGAAATGGCTCGTCCACTGGCAGGCTTGCAGTTGGGTATTGAAAGTTTACGCAAAGGAGCTACCCAGGATCCTGAACTGGCTGACGACTTGCTTGTCAGCATGGGGCAGACCATCCATCGTCTTGAGGATCTGATCGATGACATCACCCTGGCCGCCCAACCTAAAACGATACCTGTCGAATTAAAACCCGCTGCATTGGCAGTAGAACCGTTTTTGCAAGGTGTGGCCACCCGTTTCTGGTCCCTAGCCGATTCGCGCGGACTCAGAATCGAGGTCCGGGTTGAAGCAAATTTACCGCCCGTATTGGCTGATGAAAGACGACTTAACCAAATCCTGGGGAATTTAATGGATAATGCCATCAAGTTCTCATCACATGGCGGACTTATTCGCTTATCTGCAGTGTCTGCTGGTGATAAACAGATCCAAATTCTGGTGCGCGATGACGGGAAGGGCATTTCCAAAGAGGAAGCCGAGCACCTCTTTGAACCTTTCTATCAGGGCGACATAGGACGGCGTATCAAACAAGGCATGGGTCTGGGATTATCCATTGCCCGGCAATTGGCGCAGATTCACAACGGCGATCTTACTTTGGAGAACCATCCTGAGGGTGGCACCCTGGCTATCCTGACCCTGCCAAAAGCGGACGCTTAATTCATCCAAAGGTAATTCGAAAGCCTGATTAAGGCGGAGCATAGCTCTGCCTTTTATACTTTAAGAGCAAGTTATTTCCATGGAAGGTACTCTCTGATGCAACGTTTCACCCTTATACATGATGGCAGCAAGCAGGGGTGGCAGGCTGCCTATCTTGCCTTTTACGTTGCAGCACAATTGGGAGCCCCTTTACAGGTATTAATGGTCATTTCAAACAGTGACACAAATACGCTTGCCAAACGGGCTGCCCAAGTCGAAGTAGGTGGACATGCCGCCGGAGTGGCAATTACTACACAAACGATTGCGGAATTCTCTATCAATGCAGTAGCGGAGGCCAGTAGCAAAAGTAATGGACTCTTTGTCCCCAGCCGCCTCATCTCTGACAAGAAAACTGCTCGGGATTTTCTGGAGGTTTTATCCTGTCCCCTATGGCTGGTTTCGAAGGAATCGGAGACAAATGGAATAGCTATGCTGGCTGGCAATCCTATTGTAGAAGAAACAATGATCAACTACGCAATTGCTCTCTCACATCGTATACAACAACCTTTGAATGGGTTTGTCCTGGAAAGTGAATTTGCACACTTCAAAAAGACCAACTCTGAGGTAGCCTGGCATCAACTTCCCGATTTTTCACCACCAACGGTTTCTACGGTGCTTAAACAAGTAAATGTCAGCTTGCTCATTCTTCCTCTAGCAAGATTCTCAATTTCAGATGAATTATCGTTTAATTGCGTTATTTATCCTGTGGATCGAGACGCTTAAGTTGAAATTAGGTTGGCTGATACCCGCTATAAAGATTTATTAGGCCATATTTGTCATAATAACAAGTGAAAAGTTGCTATTTTTAGAATAAAGGAGAAAACAAATGAAATCTCGAAAATTGCTTATCATTACAGCGCTCGCTATTCTGATTATCCCAGTATTAAGTGCCTGTGGCCCGGCAAAGGTCGATGCAGCCCTTACAACGTATAAGATCACATTAGATAAGGATTCTGCCCCAGCAGGTGACATAGTTTTCCATGTTCACAATGATGCCACCGATCTCACCCACGAGTTCGTTATTTTCAAAACTGATTTACCACAAGATCAACTGCCAACCAACGATGACGGCACTGTTAATGAAGAAGGCGAAGGGGTTACACATATTGACGAAGTAGAACTGGAACCAGGGGCATCTCAGGATCTGACAGTCAACCTGGAATCGGGTAACTATGTACTGATCTGTAATATCGACTCAGATGAAATGCACTACCAGCATGGAATGCATGTGGCGTTCACAGTGAAGTAAATGTGAACAGTTTTGTTCGATTGCATATAGAAGAAACCACCTTGTCAGCTCATGAATTGATAAGGTGGTTTCATTTTTTCATCGTTTAAAGTGATAGGTTAACATCCAATTCATTCGAATACCCCTTATTATCAAAGCGTAACATAGACGCAAATTGCTCGCCCAATATGGCGAGCAATTTGCATTTATTTTGTGGACCCAGGGGGATTCGAACCCCCGACCTCCTCAATGCCATTGAGGCGCGCTCCCAGCTGCGCCATGGGCCCTTGGTCGATTTTGTTGAGCAGTGAACATTGTAACACGGTAGTCCACTGTTCACTGCCCGGAGTGGACCTGAGGGGATTCGAACCCCTGACCTCGTCAGTGCGATTGACGCGCGCTCCCAGCTGCGCCACAGGCCCATGATTTGGGCGAAGGCTATTCTACTTGAGGGGGTATTGAATGTCAAGCAATTATTAGATGCCCCAGCGACGAAGAAAACCAACTCGGCGAAAAAGCATTGGATGAGACAGGCGCAAGACGGGCAAGAACAGGCGTGCAACCAGCTCCCACAAACGGGTAGTGATGGCCTCATAGGATGACAACAAAAAAAACGAACGGGAAGCAGGGTAGGATAAAATAAGAAGCACGGCATGTCAGATCCACGAAGAGGTTCTGCTTGGCAGAGGCCAAACCGGCAGGCAGAACACCCGAAGTGAACTGG
>JASFRG010000094.1:0-18951 GCA_050115035.1 Anaerolineales bacterium | reverse complement strand
AGAGCAATATAGACACATTTTGACTTTTTCGAATCACTCGACTCATGTGGTAATCGTATCACGCCGCAAAGCGGCGGGGTATTCAACCCGCTAAGGAATCAAATTAGAACTTACGCAGTTCACGATAAGATACCGAAAATAAGGGGGGCGTGCGGCCGCACGCCCCCCTTATTTTCGGGTTTTTCTTGTTCGACTGCGTACCTTCTACAAATGTCAAGCTACTAAGAGCAGGGAATAAGCTGCAATAGCAAAAGCCACTTCAACGTTTAGAGACTGCTTTTGTCCATGCATGGGGATGTGAACAATTTGGTCGCACAGGTCGAGTATTTCAGGATCAACGCCGGTGACTTCATTGCCAATGATTAGAATAGTTTTTTGAGGAGATACCTTCTCAATTTTGTCGAGGGGTTTTGCACGCGAATCTTGCTCTAAAGCGATCAGGTTAAACCTTTCTGTTTTTAACTTCTTCGCAGTTTCCAAAGCATTGCGTGAATAATCCCAGGTGACCGTCTCTTCTGCGCCGAGCGATGTTTTTTGGATGCTTTCATTTTCAGGTGTTGGGGTGATTCCGCATAGGAAAAGTTTGTTGATTCCAAGTCCATCTGCGGTGCGAAAGATTGAACCAACATTCCAGGCTGAACGGATATTGTCTAACAGGATGGATAGGTGGGATTCTCCCCTCATCCCGGTCTTCTCCCCATCGGGGAAAGGGGACATTGCATGTTTCAAGACAACCTCGGTCTCGCCCAGACAGGAAGGACAGCGTTTTCCAAAAGGATGATTTGCGGTTAATGGGTAGCGCAGTCCGCAAGTTGGGCATTGGCGAATTTCATAAAAGTCAGCACTCATCGGGTATGATTATCCCATATTTCAGAAGAATGAGATTTTCTCGTAATTTATGACGACCATCATTTTCAACAAACCTTACGGCGTGCTTTCGCAGTTTACTGATGAAGGTACGGGTCATCCTACTCTCAAAGACTATATTGATGTACCCGAAGTTTATGCTGCTGGCAGGCTTGATCGCGATTCGGAGGGGCTGCTGCTGCTTACGGATGACGGCTCGCTCATCAAGCAGTTGACTGATCCAAAGCATCATGTCGAGAAAACGTATTGGGCGCTGGTTGAAGGGGATCCGACTCAGGATGCGCTGAGTCGTTTAGAAAGCGGAATCAAGTTGAAGGGGTATACGACGCGACCGGCAAAGGCGCGCATCATCCCGGACCCGGGCCTGCCTGCGCGTTCGAAACCAATCACGCCGCATGGGCCGACTTCCTGGTTGGAGATCAAGTTGCGCGAGGGGAAGAAACGCCAGATTAGGCATATGACAGCGGCTGTGAAATTGTTTACATTGCGACTGGTGCGCGTGGCGATTGGGCCAATACAACTGGGTGATTTAGAACGGGGGGAATGGCAGGAGCTTACAGATCGTGAAATAAAAAACCTGCGAAAGGATTAAATTTCCTTCGCAGGTTTTGAACTTTTTTAGTGAAAGTGATTTTTTATGCTGCTGTCAATCCTCGGCGAGTGGCTTCTTCGCGCAGAGCTTGCATTACTGCTGAAATGTCAATGCCACGGCTACAGGCTAATCGAGCTTTGGAAAACACACAATCAGACCAGAGCGTTCGCGAAGTCAGGATTTCCTCGTCATCGAACATAATCATCTGGATCATGCTGCCGACCGGGATATCCATATCATCAGAGCAGGAGACCTCGCAGTCCAGGCAAGCCTGGCAGCGGGAGACATCCTGCCCAGTTGCACTCTTAACGATGCGCTTTAGGCTGGGCATTCCAACCTATGCAGCGGCCTCTTGCGGTTCCGGTGCGACAAAGCCTTTGGGGAGCAAACCGGCTTCGGTGACGATGCGCGGGACGATCGATTCCCACATCACCGGCATCAAGTGGAAGCCATTGACGCCTTCCATTGTTTTGATCTTTTCGATCAGTTCCAGCGCGATTTGTACGCCTTCTTCGCTGGCGTCGTCGCCTGCATCTTTCATGCGTTTGAGCAGTGGTTCTGGAATGGTAACGCCCGGTACCTCGTTGTGCATGTAGCTGGCCATGCCGTAGCTCTTGAGCGGTGTGACACCAACCAGGATATAAACTTTATCAAGAATGTTGCGCTTGGCAAGTTCATTCAACCAGACTTCTAAACCATCAGCATCGTAAACCAGGTTGGTCTGGAAGAACTGTGCACCTGCATTGACCTTTTTCTCTTCGCGGATCGCCTGGAATTTAGGCTCGGACGCGAACGGGGAAGCGGCTGCACCGAGGAAATACTTCGGCGGGAACTTGATGGGGCGGCCATCCATATAATGGCCTTCGTCACGGATGCGGCGTAGCAGCCAGAGCATCTGTACAGAATCGAGATCGACGATGTCCATCCGTCCACGCGGCGGAGGTGCAAGGACCATGCTGTCCCCGGAGAGACACAGGATATTGCGCACGCCTAAAGCGTTAGCTCCCATAACTTCGCCCTGCAAACCGACACGCGTGCGGTCACGGGCTGCGATCTGCATGACAGGTTCTGCACCTTCGCCCAGAGCGATGGTGGAGCAAGCCCAGGAAGACATACGCGCTGCTGCTGAGGGGCTATCGGTGAAGTTGATAGCAGTTACGTACGGCTTGATTAAATTGATATTTTCTTTTAGTTTTTTGGTCTTAACTGTAGCAGGAGGTGCTACTTCGGAGGTAACGACGAATTCACCGTCTTTTAGCCGGCGTTCCAACTCGGAGGCTGGTTCCTCATAGGCAGCCGGATGGTGTTTTCTATCACCCTGCCACCATTCAGGTTGGCGCACAGGCTCAAAAACAGATTGCCAGTTGGCTTCCTTTTCCTCTTCCGTACCAGTGAGCATTCCTTTTATGAATTTTCCAACGCCGACCTTTTTAACCTGATTAAAAACATCACCCCAGGTTTCAGTACCGGTTTTTTCCCAATCCAGTGGGGGTAATACTTCCAGGAGCATTTCCTCGCGATGCATCTTGAAAGAGCGGTCATAAATCTTGTACCAGATGCAAGGGCGGGTGGGGTCTACATAGCATTTTTCTGCTGTGGAGCCTCCACAGGGTCCATTTCTCAATCCCTTTGGACACTCCATGGGGCAGATAAAGGCTGTTTCCTGCAGCAGGCAATTGCCGCACATGCGACAACCCCACAGCGGGCCTTTGATTGTGTATTCAATTGTTTCAAGTACGCGGTTGCCAAAGGTATCCTTCTTGAAAGGAATGTAACCAGGTTGCCAACGTCGTCCAGGGGTAAAGCCGGGCATAGGGCACCTCCAATGTAATTCTTACCTAAATTGTAGCATTTGGGATATTTTGTTGTTAGACTAAATGTCACATATGAGAGAGACAAATGCAACGAAATAGATTTTTAACAGGATTACACAGGTTGCGAAAAGATTCCAAAAATAAGGGCGGTATGCTGCTGTGCACACCGCCCTTATTTTCCGGTATTCCTTTACGTTATAGTTGTGGAAGCAAATATTCGTAAGCGCTGAGCGCCGCTTTCGCACCTTCTCCAACCGCAATCAACACTTGCTCGGCATAAGTATTTGTCACATCTCCTGCAGCAAACAGGCCAGGGATATTGGTATTGCAGCCGCAATCAATGATGATTCGACCCTGCTCATCCAGCTTGACCAGGTCTTTAATCATGGTAGTGTTGGGCGTCAATGCCTTTTCCACGAACATGGCATCGGCAGGATACTCGTTGAGTTTCCCGGCCTTATCTTTTACGATGAGTTTGCGGGCATATTCATCGCCCTGGACCTCCACAATCTCACAATCCTTCATGATCTTGACATTGCTTGCCTGTTGGAGCTTTTGACCGAGCGGCGATACCATACCTTCACCGTTAGAACAAACCATTGTCACTTGCTTGGCAACAGTAGAAAGCTCTCCCGCCGAACGTAAGGCGAGTTCACCACCGCCGATGACAATGACTTCTCTATCGATGAATAGAGGCGCATAGGAAAGCGCTGAATAGCATAACCCCTTCATCGTATATTCTTTTTCGCCGGGTACATCCATGCGCACCTGACGCGTTCCGGTAGCTATGATGACCGCCTTGGATTCGAGTGTGGCACCGCCTTTGGTCTTGATTGAGAAGTGGTCATCTTGTTTCTCAACCTTATCTACAGCTTCAATGTGACGGGCAAAATCGAGATACTCCAATTCGGTGCGAAATTTGTTGACGATCTCCAGGCCTTTAATAACCTGGTAATCTTCAATCCATGGCAAAGCCAGGTGATAGTTGGTTTTGCCGCCCAAGTCTTTACTGAGCAATAACACATTCAGGCGCTTGCGGATGGCATAGATTGCAGCAGTTAAGCCCGCAGGACCGCCGCCTATAATAATCAGGTCGTACATGATTTTCTCCTTTCCGCTAATAAGCAGCCTTGACTGTTTCAACATCAACTTCAGGCTCATCCCCGTCATCTTCAGGTGGTTCGGCGATGAAACCTTCTTCCATCATACGGCTGGTCATGTCACGCGAGCGTTTGATAATCTTGGTCGCAAGCTGGAATTCCTGTTCGTAAGTGGTTTTGATGCGTGCCAGTCCCTGCTCGATGGCTTTCATGGCAACAGCAGCAGCCTCGCGCGGGAAGACTTCCCAATCATCCATATTGGGCAAGATGTGTTCGGCGTCCAGATTGTCTCCAACGTGATCGGCCATAGCCTGCGCGGCTGCGAAGCACATTTCGTCAGTGATGGTGTGTGCACGGACATCGAGCGTGCCACGGAAGATGCCGGGGAATCCAAGGGAGTTGTTGACCTGGTTCGGGAAATCGGAGCGTCCAGTCGCGACGACGGCTGCGCCCGCTTCGAGCGCCTCCCAGGGCCAGATCTCTGGAACCGGATTGGCACAGGCGAAGAGGATGGAGTCATCTGCCATAGCTTTGATCCACTCTGGGAGGATGACTCCAGGCCCGGACTTCGAGAGAGCGATAACTACGTCAGCACCTTTCATCGCATCTGGGATGTTACCTTCCCGTCCTTCGTCATTGGTGATGTTGCACAGTTTCCACTTGTCCACGTATTCGGCTTTACGCATCTCCAAGTCCTTGCGATGTTTGCCCAGGATACCTTTGCTGTCGACCATGAAGCATTTACCGGGGTCAGCTCCCCATCCGAAGATCAGGCGTGAGCAGGCTACATTGGATGCACCAGTGCCGATAAAAGCGATCTTGACCTCGCTCATCTTTTTACCAACGACTTTTAAGGCATTGATCAGCCCGGCCAGCGTGACCGTGGCTGTGCCCTGTTGGTCATCATGCCAGACCGGGATTTCAGCTTTTTCGCGCAAGGTATCCAGAATGTAGAAACATTTGGGGTTGGAGATATCCTCCAGGTTGACGCCCCCTAAACCCGGCTGGAGCATAAGCACGGTGTTGATAATGGCGTCCGGATCTTTGGTATCCAGCATGAGCGGAACGCCGTCTACACCACCCAGGTACTTATACAGCAGAGCTTTGCCTTCCATCACAGGCAGGCCGGCTTTGGGCCCGATATCGCCCAGACCAAGAACGCGGGTCCCGTCGCTGACTACTGCTACTGTGTTCCACTTGTTGGTGTATTCGTAGACCAGTTCAGGGTCAGCTTGGATGGCTTTACAAGGTGCGGCAACGCCGGGCGTGTACCAGATGGCAAAATCATCGAAGGAGTGTACGGTGCACTTCAGCGTTGTCTCGATCTTGCCCCGGTAGAACGGATGCAATTTCATTGCATCTGCTGAGGGTTTCTTTGCTTTTGCAAGCAATTCCTCGACGTTCATAAGTTGTATCCCTCCCCGTAATAGCGGACTCTGAATCCAGTAAAGGGAAATCCTGGAAGGGACAGCCGTTTCGGACGGCTGGAGCCGCCACTACGACTAAAATTTTATGTGCCCCGCCCCTTTATCAAAGAGCGAGGCACATGTTCACATTATTGGTTCAGATACCCGTCAGCGTAAATTACTTTATTGAGCAGGATCTGGGTTGTCTTCCAGATGGCGGCCTGATCCGGGTCGTTCATGTCAAAGTCTTCCATCTGGGGCTCTTCGTTGGCGGCTGAGCGCTCGGCGATCTTGTTGTAGACCGCGGCCAACGGCGTAGAAGTGTCTTTCTCTTCGATCCACTTGATGACCTTGTTTTGCTCCTGATCCAGTGGGTCAGCGATCATCATCTGCAGGCCAACACCCATCAACATCGCTAAATAAGTGCGGTTGATCAGTGGGCGGTTTGTGTGGGGCACAGCATTCGATACGTTGCTCAAGCCGACGGAAATCATTGGCGATGGATCCCATGAATACTGAAGCATTTGCACTGCACCCAGCAATTCTGGACAGTACTCCTGGCAACCTGAGACAGTTAGCACCAACGGGTCGATGATCAGATCATCCATGTTGAAGCCGATTTCCATCAAGTGTGGGATAAGTGTTTCAACGGCAATTGTCACGCGCTCATCTGCGCCAACGGGAATACCAGATTTGCCCATGGTCAGCGCGATGATTTTGGCGTTGTATTTTTTGGCCAGAGCCGGTACCTGCTCCAGACGCTCTTCTTCGGCAGAAGTTGAATTCAGGATGGGTTGCGCCTTGGTGATGGTCTTGAGCGCGGCTTCCATGCCATTGATATTGGTGGTGTCAATCGAAAGCGGAACATCGACAACGGTTTCAACAGCCTGCACGATCCAGGGGAAGACCTCTTCCCAATCCTTCTTGCGCGGGCCTAGATTGATATCAACGGCTTTGGCTCCGGCTTCAACTTGCTTGAGCGCCAATTCCATGAAGAATTCGCTGTCGTGATTCTTGAGCGCTTCCTTGACCTTTTCGGAAATGATATGAATATTTTCGCCAATGATGTACATATGTGCCCTCCGTTAGGGTGTTTTTTGTAGCGCCGCCTGCACAGACGGGAATTTACTCGCATCTGTATGCGGCAAGAATAGTGCAGACGTGAAAGCCTCATAAAACGTGTTGTCTGCTGAAAGTTCGATATAAGTCATGCGGCTGGCGATGTCGGCAATTTGCTTGCGTTTACGCCAATCGAGCAGTGCCATGTATGCGCCTTTGATGGATGTGTTACCCAGGAACTCGAATTGGTCCCATTGCATGTCGGGCAGCAGACCGATCTGCACAGCCTTTTCTACATTGATGTATTTGCCAAACGATCCGCCAACCTGTACTTTTGCAACTGTCTCAAGTGGAATCCCGACTTGATCGGCCAATACGGTAAAACCAGCGTAAATGGCGGCCTTGGCGCGCAGGAGATTGTCGATGTCAACACGAGAGAGAACGATGTCGTTACCAGACTCTGTTTCCGGCCCCCAGGCGACCACGTACTCAGCGCCGTGCGTCCCCTCCCGGACCCTGGACGTGGGCAGCGTCAAATTGACGTTTCCAGCCTTGTCTAGGATGCCCGTTAAAAACGCTTCTGACAGCAGGGAGATCAAACCCGAGCCGCAGATCCCTTTTGGCTTTGCGTTTCCTATAACGCGAAAGGTCGGTTCATAGGTGTTGCCGTCAATCCAGACCTCCTCAATCGCGCCGTTTGTGGCGCGCATGCCATCGACCACTCCTGCGCCTTCGAATGCAGGACCAGCCGAGCAGGCACAAGTAATTTGCAAATCGCGGTTACCCATCACGATCTCGCCGTTGGTGCCGACATCGATGAAAAGAGTCATATCCTCAGATTCTTCCAGACCAGACGAAAGCACGCCAGCCGTGATGTCTGCGCCGACATAGGATGCCACGCCGGGCAAGCAGTCCACTGTCGCTTCGGGATGAATATGCAAGCCGATCTCGCTGGCTTCCATCGATGGTAAGTGATTGACGGCTGTAATGAAAGGTGACAGTCGGATGCTGGCTGCCGGAATGCCCAGCAACAGATGCATCATGGTGCTGTTGCCAGATATGGTCGCTTTGACCACTTCCGCCGGGCGTGCATTTAGCCGTTTGCATGCTTTGATCAGTAACTGGTCGATGGTTTCCAGTACTAGTTCGCGCATCTCTTTTTCACCACCGTTTTTGCTGGCGTAGATAATGCGGGAGATGACATCTTCGCCGCGCGCGATTTGTCCGTTGTACTCCGCTACTTGCGCTCTAACCTTCCCGGTAAGCAGGTCTACCATCCACAATGACACTGTTGTTGTGCCGATATCGATCGCTGCCCCCCAGAGTGGTTCACTTTCATCGATATGGCAGGGCAGTACCTTGACCAGTCTCGCCGGCCCGCCGTCGGGGTCAGTTTCGACAATGACGGTTACTTCCCAGTTGCATTCGCGCAGCATGGTGCCGATATTGCGCAAGCCATTCAACGAGATGCTGATTTCGGTGATTCCTGCTTGTGTACGCAAAGCGGTTTTTATACGTGACCAATCATCGGTCTGATCGTCCATACTGGGCTGCGATAGCGTCAATGGGATACGTTTGAAGGTCTGTGATGTAGCGAAATCGTAGTCCGCAGGAACAGATACTTCCGCAGCGATTCGGTCGGTGGTCAGGGTGCGGGCGATCTTTTCCTGGGCTGGAACGAATACTGAAGCTTCGCCCTCAACCACAGACTGGCATGCCAGCGCGAACCCTTTGTCGACGGATTCTTGCGAAAGGCGCAGGGTGCTGCGGCGGCGCACATTCCCCGCCGTGACTTGCACGGCGCACCGTCCGCAGCGTCCCTGCCCTCCGCATGGTTGACCGATCTCCACACCGGCCTGGCGTGCGGCGTCGGAAAGTAATGTGCCAGCCTGTATGGAAGCTACGATGGAATCGTTGACGTTTTCTAGGGTGAAGGTGACTTTGTGATCGGCCATTGCAATATTTCATGTGTCATTGCGAAGAGAGCGGGGCCCGACGAAGCAATCCTAAACTCGCATTAGTAAGATTGCCACGCTGCCTGCGGCAACTCGCAATGACAGCTTTGTAGCTAGAGCACCTGTTTCATAAACGCGGGCAAATCAACAGCCTCGCGCGGACCAACACGGATCTCCCAATCGGGGAGTTCCTCTTCCAGTTCGCCGGAGAGCACGGCTACATGACCAGGTAAGACAATTTGCTTTTTGCTGATCTTGCTGCCCAAGTCAAATTCTTTAACTGCTTTGGCAATTCGTTCGGAATCGAATTTACCAGCGGCCCAGGCGGTCAACACGGACATGCCTTCAGCATCTGTGACCAGCAGCCAGGCGGGCATGCCAGAGCCTTCCACTTCGTTGGCCACCGAGAAGTAGGTGATGCTGAAATTGGTGGTGACCATAGTAGGTGCATCGGCGGTCGGGTTGTTGATCTCGTAGATGCCGGGCTGTACCTGGATGGGTTTCTGCGGATCGGTGTAAATATTCTCACGCAGCACCAGCAAGGCGTAAGCTAGCTCAGGTCTAAAAGTGTCCAGCACAACAAAGCCAGCGTATTTAGCGATTGCTTGCGCCGCATAGATGGATTCCTTGCCTACATCACCAGCATCACCTGGGAAAGCGATGATTGGGTAACCCAGCGCACGGAAGTTTTTCTTGAGCGCCAGGCGACGTACCTGTGTGGAGCGGGCCAGCCATTCAGCCATGTTGGCGCCACCCAGATCGAGCACCAAGTCTTCCACGCCCTTGCCTTTGATCTTTTCGGTCAGTTCAGCCATTTCATCGAGCGATTCACCTTTGACGACCAATGCTGCTTTGTACTTAGTGGCTAAATCGGCCATGGACTCCCAGTTGGAGGCGTCAGCGGCGTAGATCATGGGGGTTTCACCGGAACAGGCTTCCAGTCCGGCAGGCAGCGATTCAGTGTCACCCATCAGAATAAGAGGCTTTTGGGATGCGCTACGCAGTGCTTTGACGGCAGCGGCCAGATCGCCACCATCCGCTTCAAGAGCAAATCCATCCATAGTGAAGTCCATGCCGACATAGTTGACCACATAGGCCTCAACTTCAGCAGCCTTCTCGGCAATGTCGCTATTGCTGGCTTGGTAACGGATGAAGAGGCCAGGTTTGTTGTAGAAAGTCTTTTCATGCCGGAACATGACCACTTCGTTGCCGGCCTTGACCTCGGTGCCGTTAGCCTTAAGAGTCACCAAACGGATAGGAGGTGCGGAAGATTCAGCCAGTTGCGCTTTCGATTCTTCACTGACGTAGGGGCAGTCAGAAAGCTCAACCTGCTTGGCGGCCAATTTCATGCCAAATGCCAGGCAGGTGGGGAAACCGCATTCCTTACAGTTGGTCTGCGGGAGGAGTTTGTAAATTTGAATACCAGAGAGTGCCATATTGTCCTCCTATGCCGTGACCATCAGTTCGTCGATGGCTTCTTGGATACGTTTGACGCTTTCGGGGTGGCGCAGCACGATAATGTCAGCGCCGGATTCAACCAGCGTCATGGCGGTCAGGGTTTCCCAGTGTACGCCACGTTCGGCCCAATCGCCCCAGGCCTCGGGTACGCCTTCGCCTACTTTGCCTTCTTTGGCTTTCCAGGTCTCATAGCCAGGTGTCACTAGCATGGGAAGTTGCGTCATGGCATCGCCCTGCAAGGCGGCTAACCGCAGGCGTTCCATCACGGAATACCCGTACTCAATGCCATAACCAAGCGCGCCGGTGGTCGGGTCCATGACAATTCGTTCTGCAGGGAGACCCATATCGGTGATGAGAATGTTGAGCTGTTTGGCCAGGTTTACATCCATTGCGGTGCGTGCCTGCACGAGATGCTCGTTTGCCAGAGCCGCAGCCACGATGGTACGGTAGTTCTTGTCTTCGCAGATTCCAAGGACAACCTTTTCGCCCTTAGTCGCCTCTGCAACCGGGACGAGCAGTTCGTTGTCCTTCTCAACCTGACCGGGGCCCCAGATGATAAGCGGGAGTCCGGTGGCGCCTAACACGGATTTAACCGCATTAACGGCATCGTCAACGCTATCTTCAAGTGTCAACTCCAGGACGATCAGGGCTGCTCCTGCTTCTTCGGCTTTCTTCGCCCATTCGGCGGGATCCTTCATCGCGTCACCGCCGACTTCTTCCAGCAAAGGGGACCAATCATCCGGCTTGCGAGATTTGATTTCGATAGCAATGACCGGCTTGTTGGGAGTCGGTGCTTCGAATTGCAAATAGGGCAGGGTCGTCTGCCCACCCACAGTGACAGTGCTGGTGCGCGTGCCGCCCTCCGCAGCAGTTGCGCCAATGGTCACGGCTTTAATACTGCCAGGCCATTTATCCTTTGGGATTTCAATTGGCATAATGTGTTTCTCCTTGATTTTGAACCGCGAAGCACACGAAGGGCGCTAAGCCTGTAAATTCTTCGCGTTTTTTGCGGTTAGGTTAATCCTGCTTTTCTGCGAGCTTCGTCGCGTCGTTCAATAAATTGTTCAAGAGGAGTCTTACGCTCCGCATTGATTCCTAAGTCTTTGAGTTCATTTTCGTCTTCTGCCGCCAAATGACGGACAAGGTGCTTATACGAGATAGATGCTGCTGGGTAAATAATTCCTGCTGAGTTGTGGTTCATATAGGCTACGCGGATGTCTTTGTCTCTCAACAACTGTGCTGCCAGCCTTAGTGGAATGTCGGATGGCAGTTCAGGCACACCCTCGGTCATGATATCTTCCGCAACCAGCTCGCGGACATCCTCACGCTCATATGCGCTGACCAATTCTTTATATCCGCACACACCCACACCCTCACCCTCGTCTCCAAGTACAACCATTTCCTCATCGTTGTTTTCTAGTAAAAAACGAGCTATATCTATGATGGGAGTTGTTGTCTTACAGGTTGGCACACCGACTTTCATCAGATCGCGGACAAGTTCAGGCATAATAGTTGTATTCAGATTTCAGCGGCCAGCCATCAATATGATTTTTTCTGACGACTGACCGCTGATTGTTCAAATTGCTTTTCCTAGAACATCGGGTCCATGACCATGGCAGGGTGGTTGTGCGCTTCTAGCCAGGCCAGAAGATCCTCAACTGTGTTGACGTTACGTTCGTCAGCAATCTTGTCGAGTAGTTCCGAGTCACCTTCACGTTCGCAGACAGCCTTGAATTCATCGGCCATCGTTTCCTTGAGCACAGATGACATCCACACGATGCGCTTGAAACCGCCATCAGCCGAGATGAACTTGGGGCTGATTAAGTAGAATTTTCCGACGCCCATCACGCCTGGTGTCTGCAAGCCGCCACCTGCGATACCGGCCAAAGTGGAGAAGGTCATGCCGGCGGGAGTCATGGCCGTATCTTCGCGGCTGACAACCATCACGCCGTTGGCTTCAGGGATGAGCATGACGATACACTCGAAGCAGCCACAGGCTGTCATCGGGTTTTCCATGATGGAGTACATGGACACTTCCGGTACCGCGCCATGTGAGCCGATCTTGGCGTAGTCATTGGTGCCTTCCCAGTAACCTTTAACCGCATCTAATTGTTTGCCCAACTTGATAGGTTGGTTGGGGCCGGTCGGGTTGATGTTGTAGGAGGCTTTGCAGTCCAGCCAGTTGTACGCACCGCATAGACCAAGTCGTTCAGGCGAGACCACGCACACGTGATCAGGCGCAAAGGACTGACACAGCGTGCAGGAGTAGAATTCATCTACTTTGTCGTCGGTCAGGTCGGCCAAACGCTTGTTGCGGTAATCGTAAGCCTCGCGCGCTTTCTCAAGCCATTCTTCATGCAATTTGGGTTCCGTAAATATTGTCACCTGGACTTTGTCCACGATCGCGCCAAAATCCTCATGGAAGCGAGCGTGCAAGATCTTGCCAAAGTGCTCCAGATCAAAGCCTTTGTCAGCGGCATTGTTCGAAATACGGATCCAGGCGATATCGCGTTGACCGACATGTTGGATGCCGGATGCGCCGTTAACGAAGTAGTGCACCTGGCGTTCGAGCACCGGCTCGAAATCTTCCTGCATCTGGCGGCCAGCGACCTGGATCAGGATGCCCATATCCATAGAGCCTTTTACTTCTACATCGGAGAAGTCCGGGCCGATGACTTCGATCTTGCCGTCGGTGACTTCATCCAGTTCCGCCATTTGTAGATATTCGAAGCAGCGTGAGTATTTGCCGCCGAATTCGACTCGCATGTCATTCTTGCGAACTACTTCACCTTCAAAGGCCGAGCCATAGGGAACCGGAACGTCAACTTCGGAAACCTTGACCTTAACGCCACGGACTTCGATACATTTCTGAACTAACCGTTCAGCTTTTTCGAGATCGTCCTTGCCATCGATTTGCTCAAAGGGCATAGAGACAACATGCTCGTAGGTGGTCACGCCGGTGGGCAGGATTTCGGGGATAACCGTGTCCGCGATAACCGGGAAGCCGTAGTTGATGGCTCCTGCAGCGGCGGCATATTTCAGGTCATCGACCTCACCCAATGCCAGTACGAATGCGAACACACGCTCTTTGTTGTAGAGCAGGATTTCGCGCGACATACCGGGCTTCAAGCCACCAAAGGTAAGAGCCGAACGGGTGGCGAACCCGAGCGCGTAAATGGCGGACAGGGTATCAGTCCCAAACGGAACCGTATATGTATCATAGCCAAGCTCCACACCTTCTTCGTGCAACTGGTCGATAATGCTGCGTCCGTTGACGTTACCCGAGAGAAAGGTCAGGATGTTGCGGCGCTGTAATTCTCGCACGATCTTGACAGCGGTCTCGTTGTTCTTTGCGCAGCCAACGATAGCTGCAAAGCCGGGCATACGCCCGTCAACAAGCTGGATGCCCCAAGAGCGTAGCTGGATGTCGTCGATTGGGCCATTCAGGTGTCCATGCCCGTTGGCGCCGTCATAGGCGGTGCCTCCAGCCAAGGTAAAGCCTTCGGGCATTTTCTCAGGTTGAAGGCCGTATATGAAGCGGACGGCTTCGATGATCTCAGCAGCCAATAAGGTGGACATACCTGAGTCGAGTGTTTCACCCAAGTAAGGCGTCCATTTCGAAGCCGATGGAAGCGGGTGCAACATCGAGCGCGCCTGTTCCAAAACCGGGGAAAGGTCACCCAGCTTGGTCACTTCGATACCGGTCATGCCCAAAATTGTGGGTAAATAGTAAGCAGTATTTGGGAAGGAAACCGGGGTATCTGGGCCCTTTTCTTTCAGGGCCTTATTGAGCATGACCTCGGCTTCGGTCACCAGGGCGTTTGCGCCGCGAATGGCGCGTGTAGCAATATATTTTGACATCTCATCCCTCCATTAATCTGCCGCAACCCCGTAGATCGCTTTGCGTTTTTCTGCTAGCGGCAGTGCTTCCAGTTCAAGCATCCTCGTATCACCACTGCGACCAAACTTGGCAGGATCGTATTTTTCCAGTCCAAGCGCCTCGCGCTTGGCATCAATGTGTGCTAATGTAGCCTCGATCATCTTTTCGGGATCGGGAATGAATTCCAGCTTACCGCCGTACAATTCTTCCCAGCCCTGGCTGATATATGATGCCACCAGGTCACTGTCATCTACGCGACCTGGCATACCGCCGACTGGTGAAGTGCCGCCGAAGATAACGTATGCACCGGATGCCACGCAGTATGTACCGATGGAAAGCGCTTTTTCGCTCATCCATTCGGGAGCCAGACCAACAGCTGGAACCTGATCGATGTCGTCACCCAGACCGCCCTCTGCAACCATCTGAGTCAGTACGGTCAGGATGCGGCTGTTATCTACGCAGGAACCCATATGCAGAACGGGTGGGATGCCGACAGTTTCGCAGATCTCGCGCAGACCGGGCCCAACCTGGTCCAAACCTGCTTCTCCTAAAAGGAGACCCTGCTTGGCAGATGCAATCGCGCCACAACCTGTTTCGACGACCAGGACGTCCTGCTTGAGCAGTTCCTTGGTGACGTGCGTGTGCAAGTAGTCGTGCTGGCTGCGGGGGTTATTGCAGCCCACAACGGCCGCTACGCCGCGGATACGTCCACTCATGATGGCGTCATTCAACGGGCGGAAAGAGGCACGATAAGAACCGCCCAACATGTAGTTTATGTACTCATGTGAGAAGCCGGGGACCAAATCTTCGCGGGCATCTGGAATTTGGACTGTACCGCGATTCTTATAATTGTCGATCGCGTTCTTCAGGATTTCTTTGGCGATGGTCAGGGCGTGGTGCTCATCGAACTCTATATGCGTTGCGCCCTTGATCTTGACCTTGGGCGATGTGGTGATGATCTTGGTATGGAAATTGTTTGCCAGTCCTACCAACGCTTGCATGACACATTGCACGTCTACTACCATTGCTTCCACCGCGCCGGTCATGATAGCCAGTTCCTGTTGTAGGAAGTTTCCGGCGGCAGGGATGCCCTGACGCATCAGGATTTCGTTGGCCGTGCAGCAAATTCCCGAAAGGTTGATGCCTTTTGCGCCTGCAGCTTGTGCGTATTCGATAATTTCCGGTAGTTGTGAGGCAGCCACGATCATTTCACTCAGCGTTGGTTCGTGTCCGTGAACAACTACGTTGACATAATCATCTTTCAATACGCCCAGATTGGCCTGTCCCAACACAGGGGCTGGCGTACCAAACAAGATATCGGAGATATCAGTTGCGAGCAAGCTGCCGCCCCAGCCATCACCAAGTGCAGTGCGTACAGCGTGTTGCAAAATGTGGACGGGATCTTGATCGTCGCCGATGTGTGTGCGGTGCAGGCATTCTACGATCTCGCGATCAATTCCGCGTGGCACCACACCCGCCTCTTCCCAACGTTTCTGCCGTTTGGCTGGAGCGCGTTTCGTTAAGACAACGTTGCCATCTTGCTGACCAAACTGTGACAGATAAAGGTCGGCCAGATCGTTGGCAATCTCTTCAGGTGATCGACCTTCAATCGGAATATCATACAAAGCTGCCACAGTGCGCAACTTGGCTACATCGCGAATCATATAACCTTCGGCTTCACCGTTGGCGGTAGCTTTCAGTGTCATGGCCATACCCCGCCCGTGGTCAGAGTGAGCCGCTGCGCCAGCGGCAATCGCGCGGGTCAGGTTGCGGGCCTGGATGGTGTCGAGTGTGGCTCCGCAAACGCCTACATCACCGTTTTTGGTCAAACGGCAGGGACCCATGCCACATTGCTTGCAGCACATGCCTGCGCTACCAATATTGCAGGGCGCCATCGCATCTGCGCGGGTAAAGGCCGTACCGATACCCATTTCCTCTGCGCGGGTAAGCATCTCCTGCGCAGCAGGGTCGGTTGAATATTCGTTAATTTCACGTTTCTTTGGCATATCTCACCTACCTCTATTCTTCATCCATCTTTACTACGCCGATACCGGGGCATGGCCAAAGTGCGCGCCCTTGGTATTGAACCTTTTGGGCAAAGCTAACGGTCTGTTTGACTGTTTTATAAACTGCGGTATGGCGGAAGTTGCTATTTCCATTTTCCCTTCCATATGCGGCTTCTCCTGTCTCTGCCAGCATGGGTACTTCCCCCAGATAGCCCGCCTCTTCTAGACAGGCGGCAATCTCCTCAGCGGTTGTCTTTGTTTCATCGAACGCGACTTCAATTGCCTGAAAGGCGCTACTGGCATACACATCTTCCACACCGGGCAGCTTCGTGAGGATGCGTTGCACTTCAGAGACATGGTGATCGCCATAAAGTGCAGGCGCTTCGAATGCCTTCGTTTCCATCGGTGACACCTCCTTAATATTACTCTTTTTGTAATTAAATATTTAAGTCAATGGGGATTGAGCGCTGGTCGCAAAATCCTTACTAATATTCTAGCATTAGGCAGGTTTAATAGAACGTGAGAAATATCATGCGAAAGCACGATGAACATCTTGGTTTCTATTAAACTTTTGCGCGTCCTTAATGAAGGCTTTAGACAGGTAGAGTAAGATGAAGTGTATAGTTTTACTTATGGAGAATTGTTCTTGCGAAAAAAATTAGTCCCTTTAGTGGCAATGTTATTGGTTCTTGGGCTTATTCTTTCATATGATATCGTTGCCGCAAAACCTTCAGCTGTACCAGCCCTTCAAAGTAGCGCCAATGACCTAATTCAAGAAGTGAATGCCTTGCGCATTGCGAATGGATTGCCTCCCTATTCTGTCAATCCAATTTTGACGGGTACTGCCCAGGCGCAGGCTGATTACATGGCCGCAATTGGCAGTGTGACACATTCTGGCCCTGGAGGAGTTCAGTTAACTCAGCGTTTATTAAATGCAGGTTATCCGCTGGCAGGTGATCTCTCGTTGGGCGGATTCCGTGCGGAGAATATCACTGGCGGAAACAAGACGGCTGCTCAAGCTGTTCAGGGTTGGACCGGTGATGCACCGCACTTAAATACCATGCTCTCGCCGGAGCTGACAGAGATGGGAGCCGGAGTTGCCAAAGTGGGAGATAGATACTATATGGTCATTGACTGCGCGCGCCCCACAACAGACGGACAACCGCAAGTATATACGCCTGGAACTGGCGCACCTGTTATTGGCACATCGGCTCCCAGTGACTTTATCGTACCGATTAAAAAAAGTACACCGGACTCAGAAGGGATGGTTTATCACGAAGTCCAATATGGACAAACTCTTTGGGCAATTGCCATCGAGTATGATGTCAAGATCGATGATATTCGCGCGTTGAATAGTCTGGGACCGACAACAGAAATTTACCAGGGGGAAAAGCTTTTGGTTAGGAAGGATACGCTATCTGCTCCGATCACGGCGACAAATGTGTTGTCAATAACGTTGACAGGATCGTTTCCAGTCCCTACGGCAACATCCTTTCGAACTGCGACTCCAACGAGAACTGAAACGCCAACAGTGATTATGACGGTCACGGAAGGTGGGGTGGCAAACAATTCTAAAACCGGAACACTGATTGGGATTGTATTTATTGCTATCCTTTTTGCGGGTATTTTTAGCTGGATCAGTTCACGTAGGGGGGCTTGAAAAAATATCGAGGATGACTGATTTATTCTTTTGCTGGTGACAATTGGTTGTCTGACAAATCCCAAAATCTCTGGTATACTTGGTCAGGTTGTGAATAAAATCACAAATAAACTTTTATGTGAGCGGAGTGTTCTATGAGCGAAATTCGAATTGACGCTTTGTTGCCAGGCGAGATGGCAACAAGAGCTGAGTATGTTGGTGTGCGCAAGGCTGAAGCCCCTGCGTGGACAATGTTTACATTGGCCATTCTAGCCGGTGCCTTTATTGCTTTGGGGGCAGTATTTGCAACAAACACTGCTGCAGGTTCCAGCGCTTTACCTTTTGGAGTTGCTAAGCTGTTGACCGGCCTGGTCTTTTGCCTGGGCCTGATTCTTGTGGTAGTGGGTGGGGCGGAGTTGTTCACGGGTAACAATCTGATCGTCATGGCCTGGGCCAGCGGAAAAGTGGCAGGACGTGCCTTGTTGCGTAACTGGGTGATCGTATATGCCGGCAACTTTGTTGGTTCTTTCGGAACTGCGTTGTTGGTGCTGTGGAGCAAGCAATACACTTTTGGTGGTGGGGCAGTGGGTGAAACTGCCCTAAAAATTGCAGCAGGTAAGGCCAACCTGGATTTTTTTCAGGCTATGGCTTTAGGTGTGTTGTGTAATGCGCTGGTTTGTCTGGCAGTCTGGTTGACATTTAGTGCACGCAGTACAATCGACAAGATTGCCGCGATTATTTTCCCAATTACCGCCTTTGTCGCTGCGGGTTTCGAGCACAGTGTTGCCAATATGTATTTCGTACCGTATGGTTTGCTGATCAAAGGCTTTGATCAAGGATTTGTTACTGCAACCGGGCTTGAGTTATCTAATCTGACTTGGAGAAATTTCCTGCTAAACAACTTGCTGCCGGTTACACTTGGTAATATCATTGGTGGTGCGGTACTCGTCGCTGCCATATATTGGTCCGTATTTCTTCGCAATCGCGAAGCATAAGAGAGGATTCGATGAAAGCATATGTTCTGGTAAATATTCGCACAGGGAGCGTGAAAGAAGTTGTTGGGCACCTTCGCCGGGTTCCCAGTATAGTAGAAGCGCACATGACGTTTGGCCCTTATGACGCTGTTGCCGTGATCGAAACGGATGATATCAACGGCGTGGGATCGGTGTTAGCAA
>JASFRG010000093.1:0-19046 GCA_050115035.1 Anaerolineales bacterium | reverse complement strand
CTTGACAGGGATTAATGTTGTTTTGTTAATGTTGTTTTAATGTTTGTATCCATAGCTTGTATTACTAGAAGATGCCGAACGCTGACGTGTACGAGATGCCCAGCGAACGGCGCTTGTTGACCAACGGATCAGCACATTACTTCTGTTCCTTAAGAGATTATGCCATTTATGATAGACTGGACATATCCTAAAAAAGCCGTTTTCTATAAGAAAAGGAGCGAAAATGCTACCGCCAAATGGTTTAAGCAACCTTCCAATGATTGACGATAAGATCGTCACAATCGAACGCTTTTTGTTGGACACCCAGCCTGAATATGCCACAGGAGAACTAACTGCTATTTTCTATGATCTGGCAGTGGCGGGGAAGATTATCAGCGCCCAAACGCGGCGGGCAGGTTTGCTGGATATGCTTGGCCTGGCGGGAAAGATCAATGTACAGGGAGAATCTCAACAAAAGCTCGATCTTCTCGCTGACGACATTATCGTTCGGCTTAATGACCATACCGGCAGGTTAGCAGGCATGGTGACCGAAGAACGTAAGGATTGGGTACCCATTCCTGAGGGGTTTCAAAAAGGCTCTTATATACTGGTCTATGATCCTCTGGACGGCTCATCAAACATAGATACGAATATCAGCATCGGGACGATCTTCGGCATCTACCATGTTTTGGATAAAGATAACCCGGGTCGTTTGGAAGACTGCCTCCAACCTGGCAGGAATTTGGTTGCTGCCGGATATATTTTCTACGGCACCAGCACCATGCTGGTTTACAGCGCTGGAAAGGGAGTGCACAGCTTCACATTGGAGCCATCGATGGGCGAATTTTTGCTTTCGAAAGAGAACATCCGCATTCCTGAAACGCCAGCTTATTACAGCTTCAACTACTCTGCTGGCAAGACCTGGTGTGAGGAGATGGACAAATACGTTGATTGGCTCAGGGATGACTATAAACCGGCTCTGTCTTATCGTTACATCGGCTCTATGGTGGCTGATTTCCATCGGAATCTGCTTCATGGCGGCGTATTCATCTATCCCGCAACTCCTGCCAAGCCAAATGGGAAGATTCGTCTCTTATACGAAGCCGCCCCTTTAGCATTCCTGGCCGAACATGCTGGAGGGTATGGCTCTGATGGCAAACAAGGTTTACTGGATATTACTCCCGTGGATATCCATCAACGAACGCCTGTCTATATTGGGAACCGAGATTTGGTGGAAAAGGCTGAAGAGCTTTTGAAAAACTGTTAGCTTTCGACACAGCAACTTTCGAGAACACTGAGAGAATTATAGGCAGTGCCCTGTTCTTTTGATGGAATGGGGCACTGTGTTTTAGTAGTTTTCTTATTTTGTGGAAAAATTTATCAAGTTGTCGAGGGGGCGAACCCAAAATGGCAATTATATTCCCGGCTGAATAGGGTAGTATTAGCGTTCTATAAGTATTTATATAAAAGACACTTTGTCTCTTGACAAGAGACGTTATGTCTCTTACAATGCAGCTATTGATTAGCAATACCCTATCAAGGAGTAGAAAATGCCCAAAACACTGATGTGTGATCCAAAGTTGTTTGAAAAAGATTTGAGTGGTCGTATCTATATCGTGACGGGAGCCAATTCCGGATCCGGTTTCGCAACGACGAAGCAATTGGCCGAACAGGGCGCTCATGTTGTCAGCGCCTGCCGTCGCGTTGAGGCCGGGAAAGAAGCCTTTGCCGATCTGGGGGATATCCGCGGATCGGTTGAGATCATGGAATTGGATCTGGCCAGTCTGGCCTCTGTCCGCCACTTTGCAGAATCGTTTCTCGCAAAGTATGATCGCCTGGACGGTCTGGTCAACAACGCCGGCGTCATGCACACCCCGGAAGGTAGAACGGAAGACGGCTTCGAAGCCCAGTTCGGGATCAATTACCTCGGGCATTTTCTGCTCACCGAACTCCTGCTGGATACCTTGAAAGCCAGCGGCCCATCTCGCATCGTGAACGTCTCAAGCGTGGCGCATGCTGGGATGCGCGGGTACTACGGCGAGATCGATTTTGAAGACTTGAATTTTGAAAATAAAGAATATGACGCCAGTCAAGCATATGCGAATTCCAAACTGGCGAATGTGCTGCATGCGGTGGACCTTGCCCGCCGCTTGGAAGGTACTGGCGTTTCGGCCTTTTCGGTTCATCCCGGCTGGATCCGCTCGAACCTGATAGCAGATTCGGCAGGCGCAGCAGGGAGATTTGTGCAGAATGTCCTGATGAGGCCATTCGCTGGCATGCTCGGAACGATGTCCTGGTTCGAGGGAGCGCAGACGACCCTCCATTGTCTGCTGGATGATGACGCATCCAACCACAGCGGTGAATACTACAGCCAGAACAGCATCCTGTACCCCAATAAGGAAAACCGACCGGGAGGCTGGCCCATGTCGTCACCCAACCCGCTCGCACATGATAAAGAACTTGCCGAGAAACTCTACCACCGCAGCCTGGAGTTGGTCGGCCTCGAAATAGAAGGAAGGAAAACACAATGACTGAAAAATGGACCACACAAAATATCCCTGATCTGACCGGCAAAGTTGTCATCGTCACAGGAGCCAACAGCGGCATCGGTTTTGAAACAGCCAAAACCCTGGCAACAAAAGGCGCCGAAGTAGTGCTAGCCTGCCGTAATCTTGATAAGGCGAACCTCGCTTCAAAAGAAATTCATTCGATGTTTCGCAAGGCAAAATTGGAGATCATCCAGCTTGACCTGGCAGATTTGGCCTCCGTACGAGACTTTGCAGATACTTTCAAAAGCAGATATGATTCCCTGGGCCTGCTGATCAACAATGCTGGAATTATGATTCCGCCGTTCACCAAAACCGCCGATGGATTTGAAGTGCAGTTCGGCGCTAACCACCTGGGACACTTTGCCCTGACTGGCTTGCTGATGGATGTCATCTTAGCGACACCCGAGGCTCGTATCGTCAACCTCAGCAGCAACGCACACCGCATGGGCACGATTGACTTTGACAATCTCAATGCCGAGAAAGGTTACCAGCCTGCAAATGCATATGCTCAGAGCAAGTTGGCCAATCTGTTATTTACGCTTGAGTTGAACCGACGTTTGACTGAAATCGGCTCAGATGTGATTGCCACTGCTGCCCACCCGGGCTGGACAGTTACCGGATTGCAAAAAGGATTCCTGCATACGGTCAGCGAATGGATCGGGCAAAAGCCGGAGATGGGCGCTTTGCCATCCCTGCGAGCCGCTCTTGATCCTGATGCAGGCCGCAACGATTACTTCGGTCCGAGTGGTTATATGGAAATGCGCGGCTATCCACAAAAGGTGGAGACCAGTGATTCCGCCAAAGATGCCGACCTGGCAAAACGTCTCTGGAATGTGTCGGAAGAGATGACGGGTATCAGTTATCATTGGCCTGTTCTTGCATAAGAGGAGATCTGTTTATTGACTATATTTCTCATCATTCTGATCATCCTGGTGATTTCCATTATCTGGACCAACTCGCGTGGAGCCCCCTGGGTGCCCACACCCATGAGCATGGTACACGAGATGTTGACCATGGCTGAGGTTGGCCCGGATGATACGCTCTATGACCTGGGCTGTGGGGATGGCCGCATCATCGTCACCGCGGCCAGACGTTATGGCGCCAGAGCGGTCGGGATCGAGCTCGATCCATTGCGTTTCGTTTGGTGTCAGATTCTGATCACCGTCTTAGGGTTGCGTGACCGTGTGCGAATCGTGTATGGAGATTTTTTCAAGCAGGACTTGAGCTCCGCCAGTGTGGTTTCTTGCTATTTGCTGAGTGTCACGAACAAAAAACTGGAAGCGAAATTCAAGAGTGAGTTAAACCCTGAAACACGGGTAGTCTCGAACTATTTTATCTTTCCCGGCCTTCAATTGGTCAGCGAGGATAAGGAAGAAAAGCTCTACCTGTACAGTTTACAGTAATGAAAATGACGAGAAAACAAACCAATTCATAACTTTTATAGAGAAAACCCATGCTTGTAGCAGGACCAATTGTGCTTTTGATACTTGTGCTGATCCTGGCGATTTCCGCCTCCTGGACAAATTTCGTAGGCGCGCCCTGGGTGCCAACCACGATGGGTACGGTGAATAAGATGTTGAAGTTGGCTGAGGTGGGCCCGGATGATATCGTCTATGACCTGGGGTGCGGAGATGGGCGTACCATCATCACGGCGGCCAGGCGGTATGGAGCCAGAGCAGTTGGCCTTGAAATTGACCCGTTGCGTTACATTTGGTGTCAAACCCTGATCACCCTTTTGGGACTTCGTAAGCGCGTCAGGATCGTTTATGGAAATTTTTTCAAACAGGACTTGAGTGAAGCCACTGTAGTCACCTGCTATCTACTTCAAGATACCAATAGGAAGCTGGAGGAGAAATTCAAAATTGAACTGCGCCCTGGCACCAGAGTGGTATCCAACACTTTTACATTCCTGGGCCTGCATTCTGTTCGCCAGGATGGCGATGCCAGACTTTACAGGATTTAGATGACAAATATTGGAAGGACAGCATATGTCAATTCTTATCCGTAGATTCCGGTCCTGGTGGCAGCCGCCGCGCAGAGCAGGCGACCGCATCGAGCACCGCCAGGTTTCTTTTCTGGAATTGTTCTACGACCTGGTTTATGTGGCGCTGATCGCTGAGTTATCTCACTCGCTTTCCAACCATATCGGTTGGGACGCGGTAGGCGGTTTCGCTTTCCTGTTCGTGATCGTCTGGTGGGCCTGGCTCAACGGCAGCCTCTATCATGACATCCACGGCAACAATGACATCCGCACACGCGTTTTTACATTTTTGCAGATGTTCACGGTTGTGGCCATGGCAGTCTTCGCGCATGACGCATTGGGCGAAAGCTCAGTAGGTTTTGCCTTGTCATATGCTGTTTTTCAGTTGATCCTATCCTGGCTGTGGTGGCGGACGGGTGTCTATGATGCGGCACATCGGCCATTGGCTCGCCCCTATGTTGTGGCCTATTTGCTTTCCACGCTGTTATTCGTCTGCTCTATATTTATGATGGCGCCTGCCCGATTTTATCTATGGGGCGCGGGCCTGCTGCTTTCGCTGATGGCGCCGCTGTTCATGCGTTTGCGCCGTAATTCGCCCGAGGTCCAGGCGCAGATCGATTTGTCCATGGACGTTTCCGACTCTTTGGTCGAACGTTTTGGTCTATTCACCATTATCGTTCTGGGCGAAGTCATTATTGGAATAGTCTCAGGTGTGAACGAACATCACGATCTGAATTGGCAGGTAGGTATAACTGCAGCCCTCAGTATGCTGATCGCCATCGGTTTATGGTGGGTTTACTTTGACCTCATCTCCCATCACCATCCGCTTCGAAAAATGGGTATAGTTTTTATGTGGCTTTACTTGCATCTTTTTCTGACAATAGGAATCACCACAGTGGGCGCTTCTATGCTAAATGTAGTGGAGCACACAGGCGAACCTTTGCCCATGGAAGTACGTTGGCTGCTATTAATAGCAACGTCCCTTGTGTTGATCACCACAGCTCTCCTGACACGGACCACGCAAATTCTTCCGGAACATCAGCGTGTACGTGATATCGGACGGCGGGGTTTGCTCATATCTGCAACTCTTATCCTATTATTAGGGCTTAACCCTCTGAATACAATTCCCTTGTTGATTGCAATAGCAGTACTCTTGCTTATGCCAGTCTTCTTTGGGATTCGGGTTTGGGTTGAAGTCCTCGGCGGAGATGAGTTAGAACACGGTGAGATATCAATCGAAGAGTAAAATGGAGAACAATAATGGATTGGGTAAGAGCACGCAGTGACGAACAGATCGAACAGCGCATCAACGAAATCGTGAATGCGACTGCACGATTATATAAAGAATACCGTTTTGAAGACATCACCTTTGCCATGATCGCCAAGGAGGCCGATTTTACGCGTTCGAATCTCTATCGTTACTTCCAAACCAAAGAAGACATTTTCCTCGAACTGATGAAGCATGATATTGCGGTCTGGCGGGCAGATGTTCTTGAGAATTTCACGAATGGAAACATGTCTCCGAGCGAGGCTGCCGAAATCATAGTGGCCTTAATCCTGAAACATAAACGCATGGTCAAGCTTTTTACCATTCTCTTTACCCTGCTGGAACCAAACTCCTCTCTTGAAGCTTTGACAGCATTCAAACTTAAAATAAACCAGGAGATTGGCACGGTTGCACAATTCCTGAGTACAGTGCTACCGTTTCATTCCCTTGAAGACGCAGCTGAATTTTTAACCGCCCTGTCTTCTTTGGTGATCGGCTCCTATCCCATGATGGACCTGACACCCAAGCAAATAAAAGCCATGCAGTCCATAGACATGGATACCAGCCCCGAATTTTACAGGGACAAGTTGGTGCATGCGACTGAATTGTTGCTTCGGGGGTTTATGGAAAATTAAATTCTGGGGAAATTGCAGTTGTTTTTCTTACAGGGATTCAAAAAACGGTGGTCATTCTACTTCACATAATTTTTTCAACTTGGTTAGTGCATCCTGTAATTGATCAAGGGTACTTTGCCTCATCTTCTTGCCTATAAAAATGCTGATGATGTTAACCGGGAACTTCCATTTAACATTCGCATCGTAATCCAGGCGCGTTCCCTCACCAGCTTTTTCAACCCGATATTCCACATCAACGATATTGACCCTGCTCTCCAAATGAAACGCGATCGAGTTGTCCGCTTCGAAACCAGTAATCGTGCCGTGCATTTCCATAGAGCCGTTTTCATCTTCTACAACTTCGCGAAAGGTTGTTCCTATTCGTTCCGGCGTCTCGTGGATAATATCCCCGTTTGAGACACTGGTCATCCATTGCATCGCTTTTTGCGGATTTTCGAGCCAACTGAAAACGACTTCGGGCGAGCTTTTTATATCGATCGAAGAGGCGATTTTCATTTACCCTGCTTTAGGCAGCGTCCTCGCTGCCGGATGTGGTGGTGATCTGCTTTTTTTTTGTCATTCTCTCCTCCCACAAGCCCCAGATGCTGAGCAACAGCGCGGCGAAAATCAAAACGCTCACAATACAAAGGTATCCCGCAGGGTGAACACCTGCGCGGGAATCGGCGCGACCGTTGCTCCAGCTGTCAGCACTTGACCGCATGCTTGAGGACCTGCCCGGTCCACAGCGCGCCCAGGGCGGCGATGACAATGGTTACCAGGAAAACGCCCATCCCGACGCGGAGAGCACGTGCCATTTTCGTGAATAGTCCACTGTGGGGGAAGTTGATGTCATTGCGGTAATGTCCCTGTTTGTGAACATTGGGGCGATTATATCCTAAGCAAATCCAATAATTTACAACATCTTCTCTCCAAAAAAAATTGATATACAATATCTCCATGAAAGAAACCCTCTATTCCCGTAACGCTGTCTATGAAACGCTGCGCGCCCGCCGTCGCCAACCTTTCTCGCTTGAAATCGCTGAAGGTGTCAAGGAGAAAGGCCGCCTGAGCGACATTTTGAGACTTGCCAAAGAACGCAAAATCCCCGTCAACCGCGTCCCGCGCGGGCGGCTGGACCGCCTGAAAGCCAACCATCAAGGCGTGGCGTTGGAGGCCAGCGGCTATCCCTACGCCGACCTGACCGACATTTTCGAACTGGCCGACGAACGAAAAGAACCACTCTTCGTTCTGCTGCTGGATACGCTCAACGACCCGCAGAACTTCGGCACGCTACTGCGCACCGCGGAAGTGGTCGGCGCGCATGGCGTGGTCATCCCGCTGGCGCGCACGGTGGGAGTCACACCGGCGGTAGTCAACGCCTCCTCGGGCGCATCCGAGCATTTGCTGGTGGCGCAGGCTAACCTGCACCAGGCCATCGATGCGTTGAAGGGGGCCGGGGCCTGGGTTATTGGTCTCGACCAAAATGGCGAAACCATAGGGGCAATTGGTCAATCGCCCCTGGATGGTGCGATCGGGTTGGTGGTCGGCTCGGAGGGAGAGGGCATGCGTCAGTTGACAACAAAGTCCTGTGACATCTTGATGAAATTACCGATGAAGGGGCAGATCGAATCTTTGAATGCGGCGGTTGCCGGGTCAGTTGCCTTATATCTGGCGTATCTTGCGCGAACAAAATGACGTGTTAGACTTGTAAGACGGATTCCCGTTGGTTGAGTAGTCCCGCATGCTCTTTGCGGGACGTATCGAAACCAACAGGCGCAAATGATCCTTGAAATTTGTGGTCTCGATATGCCCTTCTAAAGGCATTCAGGGCTACTCGACCACCGAATATTTTGGAGAACCTATGCCGCAAGCAATCTATCACTTCCCGCGCGGATTCCTGTGGGGAACCGCCACTGCCTCCCATCAAGTAGAAGGCAACAACACCAACAACCAGTGGTGGAAGTGGGAACAGGAAGGCCATACCCTCGATAAATCGGGGCTGGCCTGCGATTGGTGGGGAGGACGCTGGCGCGAGGACTTCGATCGCGCCGCCGAAGCCGGGCAGAATGCGCATCGTTTCTCGGTGGAATGGAGCCGCATCCAGCCCGAACCCGAGCGTTGGGATGAAGACGCGCTGGAACGCTATCGCACGATGCTGCGCGGCTTGAAAGAGCGTGGGATGACTCCGATGGTCACGCTGCATCACTTCTCCGACCCGCTCTGGCTGTACGAAAAATGCGGCTGGGAGCACGACGAGGCCGTGACTCTGTTCGAGAAATTCGTGCGCAAGACCGTGGATGCACTCAAGGAATATTGCACCCTATGGTGCACGATCAACGAGCCGAACGTCTATGCCCTGAGCGGCTATGTTACCGGAGACTTTCCGGCTTGCGATCCGGGGGTCAACATGGCCATGCAAGTCATGGCCAATATGCTGCGTGCGCATGCCCTCGCCTATCGTGCCATCCACGAGATCCAGCCTGAAGCGCGTGTGAGTTACGCTCATCACTACCGCCCGATGGTGCCCAAACGCTCCTGGTCACCGCTCGACAGGCTGATGCGCAATATCCGCTACAACGGACTCAATATGGCTTTTCCTACTGGCATATCGACTGGCGTGATGAAGACCCCGGTTGGCAATTTTAAAATTCCTGAAGCCAAAGGTACGCAGGATTATTTCGGGTTGAACTACTACTCGGTGGATACGGTCTGGTTCGACCTGCGCAATCGCAAGGAACTCTTCACTGCGTCCGGCTATCCCGAAGACGCCGATCTGAGCGACACCGAGTTTATCGCCAATCACCCCGTAGGCCTCTTCCAAAGCCTCAAATGGATTGTGAAAACATATCCCCACACTCCCATCTTGATCACCGAGAACGGTGTGGAAGATTACGATGATCACTTGCGACCACGCTACCTGGCGCAGCACCTCCATCAGGTCTGGCGCGCGGTCAACTTCAACTGGCCGGTCAAGGGTTACTTCCACTGGACACTGGTTGACAACTTCGAATGGGAACGCGGTTGGACGCAGCGCTTCGGTCTGTGGGCCCTGGACGTGGAAACCCAGCAACGTACCAAACGCCCCTCCGCAGACCTGTATGCTGCCATCTGCAAAGCGAACGCGCTCTCATCTGAAATGGTGGAGGAGTATTGTCCCGAAGTGAAGGATAAGTTGTTTCCCGTTTGATGTTTCGTGCTGAGCGGAGGACGTAGCCCGCAGTCGAAGCGCCCCGCATCATTCATCCCATAACCTGCTTCCGTGGAGCCAATCTTTATCCAGACGATCAAAAACAATTTCGGCGACGAAGGCGAAGCCTGGCTGTCCGCACTGCCTGATTTGATTGATGAGGCTTCCCGCCGCTGGGAATTGGCGGATATTCAGCCCCTCCCCAATCTTTCCTATCATTTTGTAGCTTTGGCCCTGAGCGGAGCGAGCGATAGTGAGGGCACACCTGCCCTGGCGGGCGGCGCCAGGGGTCGATGGGCTATCCAAGCGACTCGTCCTTCGATTGCGCCGCGAAAAGCACGTGGCTCCGCACAGGAACTTGTTATCCTTAAACTCGGCGTTCCCAACCGCGAATTGACATCCGAAATCGCCGCCTTGCGCATTTACAATGGACAGGGCGCCTGCCGTTTGCTGGACGCGGATGCTGAAAAAGGGATGCTGCTTTTGGAGCGCCTGCAGCCCGGTCATATGTTGGCTACATTGGAAGATGACGAGCGTGCCACTCGCATTGCCGCGGAGGTGATGATACAACTCTGGAAAAGTAGTAACGACTTTAGTCGTTATATAGCGACTGCGCCTGCCAAAGCGAGCGGTGCCAGGGAAGTCGCTACTACAGATTTCATTTACCTCAAAGATTGGTTTGATGGATTCAAACGTCTGCACCAACGGTATGGGGGAGGCACAGGTCCACTACCTGAGAAACTGGTAGAAACCGCCGAAATTCTCTCGAGAGAGTTGCTGACCGAAAATAAGGATGAAGTTCTTTTGCATGGCGACTTTCATCATTTCAACGTACTCGAGTCCGAGCGCAGCTGGCTGGCGATCGACCCGAAAGGAGTAGTCGGGCCGAAAGGGTACGAAGTAGGACCACTGCTTATCAATCCGGTGCCAGATTTCTTAAACGGAAGCAACCCACGGGCTCAGACAGAGAAGCGCATCGATATCCTGTCCGAGGTGCTGGATATGGAACGGGAACGCATCCACAGTTGGGCTATCTGCCATGCCGTTCTATCTGCCTGGTGGAGCCTCGAGGATAACAATCAGGGGCGGGGTGAATACAGTCTCCGGTGTGCCGAACTCTTCACAACACTTTTAGCGAACAACCTCCCGGTGTGAGAGGCTGTCCAAAAACGATATCCTAACAAGGCAGTTCAGCGGATTAAGAAAATGATGCCTGCAGCCAGCGCGCAAATGCCCATAATGATGTTGGCGAAAGGGATAGCCACACCAAGTGCAGCCAGTCCAGCCAAAATCAAATAGACGGCCAGCAGGATATTGCCGAGTCTTCTATCAATTTTCATCGTGTTCTCCTTTTGCGTATAAAGTTGTTGACACTAGCTACAACACGCCCGGAGATGGATAGTTTTCTTGAACGAATTTTTGTTCTGCAAGTGGTAGAATCGCTGCCATGACTCATGCTGAAAAAATATCTTCTTTGATCAATGCCAGACCCTCGCAGGTGGATGCGACCGTCCGCCTGCTGGATGAGGGCAACACCGTCCCGTTCATTGCCCGTTATCGTAAAGAGGTGACCGGTTCGCTCGACGACGAGCAGGTGCGCATCGTCGCGGACGAGATCGCCCGCCTGCGCGCCATCGACGAGCGCCGTGCCGCCATCTTGAAGTCCATCGAGGAGCAGGGCAAACTGACCGATGAACTGCGTGCCGCTATCGAAGCTGCCGAAACGATGACCGCGCTCGAAGACCTGTACGCGCCTTACAAGCCAAAGCGCCGCACGCGCGCCATGGTTGCTCGCGAACGTGGTCTGGAACCGCTGGCCGAGATGATCCTATCGCAGTCGCTGGTCAGTTCTCCCGAAGAGGCTGCAGCGGGTTTCCTGAGCGATGATGTGCCAAACGTAGAAGAGGCTCTGCAAGGCGCGCGCGACATCGTAGCAGAAACCATCAGTGACAATGCCAGTGTTCGTTCTATCACGCGAGAAAAGGCATTGAAATTTGCCAAACTCACCGCCGAAAAAATCGAAGATGCGGTCGATGAGAAACGCGTCTATGAAAGCTATTATGAATTTGAAGGCCATGTTGACCGCCTGCAGCCGCATCAGGTGTTGGCGATTGCTCGCGGCGAAAAAGAAGGTGTTTTGAGAGTGCGCGTCCACATCGCCGAGCGCGATTGGCTGGATCCCATTCAGGCTGAGTTCGAAGAGGACATTCTCAGCCCGTTTGCCGAACAACTTGAGGAAGCCATCCAGGATTCTGCCGTACGGCTGTTGCTGCCCTCCATCGAGCGGGATGTGCGCCGTGAACTGAGTGAGAAATCCGACAACCACGCCATCCAGGTTTTTGCCACCAACCTGCGCGCGTTGCTGGGACAGCCGCCGCTGGCCGGGCAGACCGTGCTGGGCATTGACCCCGGTTACCGCACCGGCTGCAAGGTAGCGGTCGTCGATCCCACAGGTAAGTTGCTCGATAGCGGCGCGATTTATCCGCACCCCCCGCAGAAGAAATGGGACGAAGCCCTGTCTACGCTCGAGGAAATGATCAACCGGCATCACGTAACGCTCATCACCATCGGCAACGGCACTGCCTCGCGCGAGACAGGGCAGTTGGTGGCTGAGTTAACGCGCGGCAAATCTGAAAGCACCAAATACCTGATCGTCAACGAAGCGGGCGCATCTGTCTATTCGGCCTCGCCGTTGGCGCGCGCCGAATTCCCCGATTTGAATGTTTCCATCCGCGGCGCGGTCTCTATCGCCCGCCGTGCGCAGGACCCGCTGGCCGAACTGGTCAAGATCGATCCCAGATCCATTGGCGTAGGACTCTACCAGCACGATGTCGACCAGAGCGCCCTGACGCATGCCCTGGATGGCGTGGTCGAGTCAGTCGTCAACCATGTCGGTGTGGACCTCAATACCGCCAGCCCGGCCCTGCTCACTCACGTGGCGGGTGTCGGTCCCAAGCTGGCCGCCAACATCGTGGCTTATCGCGATGCGAACGGCGCCTTCAAAGCGCGCGAGGGATTGCAGGCTGTCTCTGGACTGGGGCCTAAGGCTTACGAACAAAGCGCAGGCTTCATGCGCATTCGGGATGGAATAAATCCTTTGGACGCCTCTGCCATCCACCCTGAATCCTATCCTGTGGCCGAGGCCGTCCTCGCTCGCGCCGGACTTTCACCTGCTTCCGCTATCGAAGAGCGAAAGTCCGCCCTCGATGCATTGACCGCCAAAGTCCCACCCGAAAGGCTGGCCGAGGAGTTGGGCTGCGGCCTCCCCACATTGAAGGACATCCTCGAACAGCTTGTCCGTCCCGGGCGTGATCCGCGCGAAGAGACGCCCGCGCCTATCCTGCGTTCGGACGTGTTGAAAATGGAGGATCTGGTAACAGGCATGAGCTTGAAAGGGACTGTGCGCAATGTGGTCGATTTTGGGGCCTTCGTCGATATCGGTGTTAAGCAGGATGGGCTGCTGCATAAATCCCAAATTCCGCATGGGACGTTGCTGAAAGTCGGCGACATCATTGAGGTAGAAATCCTGAAGATCGAGCCCGAGCGTGGCCGCATCGGCCTGGGCTGGGTAAAATCATAATTGACTTTGGTCTCCAGTACTTGTGCTGGAGGCCTTTTTAGTTCTGCCCATGCTAGAATCATAGGCACCCATGAAAACCACGCAATTTCTCTCTCCGCAATTACTCGCAAAATTACAGACCGTTTATGATGATTTGCCTGCGCGCTCAAAGCAACCTGATGATTCGAATCCAGTTGAATCATTGAGAGAGCTTCTGGAGACTTCAGGCAGCAATGTGGAACTTCAGGCTGGCGAAATTCTGTTCAGACAGGATGATCCCGGTGACGGCATGTACTGGATCGAAGCGGGACTGCTGGTCATTTTGCAAGGCGATTTAAATGAGCCACGCCTGCTAACGTTTCGTCACCCGGGAAAGGTAGTCGGTGAAATTGCGTTGCTGGAAAATATCCGGCGCACCGCGAGTGTGGCAGCGATTCTTCCTACGGAATTGAAATATTTGAGCAAGGAAAAATTCCAGGAATTACTGGCACTTATGCCAGGTTCCGGCGTGGAGATCATGCGCCTGCTCAGTTCGCGCCTGCGAGAAGTAAAACCCGCCGACTACAGCGCCGGACTGTACGACCATTTGACGGGCGCGCTTTCCCGTCAGACCTTTGATGACCGTTTACAGGAAGAAATGGACCGTGCGCGCCGGTATCAATACAACCTGTCGCTGGTTTTCTTAGACATCGACCACTTCAAACAGGTCAACGATAACTTCGGGCATACACGCGGCGATGAAGTTTTGATTGCCTTCGTCGAACGGGTCAAAGCGAATTTACGTACGACAGATCTATTGTTCCGCTTTGGAGGCGATGAATTCGTTCTGCTCTTGCATGGTGTCGACCAATCGCGCGGCCCTACGCTGGTGCAGCATCTGCTCGATGATGTCAGCGCGATGCAAATCCCGGGCGTTCCGCCCTTGAAAATAACTTTCAGCGCTGGCGTTTCCTATTTCCCGATCGATGGAGAGACCACTGAAGCGCTGCTGGAAGCCGCCGACCGGCGTGTCTACCATGCCAAGCGTTCTGGCCGCGGGCGCGTGACCGGACAGTTGGGCAAATAGATTAAGAGAAGTTTTCTCTCCATTTCATATTGGGGGTAAAATCAGTTCCTGTGCATTCGTCTGGTACATGTAACTTTTATGGCTACTATTTCTCATCCCGCTGAATTTACCCTGCAACGCAAACACACCGCTGACCGCAGCAGTGCGGTCAAGTGGATATACACACACGCCATCCGCTACTGGCCGATTATCATCATGATTTTCATCGGTGGATTGGGGAATGCCGCGTTAGCTGCTATTGTCCCCGTTATGGTTGGGGACGCCTTCAACCAGATGTTGAAGCCCAATCCGGATACCAGCATTTTGATCCCGCTAGCGCTGCTTCTGGGCGGCTCCCAAATCGTGCGCGGCGTGCTGCAATTCGGACGCAACTTTGGCGCAGAATTGATGGCACAGAAAATCGAACGTGACATCCGCGACGAACTGTATGTTTCCCTGCTTGGCAAGAGCATGACCTTTCATAATTTGCAACCGGTCGGCGATACCATGGCTCGTGCCACTAATGACGTGCGCGAAGTCAACTTCATGTTCAGCCCCGGCATGAATCTGGTGATCGGCTCACTCATGTTCCTAATCATGCCTTTTATCTTTGCGCCGCAATATCATCCCGCGCTCGTGCTGGCGCCTTCACTCTATACGATCTCCTATTTCATCGCGCTCTGGCACTACCTGCGGACACTTTCGCCTGTCACAGATGAAGTGCGCAGCACGTTCGGAACGATGAACACCCATCTTTCCGAAGCCCTGGATGGGGTGGAGATCATGAAGGGCTCTGCCCAGGAAAATGCGGAGATCGGGCGCTTCGTGACCAACGCCCAACGCGTGCGCAATGCCTTTGTTCGACAAGGCGATCTCGAAGCGCGTTTCCTCCCCAACCTGCTTTTGGGCATGACCTATACGATCGGTCTGGTGCATGCCCTGTTTCTATTCCGTGCTGGATTGGTAACGACCGGCGGCATTGTAGCTTATTTTGGTTTGTTGTTGATGTTGGGATTTCCCACCTTCGCCTCGACCTTTGCTTATACCCAGGTTTCCCTCGGTCTCTCCAGCGCGCGCCGTATCCTGGAACTGATCAACCGCGAGACGAACCTCGATCAGAATGCTGCGGGTTACACAGGCGTGATGCGCGGTGAGATCGAATTCAGAGATGTCTCATTTACCTATCCCGATCCTGAGCATGGCACTGAAGGTGAATGCGTGCTGGAGAATATCTCCTTCAAAGTCAAACCGGGGCAAACGGTCGCCCTCGTCGGGCAGACGGGCGCGGGCAAGACAACGCTGGTCAGGCTTATCAACCGCACTTACGATGTGAACGGCGGGCAGGTGCTGGTTGACGGTGTTGACGTCCGCGAGTGGAATTTGGCTTCCCTGCGCTCCCAGATATCGATGATCGAACAGGACATCTTTCTGTTCTCGCGTTCTATCAGCGAGAATATCGCTTTCGGGAAACCGGGAGCAGGCCAGAGGCAGGTGGAAGCAGCGGCGGAGTCAGCGCAGGCACATGACTTTATCCAGTCCTTTGATGATGGCTATGAAACCGTCATCGGCGAACGCGGCGTCACGCTCTCCGGCGGCCAACGCCAACGATTGGCGCTGGCGCGCGCCTTCCTGACCGATCCGCACATCCTGATCCTGGATGACTCCACCTCGGCCATCGACTCGGCCACGGAGGACAAGATCCAGCGCGCGATTGCCAACGCAGCCAGAGGAAGAACAACGTTCCTGATCACGCATCGTCTGTCGCAGATCCGCTGGGCGGACCTGATCGTAGTGCTGCGTAAAGGGAGCATCGCCGCCATCGGCACCCATGACGAGTTGATGCGCACCTCCGAGGCGTATAGCAGGATCTTTAGAGAGTAGAACGAATTTGGAGTTGACCTATGCGTTGGTTTTTACACGCGAAAATCCACAAAGCGACCGTGACGCAAGCCGACCTCGAGTACATTGGCAGCATCACCATTGACGAGGCCTTGATCGAAAAGGCGGGGTTACAGCCCGGTGAAAAGGTATTGGTGGTCAGCAATACTACTGGTGCACGCCTGGAGACTTATATAATTGCCGGAGAGCGCGAGTCGGGTGTCATCTCTATGAATGGCGCAGCGGCGCACCTCGTCAAGCAGGGCGACGAGATCATTATCATGGGCTTTGAATTGAGTGACAAACCCGTCGCTGCTAAAAATATTCTGGTGGATGAGAATAACCGCTTTGTGCGCTACCTGGAAGAATGCGATGGGTGCTAACAGCTAAAGGCTAAACTATGGGATTTTTTGGTGGACTGAACGCAGAAAAATATGACCGGCAATATTCCGACCGACAGTTGGTCCGGCGCATTGCCGAATACTTCAAGCCGCAGGTAAGACGTTTGATAGCAGTTTCGGTCCTGGTGATATCCATCGGAGGAGTGGGTGCGATGCTGCCAGTGGTCGTCAGCCGAATTGTGGATTTGCTCAAAGAGCAGCCGACGCTTCAGGCCATCGGTCTGGCAGGCCTGGCATTGTTTCTGGTAGGGGTGGGTATCTGGGGACTTAACTGGGCGCGCCGCGCATTGGTGGTTCGCGCCGTGGGAGATGTCGTGTTGGAACTACGCACGAAAGCTTTCCATGCCGCCGCCGAACACGATCTATCCTTTTACGACCAATTCTCCTCCGGGCGCATCGTCTCGCGCATCACAGCTGATACCAACGATTTTGGACAGTTGGTGGTCATTATCACCGATGTGACCGCGCAGATGTTCCAGGCCATTATCCTGGGCGTCATTCTCTTCCGTACTGAGTGGCATTTGGCCTTGCTGATGTTTGCCATGATGCCTTTCATCTTCCTGGTTGCGCTGGGGTTTCGCGCTATGGCACGCCGGGTCACCAAACGTGGCATGCAAGCCATGGCGGATGTCAACGCAGCCATCAAAGAAACGGTCAGCGGCATCTCGATTGCCAAGAACTTTCGTCAGGAAGAGAGTATCTTCGAGACGTTTGACTTTTCCAACCAACAGTCCTATCAGGTCAATATCCGGCGCGGGTTTGTGCTCTCATTGGTGTTTCCGACACTCAACGCGCTGGGCGGCCTCTTTACGGCGGGGCTGGTCTATGCGGGCGGACTGAGCATTCAGCAGGGCATGGTCACTGCCGGGGCCTGGTACCTGTTCATCATGAGTCTCGACCAGTTCTTCTTCCCGGTGCTGAACCTGTCCGCGTTCTGGGCGCAGATCCAGCAGGGACTGGCTGCTGCCGAACGTGCTTTTGCCTTGATCGACGCGGATCCCAACGTTATTCAGACAGAACAACGTGAAGTGCCCCGCTTGCAGGGACTGGTCTGCTTTGAGAACCTGAACTTCCGCTATACGGACAAAGAACCGGTTCTCACGGACTTCGACCTGTGTATCCAACCCGGAGAGAATCTGGCCCTGGTGGGACACACTGGCGCGGGCAAGTCCTCCATTGCCAAGTTGATCGCGCGCTTCTACGAGTTCCAATCCGGGAATTTGACCATCGACGGTCATGACATCCGCACCTTTGATTTGCAAACCTACCGTCGGCAATTGGGCATTGTTTCGCAGGTGCCGTTTCTGTTTTCGGGTACGGTGGCGCAGAACATCCGCTATGCCAAACCGGATGTAAGCGACGAAGAAATGCTGGAAATGGCGCAGCGTATTGGAGAAGGCGAATGGCTGGAAACCCTGCCTGACGGCCTGCACACAGAGGTGGGTGAGCGCGGTAACCGTCTCTCGATGGGACAACGCCAACTGGTTGCCCTGATGCGCGTGCTGGTGCAGAAACCGGCCATCTTCATCCTGGATGAAGCCACCGCCAGCATCGATCCTTTCACCGAATGGCAGATCCAGCAAGCCCTGAATCTCATCCTGCAAGATGCAACCAGCATCCTGATTGCGCACCGCCTGTCTACGGTCAAGGCTGCGGACCGTATCATTGTTATCGATAATGGATCCATCATCGAAGAGGGGGATCACGATGGACTGCTGGCACAGGGCGGGCATTACGCTACCCTGTATAATACGTATTTCCGGCATCAAAGCCTGGCATATATCGAGCAAGCGCGCGAGATGGTGGAGGGGGATTAGTGTGATCGGTTAGCAGTTGAACTGCTGACCGTCAAGTTTATGAACAGAACAACACTGCTTTTGTTTACATTATTCGTAGAAGGCGGCTTGTATCTCGTTGGGCTGTTTCTGATGGGTGGGTCCGGTGCAGTGCGAGCAAATTTCAGCCTTTCCTGGAGCGGGACGTTCTATGCGCTGCTGTTGTCACTGCCCATGTTTGCGGCTCTGTATTTTGCCATGCGGTCGAAGTGGAAACCGTTATCAGAACTCAGAATAGAACTTGAAGAAAAAGTCGTTCCAATTTTTGTAAATAGCAACATCGTTGACCTGGTGCTAATTGCCTTGCTCGCGGGCGCAGGTGAAGAACTCTTTTTTCGTGGCTGGTTGCAAGGTGCATTGTCAAACAGATTGAGGTTGTGGCTGGGAATTTTGATTGCCAGTGCAATTTTCGGATTTGCTCACTATCTTTCGTTCACGTATGCCATTTATGCCTTTATCACGGGGATATATCTCGGCGTGATTTACCATCTAACCGGGAATTTGTTCGTTGTGATGACGATCCATGGACTGTATGACTTCGTTGCCTTGGTGGTTTTAGTTCGTCAGGGGAAAGCTAAAAATGCAAAACCAGAGATATAGTTTGACGGGGATAATACTGTACAGGCTTTATTCCTTAGCGGGTTCAATACCCCGCCGCTTGCGGCGTGATACGATTACTACATGAGTCGAGTGATTCGAAAAAGTCATAATGTGTCCATATTGCTCTAACATTTTGTTTGTCCAGCGCAAT